>CAXUBB010000387.1:0-5314 GCA_964249105.1 uncultured Bryobacteraceae bacterium | reverse complement strand
TGGCAGGACCGGGATGTGGAAGTTCAAACAATACAGGGAGCGAACGGCTGCGATGTGAAACTGCGCTCTCCGAAGACCGCTGTTCTCCGCCTTCATCTACGCTGGCAAGTTGAGTCGCCCTTGAACTTGCAGTATCTCGGAGATCATTGGGAGCGCTCGTATGGAGATTTGGCTTGGCGCGGCACCGAGCCTGAGCGCGTGATGCCCTGGTACTTTCTAGCGTGTGACGGCAACTCGACGGTGGCGTGCGGCGTGAAGACAGGTCCCGCAGCACTTTGTTTTTGGCAGGCGGACCCAGCAGGGGTTTCGCTTTGGCTCGATCTGCGCAATGGCGGGCGCGGTGTAAAACTGGGAGGACGGGAGCTTTCTGTTGCCTCGGTGATTGCCGAGTTCTATCCCGAAGCCAAACCGTTTACAGCGGCGAAACGCTTCTGTCGCCGTATGTGCGAGACTCCCCGCCTGCCCGCTGCGCCGGTGTACGGAGGCAACAATTGGTATTACGCGTACGGCAAGAGTTCCGCGGCGGATATTCGCGATGATTCCGAGCGGGTCGCTTCATGGGCAGCCTCGAATGAAAACCGGCCGTTTATGGTGATTGATGACGGCTGGTCGCCGAACGCGACGGCGGGCCCTTGGTCGCGTGGGAACGACAAATTCCCCGATATGCCTCAGCTCGCGTCCGATATGCGGCGCATCGGCGTACAGACGGGACTTTGGATACGGCCTTTGTTCACCAGAGAGGAAATACCCCAAGGCTGGCGCTTGAATTCTCCCAATAGCGCGCGTGAGCACTCCAAACAACAGGCTTACACGATTGATCCGACCGTGCCGGAAGCCTTGGAAAAAATACGGGAAGATATCCGCACGGCGGTGCGTTGGGGGTACGGACTAATCAAACATGATTTCTCCACGTATGATTTGCTGGGCCGCTGGGGATTCAATATGGGCGCGGTGATAACCGATCCCGATTGGGGCTTCGCGGACGGAACCCGCACGAATGCCGAAACCATCCGGGATCTGTACCGGGCGCTGCGGGAGGCGGCGGGCAGCGCTCTGCTGCTGGGCTGCAATACGGTGGGGCATCTTGGCGCGGGACTGTTCGAATTGCAGCGGATTGGCGATGACACGAGCGGCCGGGATTGGAACCGTACGCGCAAAATGGGAGTAAACACGCTGGCCTTTCGCGCTCCGCAACACGGCGCGTTCTTTGCCGTGGATGCGGATTGCGTGGGTCTCACGAAGCAAGTGCCGTGGGAGATGAACCGCCAATGGCTTGATTTGCTCGGGCGAAGCGGCACTCCCTTGTTTGTTTCCGCCGCGCCCAATGCGGTAGGACCGGAGCAACGAACCGCCATCCAGCAAGCCTTCGCCAGCGCGTCCAGGCTGATGCCCTTGGCGGAACCGGTTGACTGGCTGCGAAACAGCGAACCGCAGGAGTGGATCTTAGGCGGAGGACACACCGCTTACCATTGGTTCGGAGCGCAAGGGGCGTCTCCCTTCACGGGTTAGATAAAATCCGAGTACATGAAAAGGATTCTGATGTTTTCCCTATTGGCCGTTGCTGTTCTGCTGCCAAGCGCGGTTGCGGATGAGATCAGCACTGGAGCGGGTCCGGTGACGATAACGCCGATCCAACACGCCAGTTTCACGCTGACCGCCGGCGGGAAAACAATTTATGTTGATCCCTCACCATCGAAATTGTTCACCGGAAAACCGAAAGCCGATCTTATCCTGATTACGGACATTCATCAGGACCACATGGACCCAGGGGCAGTGCAAGAGCTTTCCGGCTCCGGCACGAAAATCATTGCTCCTGCCGCCGTGGCGAAAACCATCACGAGCGCGGAGGTTTTAAGCAACGGCGAAACGGCGCACTGGAACGGCTGGACCATTGAGGCCGTGCCGATGTATAACGAAAAACGCGGCCCGGCGCCGGGGCAGTTATTCCACACCAAAGGCCGGGGCAACGGTTATGTGCTGACCTATGGAGCAAAACGCTTTTACATTTCGGGCGACACGGAAAATATTCCTGAAATGCGTCAACTGAAAGATATTGATGTCGCTTTCGTGTGTATGAACCTGCCGTACACAATGCCTGTGGAGGAGGCCGCTGACGCCGTAAAAGCCTTTCACCCGAAAATTGTTTATCCTTATCACTACCGTGGACAAGACACTAATAAGTTCGCCCAACTTCTCGCCGGCACGGGCATCGACGTCCGTCTGCGAAACTGGTACGCTCAATCTTAGTCCAGATCAGGAATGGATAATGCGCAGCACGTCTTCATTCCGCAGCGTGGACTTGCGCAAAGCAGCCTGAAGCTTAGCCCAATCAGCGTTCTCATAGGTAAGTATGATCGCTTGCATAAGATTGGGCGGGATACCGTTGTAAGCGCCTGCCTGTTTGCCGCTAATCGCTGATTGTGAAGCCATCCGCGTCAGCTTTATTGCATCTTGCGGCGATATAGCGTGAGTAAGCCTGGAATCGCACCCAGCGTCAGCAGTCCCCAAGTAGCCGGTTCCGGGCTCGCCGTAATGGCATCTGGCGGATCATGAACAGTAAAAGTAGCGTTGCTCAGAAAGGCGCTCCAGGTTCCATCATTGGTGAGCGTTGCCCCTGTAAAACTCTCATTGATCTGGTCAGTAGTCCCAAAACCTGTTGCGCTTCGATCCACTAAGTTGAAGGTAACTGAAACCGTGCTTTGTCCATTCGGCAGCGTGGACTCGCGCAAAATGGCGCTGCTGCAATTCCAGCTCTGCAAATCCGCGGTATCACACGCCGTAAAGCTCCAGGGCGAGATCCATACCGATGGCTCATTGAGATAGTCGGGCGCAGTATATGTAAAGCCGAGCGTTCCACCGGCGGTCGGCTCGGAAAAGGTATAGACCGTTGAGCCGAATGCCGTCAGCGGCAGCCATAGCAGAAACAGCAATTTTTTCATTTGTTGTATATTTTGCGGACGACTCTTCCACTACTCGACTCACAAATAGCAGTTTGCGTTGCGGACGATTTTCCGTTTTATGTGCGATTTGACTTAAATTGCGGGGAGAGCGCTTCTATACGCCGGGCAGCTTCCAATAAATTTTCGAGTGAGTTGGCGTAGCTGAAGCGCAAATAACCTTCCCCGTACTTACCGAAAGATTCACCACTAAGGCAGGCCACACCCGCTTCGTTTAATAGGAGATCGGCTAATTCTTTCGAAGATATCGCTGTTTTATGCACATTGGCGAAAGCATAAAAAGCGCCTTGGGGCAAGGGGCAACGGAAGCCGGGGATGCGGTCCAGCGCGGAACAGAAAGCGTCACGGCGGCGACGGAATTCCGCGAGCATCTGCTCGACTTCTGTTTGCGGCCCAGCGAGCGCAGCGAGAGCGGCTCGCTGCGTGAAGGTGGCAGTGCAGGAGTTAGAGTTCACCATGAGTTTATTAACCGCTTCAGCGAGCCATCCTGGCATGACGCCGTAGCCAATGCGCCAGCCGGTCATGGCGTAAGTTTTGGAGAAGCCGTCGAGAATAATGACTTTTTCCTGCATGCCGGGGAGAGCGGCAATCGAAAACGGCGGCTCATCGGTGTAGTAAAGACGGGAGTAGATCTCATCGGAAAGAATTATTAGGTCGCGACCGGCGACAAGCGCCGCGATCTCACGGATATCTTCTTCGGGAATTAAGCCTCCGGTCGGGTTCTGCGGCGAGTTCAGAATCAAGAGGCGCGTGCGGTCGGTGAGGAGGTCACGAAGGATGTTCAGGTCGAAGGAGAAGCCGCGTTCTTCCACCAACGGAATGGGCACGGGCTTTGCGCCGAGAAAGTTGATCATGGACCGGTAAATCGGAAAACCGGGATCAGGATAGATCACCTCGTCGCCGGGTTCGAGCAAGGCGAGCATGGGGAAGAAGATGATGGGTTTGCCGCCGGGAACCACACAAACGTGTTCGGGGCCGACTTCAATAGCGCGGGTTCGCCCTACGTAAGCCGCGATAGCTTCGCGCAACTCAGGTAACCCTTGGGTCGGGCCGTAGTGAGTCCAGCCTTCGTCCAGAGCAGTTTTGGCTGCTTCGATAATATGCCGGGGCGTCGGAAAATCGGGCTCTCCGATTTCAAGGTGAATAACATGACGGCCTGCTGCTTCCAACGCCTTGGCGCGAACGAGAACATCGAAGGCGGATTCGACTCCAATCCGGCTCATGCGGTCTGCTAACTTCATGCCTCATCTTATAGCGCAATGGGCTTAACTGGAAGGCAAGTTGTTTAAAGGAACATAGGTTTCAAGCAACTGCTTGACTGAAAATCAATTCTTATGTATTATCAATCAAGCACTTGCTTGACAAGCAATCTGGAGAACAACATGGAAAAATCCTCACTTTTACTGTTGGCCGCCGCTTTCCTTAGCGTCTGGAACGCTGGCATTGTATGGTTTACCCAAATCGCTGTGTATCCTCTATGGCCTCTCGTCGATGCCAGTCATTTCCACGACTACCATCTTGCCTGGTGGCATGATATGTGGCCGGCGTTCATTCCTGTCGGGATGATGCTCGTATGCTCAATCGCGCTACTCGTCATCCCTCCTCCAGGCGTTCCGAAGCGCTTCATGTGGTTGGGCTTACTCTTGCAAATAGTCGTACACGCTTTAACAGCGGTCTTCTGGGCCCCGGTCCAAGCAGCTATGGCGACACCGAACGGTATGTCGCTGCCGAAATACTATCAACTCATGAGTACGCATTGGCTCCGTGTCGCCTTTTTTTGGGCGTATGCACTGCTTATGGTTTGGATCGTTATAAACTCATTACTGAAAATGAGACGATCCGGAGTGTGAAACAAAGGCCAGTTCGTCCTCAGAATCGTGAGAAGGCTTATGGGCAGGGTGCTGTGGTGCCTGCTGAATTACACCAAGGCTCGGAAGTGGGCCGTCAACGCTCCCTCGAAATCGTGCGGGCAGCGTATCTGCTTCTCGCGGAGAAGGGCTTTGAGGGGTTACGCACGAGAGAGGTTGCCGCTAAGGTCGGTATCAATAGCGCCACATTGCACTACTACTTTCCGAATAAGGAAGCTCTGATCCAAGGTGTCGTTATCTATTTGATGCAGGAGCTGAGTCAATCTCGAGTTGTCGTGAACACTTCGGCTTCAGCTCTGAAAAGGCTCCGGGCTGAGTTTGCTGATATCAGGGCGCGTCTACAAGATGCTCCTGAACAGCTAGTGGTGCTCACCGAGTTAGCCGTACGGGCTTGGCGCGACCCCGCCATTGCCAACATGCTTCAGCGTCTTGACGAGGGGTGGCATTCACACCTCGTTTTGATACTGCAAGCTGGCATAGAGGAGAAAG
>CAXUBB010000386.1:0-5327 GCA_964249105.1 uncultured Bryobacteraceae bacterium | reverse complement strand
GCGGGCGCAACTGCCGCCAGGGGAATTTCACCGTGTCCGCCAGTCTGATAATTGTAGCCGCACACTTCGCAGAACACCCCTCCATCCGTCGGACGGGGGCTCCCGCAATCCGGGCACGCGCCCTGGGCTGAAATAGACGACGCAGGCATATTTGCGCCCTTTCCCCCTCCGTTGATCTTCGCGCCGCACTCAGAGCAGAAGTCTTCTTCCGCCGAAGCATGTCCCTTGGGACACGAGTAAACTGGCATGCCGTTCCTTCCTATGATGTCCTCACGATACGGGCCGTTTTGGTGGAGCGCGTATCGAGCATCATCTCCGCTTCTTTCGAGACCCCGCGTTTCAGCCGCACGGTGCCGGTCGCTGGGTCGTCAATATCAACTACGTTTCGCAACAGCTTCGCGGTTACCTCATTTCCGGACTCATGAGCGATACGGACGGCTTTGCCGAGCAGAACGGTCGCTTTCTCGGTATCTCCCCGGTTTCGCGCTTCCAGACCCTCCTGTATGGATTGCGCCAGGTCGGCCTGGCCGGTATAGTGCGCAACGACCTGGTTGATTTTGGTGGACTTGGCTTCATCATCGGTCCAGATGGCGAGAATGCGTCCTTCGGCGAACTTATTTTCGGTTCCATTAATGTTGCAGACCAGGCTGGCGCGTCCGGCCAGCACTTCATCGCCCACGGCCCCAGGCGGCACCTCGATACAGAAATGGAAATCGCGCGATTCATCCTGCCCCCAGGCGCCGGTCGGAAACTCCTGCATCTGCGGTTTGGGCTGCCGCGCTTTAGCCGTGAGGTCGACAATTTCCGGGCTGACCTGCTTCAGATATTTGACGCGGGCGCCCTGCGGCGTCCACAGCCTGATAAATACGTCGCTGACAGACTTGGACATGGCTTTGGCAAGAATGAGGCGGAAATCCGCTTCCATGTGTTCCGGGGTGGGAATGATATCGGTGGTTCCCATCAGTTTCGCGGCGATGGCGCGCAACTGCGCCACGTCCCAATCCGTGCCGACGCCCCGGCAGTCGCATTGAAACGCGCCTTCGCACTCACTCAGCGCCTTTTGGAGATACGGAGCATTGTCTTTTTCGTTCTGGCCGTCGGTCAGCAGCAACGCCTGCCGCAGCGTGCCTGCCGCGCTCTGGAACTGGCGAAGCGTTTCACGCAGCCATAGCGAGATGAGGGTGCCTCCACGCGCCTGAATCTGCCGGACAGCGGCCATGGCGCGCGCTTTGTGCTCATCGGTGGCGAGCGCCAGGGGATACACGAGGCGCGCCGTATCGGATCCCGCGATGACGAAAAAACCGCAATCGGGCGGCAGCATCTGGATGAGCCGCGCCATCGCGCCGCGAGCGGCGACGATCTTCTGTCCCTCCATGGAGCCGGAACAGTCGCAAATGATGCCGAACAAACGGCCCTGCGCCGCGGGCCGCGTGGCCTCCTTGGCCGTGACCGTCATGATGGCATGCACTTCGCCCGTGCCGGACGGCAGAAACTCGTTTTGAAAGACCTGAGCTGTAAATTCGTTTGCCATAGTTTAACGGGGCGCTCCCCAACGGAGCAGCGCGGCGGTGATATTATCCTGCCCGCCCTTGCCATTTGCAAATTCAATCAGCCGCCGCGCTGTATGTAGCGCCGTTGCGCCTTCCGATGAACATTCGTGCCACAGCGCCGCCATGTCCTCCGGTTGCGGAGCGTGATTCCATAACCCATCAGTACATAAAAGCAGCGCTCCCGGCCCAGGCACGTGAAAGTCAACAATGTCGGGCCGCATATTGCTGTCCGCATCCGCGCCGAGCCAGCGCGTGATTCCATGAGCTTGCGGCGATTTTGCGGCTTCGGCGGGTGTCAGTTCGCCGGAGGAAACAACCGCATTCACCCAGGAGTGGTCAGAGGTGAGCTGCGTTGCGCCTTCTTGTGAGATCCAGTAAGCGCGGCTATCGCCGAGCCAGGCTATTTTCACCCCATCGGAAGTTGCCATTGCCGCGACAACTGTGGTCGAAGGGCAGTTTCCGAGAGCATCGGGCCGACCCAACGCCGCGATCTGCCGCTGCGCTTCCGCCAGGACATCGGAGAGTGATGCGCCCCCGACCAGCGCCGTTGCGATACTTGCGCAAGCGAGCGCCGCCGCTTCCTCGGCGTTGCCGGAATTCGAAACACCGTCGCAGACGACGAGAATGGCTCCATCGCTCTCGGCGCGCACGGCGAAGCGATCCTCGTTCCGGGAGTGGCGCAGACCGCGATCCGAGACCGCCGCCAGTTCCGAAGAGATCTCCGTTTCCACATGATCCGAAACAGCGGGACGACAGCGCCTTCCGCAACTCAGGCAGTAACCGTCCGCGTCCAGTTGATCGTCCGGAGCGCCGCAAAGGCAGAGCGCCCCCTCGGACGCTGGCGGGTCCGGCGATTGGAGGCGTTGGCCGCACTCCTCGCAAAAGAGGTCGTCATCAGGAAGGGTCGCGGCGCAGTAAGGACATTGCATAGTGATTCCGTCCTCAGAACAGAGTGCGCGGGCGAATCTGGTTCGCCTGATCAATCAACTGGACGCGTTCATGGCCCGTCGTCAGTTGCGCCATGGAGCGCAGCGTTCGTTCCAGCCCTAGGCGCAGGTCCGTTTCGTTGAGTTTGCATCCCAAAACGCGTACCGACCCATCCCGCGCAAGCTTCCGTTGGCGGACCAGATCGAGCGTCGTGCTGATGATCTGACTGTTTAGTTGAACGCGGCTCCATCCGTTCAGAGCAAGGCTCTCCGTGATGAGAGAGGCGCGGCTCAAATCCGCCGCCATCGGAGGCGTGCCCTCCGCCGCAATCAGCGCGTAAGCGGCGGCAACGCGTGACCGCAGGTACAGACCGGAACTCTGCGGAATGCGCTCCAACGCCTGCACCGCCCCGCTTCGGTCGTTTTTTTTCAGCAGACAGCGGGAAAGGCCGAACGATGCGGAAACGCACGAATCGTCCACGCGGGAAACGATGTCATACATACGAATCGCCAGGTCAATATTTCCCGCCAGTTCAGCCGCGAGCCCGAGCGTCATCTTCGGCGCTGTTTCTCCAGGCAGATCGAAGTAAACCTGATCGAAGTTCTTTTGAGCCTCTTGCGGGTTTCCCGCCGCGAGATTCATTTTGCCGCGATACCATTGCACGCGCCAGTCCCAGAGATCCTCATCGCCGAGCGCTTTCAGGATCTCGCCCGCTTCCTTCGTTTCACCCGTATCGATCAAAGCGGAGGCAAGCCTGAATCGCGTCTCGCGGGACTTCTTCACTTGTTGCTGGGCGAGACGGAGAGCAACGACGCGTTTACTCAAGTCCGGCAGAGCGTTGGCGGCGCTGACCGCCTGTAGACCGGGATCGGAGCTGTCCATCGCAGGCACGGGAACATAGCGGTAGTCCGGCTTGACCGGCCTCATTTCATCGCCCGACTCGAAGGACAGGACATCGCCGCCAAAGAGATCGCTCGGAGCGGGCCGTGGAACGCCCGTTTGAACCGCAACGATTTCGCGCAGCACGCCAAGCAACTGTTCCGCCATTTCATCGGCATTCTCAAAACGGTCATCCGCGTTGAACGCGGTCCCTTTCAGGAGAAACCGATAGAGCGATTCCTGCTGCGCGAACAGCGGAACTTCATCCGGCGAAGGGAGAGTGATCTTGTGATCCGTGGAGAAGCCGCGAATGTCGGCGAGGAGCACCGCCAGCGTGCGCCCCACGGTGAAAAGATCGGAAGCAGGCGTGGGGCCTTCGCCCGCTTCGGGCGCGGTGTAGCCGGTGGTGCCGTAGATGTCTCCTCCCCCGTCATCGATGCGCCGCACGCCGCCCATATCGATCAGTTTCACGTCATCGCGCTCCAGCATGACATTGTCCGGCTTGAAGTCGCAGTAGACCAACCCGGCGTTATGCAAATACGAGAACGCGGACAAAATGCGATGAATATAGGCGACGGCCTCGGCGGGCGGCAAAGGCCCGCGCTCCTGGCGGATCTGCTTCAACGTTTTGCCGCTGACGTATTCCATCACAATGAAGCCTTCGGTCCCCTGCTGAACGAAGTTGTAGATGCCGACGATGTTGGGATGCTTGACCGCCGCCAGAAACTGGCGCTCCGCCACCGCGGTAGCGGCGCTCGAAGCGTCGTGCGCATTCAGCAATCCTTTCAGGACGACATAGCGGGAAAGTCTCTGGTCGAATGCCAGGTAGATCCAGCCGAGGCCGCCGTAGGCAATCGCGCCTTTCACTTCATATTGCCCCGTGACCAGATCGCCCGCTTTGAGCGTCGGCACAAATGAATACTTCGCGCCGCATTTGCCGCAAAACCCGGTTTCCCGCCGAAGCGGGGCGTTGCAGTTCGGGCAGAAGCGCTTATTCTCCGGAACTTTCGGTTCCGGCATGACGTTTTTCTCTGGCTCTGCCGAGGGCAGTTCAGGCAGCGAGATCAGGCCCGCGCCTAGTTGACGCCGCGTGGTGCGCGATGTGGAGTGATGCGTTCTTTTCGAACCGGCCGAAGCGCGGCTCACTGGCGACGAGCCGGTTCCGGTGACAACGGAATGTGAACTGCTAGGCAGGTGGGTGCTGCGTCCGGAACCGTTGACGGAAACAGATGGCATCACGCGTTTCTCAGGGGCGCGTCCGCATACGTTACAGTAGCCGTCTTCAATTGTTCCTGTACAACCCTTCGCCGGGCAGCGTTGTCCGTCCATACCCTCCTTTAACTCCTTACGCTTCTGCCCGTCAGAAAGTTCAATTTTGCTTCGTACTCGGAAAGGAGGAAGGCAGCCCGGTCGAGAGCGGACGGGCGGCTATAGAGCAACTGGCGGGCCTGTTCGGCCAAAGCCATAAGACCCTGTTCCTCGGCTATTGAGTACGCACGAGCCTTCGCTTTCAGGGCATCCAGGCGCCCGCGCAGTTCGGAGCGGGTTTCGAGCAGCCGTTTGCTCTCTTCCAAAGCGGCGCGGTCGCTTCCCAATGCTTCGCGGGCAGCAATGGTCCAGTTTCGAAGACCGACGCCGACAGCCGCAACCACCCCCTCGCCGCGTTTGGTTTTGAGCCGCTCGAGCCAGGACGGCAGAGCGTCCCTCTCTCCGGCCGGTTTAGGATGAGGACAATTAACAGCGGCTATCTTCTCGCAAACCTCGGCGTAAACACCGCACGCATTACGATGAGCGCTTTGCACGGTTGTCAGCAGCGCCTCAGCCGCGCGCAAATCCGCCGTGACCTGCTCGCGGAGCCGTTTGCTCTGAGTTACTTTATTGCCAAGCTCGTACAGTCTGGATTTTATGATAGGGGGTAGATCGTTATCTTTTCAGAGGTTATCGTCGGCAGCGTCCCGGCTCAATTGGTTG
>CAXUBB010000385.1:1427-5339 GCA_964249105.1 uncultured Bryobacteraceae bacterium | reverse complement strand
CGCTTAACCTGGCGGAGCGCCGGTTGCGGGACTCGGCTCCTTCAGGGGACGAATCGTTTGGGGATTTTATTCATCTTGTGGAGCGAGGCAGGCAGTAAATGATTAACGCACTCGCCTCGCATTATGCGCATGCGCTCGCGACTGCTTTGTTTGCTCCCAATTCCGGTCTGGCGCCGGAAGAAGCCGTGGAGCAAATGAGCACGGCGGAAGCGCTGATTTCCGGCTCAAAGGAACTGAGCAGCGCGCTTCTGTCACCGGCCATCAATAAGAATCGCAAAGCGGCAGTCATCAGCGCCCTATCCGACGAGTTAGGGCTGCATCGACTGATCCGGAATTTTCTTCTGGTTGTGGTTTCACACCGCCGCACGAAGGACCTGTCGGGTATTCGTCAGGAGTTCGCGGCGGAAGTCGATAAACGGCTTGGCTGGATTTCAGCCGATATTGCTTCCGCGCAGGAGCTAAGTCCGCAACAGAAGGAAGAAGTGGAACGCGCTCTCGGCACCAAGCTCGGCAAACTTATCCGGGCCTATTATCGGGTAGACCCGGAGCTCCTGTCCGGCGTGCGGGCCCGCGTGGCTTCGAAGGAGTATGACGCCTCCTTGCGCGGCAAGCTGGAGGGCATGCGCCAGAAATTGACGGCCGGTCTTTAAAAGGAATTAAGTAAAAAGTATGGCTCAAATCAGAGCGGATGAAATATCCCGCGTGCTTCTCTCGCAAATCGAGAACTATGACGCGGTGGCGAATGTTTCCGAGACAGGCTCGGTTATCAGCGTTGGTGACGGCATTGCGCGCTTGTATGGCCTGCAAAACGCCATGGCGGGTGAACTGATCGAATTCAGCCCGGAAACAATTGGCATCGCTTTGAATCTGGAAGAAGACCAGGTGGGCGCGGTGCTCCTGGGCGATTACAGCCACATCAAGGAGGGCGATCAGGTGCGCCGGACCGGACGCATTATGTCCGTTCCCGTGGGCGACGCTATGGTGGGCCGCGTCGTGAATGCGCTCGGCCAACCGATCGACGGCAAGGGGCCGATTCAGACGACCGAGACGATTAACATCGAACGTCTAGCTCCGGGCGTGGTGGACCGACAGCCGGTCAAACAGCCGCTCCAAACCGGAATTAAAGCCATTGACGCCATGGTTCCGATTGGACGCGGCCAGCGCGAACTGATTATCGGCGATCGTCAAACCGGCAAGACGACCGTGGCGCTCGATGCCATCATCAACCAAAAGGGACAGGACGTCATCTGCATCTACGTGGCGATTGGACAGAAGCGCTCCACGGTCGCGCAGGTCGTCAGGACCCTGGAAGAGCATGGCGCGATGGATTACTCGATTGTGGTGGCCGCGACCGCGTCCGATCCCGCGCCGATGCAGTATATCGCTCCTTACGCGGGCTGCGCTATCGGCGAGTTTTTCCGCGACAGCAAACGGCATGCGCTTTGCGTTTATGACGACCTTTCGAAGCACGCGGCGGCGTACCGCGAAATCTCTCTCCTGCTGCGCCGTCCACCGGGACGCGAAGCGTTTCCCGGCGATGTGTTTTATCTTCACAGCCGTTTGCTGGAGCGGGCCGCTAAGTTATCGGATGAAAAGGGCGGTGGATCACTGACCGCTCTGCCCTTTATTGAAACGCAGGCGGGCGACGTTTCGGCTTATATTCCCACCAACGTTATTTCCATCACCGACGGCCAGATTTATCTCGAAAGCGATCTGTTTAACGCGAATATCCGGCCCGCGATCAACGTGGGACTCTCCGTTAGCCGCGTCGGCGGCAGCGCACAGATCAAAGCGATGAAGGCAGTAGCCGGAACTTTGCGATTGGATCTGGCGCAGTACCGTGAGTTGGCCGCTTTCGCGCAATTCGGTTCCGATCTCGACAAAACCTCGCAACAGCAATTAAATCGCGGTAAGCGCTGGGTGGAAGTGCTGAAGCAGGGTCCCTATTCGCCGGTGCCGGTGGAAAAGCAGGTGGCGATCATCTTTGCCGGCAATAACGGCTTTCTTGATGATGTGCCCGTGGAAGATATCCGGCGTTTTGAAGGGGAGATGAATCAGTTCCTGGATAACAGCAAGCCTGAAGTGCTGAAAAATATTCGTGAAAAGCGCGAGTTGAATGACGACATCAAGCGCCAGCTCACGGACGCCCTCACGGAATTCAAAGGCCGGTTCGGCAGCAGCATCAAAGAACAAAAACCGGCGGCGAAACAGGCCGGCAGTAACGGTACCCGACCCGCTGGGGGCCAGAACCCCCGGAATGCGGAGCAGGTGGACGACGAAGCCCGCAAGGCGTTGAACAAGGCATAACGGATGCCGAGTCTGATTGACATTCGACGCCGTATCCGCAGCGTCAAGAATACACAGCAGATCACCAAAGCCATGAAAATGGTCTCGGCTGCAAAGCTGCGTCGCGCTCAGGAGCGCGCCGTGGCATCCCGCCCTTACGCGGAGATGATGCGGCGCGTGCTCTCGAACGTCGCGGCAGCGGCGGCGGGTAATGAAGCCGCCGCGCAGTTGCCTTTGCTGCAAACGCGGGAAGAAAGGCGCATCCAGTTGATTGTCGTAAGCAGTGATCGCGGCCTAGCAGGGGCTTTTAACGCCAACCTGTTCCGCCGCGCTCAGCGTTTTATTGACGAGCACGGCGGCGCGGAACTGACAGTGGAGATCATTGGCCGCAAGGCGCGGGATTATTTTCGTCGGCGTAGCCTGCAAATAACCGGAGAGCACCTGGACATCATTGACCGCCCCACCATCGAGCAGGGACGCGAGATTGCCGGCAAGCTCATAGAGGCTTACAGCAGGGCTGAAGTGGATGCTGTCTATATCGCGGTGAATGAGTTTAAGAGCGTGATGACGCCCGATATCGTGCTGCGTAAGATTCTGCCGGTGGAAGTGCCGGAAGGAGAAGGCGAGCCGATTGATTATATCTATGAACAGCCTCCGGAAGAGCTTTTAAGCGCCTTGCTGCCGCGCTACATAGAAATGTCGATCTACCGCGCCATGCTCGAATCAAATTCGGCGGAACATGCCGCGCGCATGACCGCGATGGACACCGCCAGCTCAAACGCGGGCGACGTGATTCAGGATCTGACCTTGAATTTGAACCGCGTCCGGCAGGCGGCGATCACGCGCGAAATTATCGAGATTGTCAGCGGCGCCGCCGCTGCGGTTGGGTAAGACCGCGCCAAGAATAAAAGATTAGGTTTGGAGTTTTTATGGCAACAATGGCAACACAGGGCGTAGCGGAAGGCCATGTCGTTCAGGTAGCAGGCCCTACCATCGAGATTCAGTTTCCCGAGGGACACATCCCGCCCATCTTCAATGCGATTCATGTGACGAGCGAAGGCTACGATGTGCCCGTCAAGATCGATATCACCGCCGAAGTCGCGCAGCATATCGGCGAAGGCCGGGTACGCACGATCTCCATGGAACCGACAGACGGCTTGGTGCGCGGCATGAAGGCGTATGACCTGGGCGCGCCGATCAGCATCCCCGTCGGCAAGCAAACGCTGGGCCGTGTTCTTAATGTGCTCGGTGAGCCTGTGGACAATATGGGCCCTGTTCTCACAGAGAAAAAGGCGCCCATTCACCGGCAAGCTCCGCTGTTTGAGGAGCAATCCACGCAGCTCGAAATGTTCGAGACGGGCATTAAGGTTATCGATCTTCTGGAACCTTACCTGCGCGGCGGAAAAATCGGATTGTTCGGCGGCGCGGGCGTCGGCAAGACGGTTATTATTCAGGAGTTAATTAACAATATCGCCATGAAGCACGGCGGCGTGTCCGTGTTTGCCGGCGTGGGCGAGCGCACCCGCGAAGGCAACGATCTGTGTCTCGAAATGCAGGAAGCGGGCATTGTTGATCCGAAGGACTTTAACAAATCGAAAGTCGCTCTGGTCTATGGCCAGATGACCG
>CAXUBB010000385.1:0-1417 GCA_964249105.1 uncultured Bryobacteraceae bacterium | reverse complement strand
TGCGCGTTGGTTTAACTGGGTTGACCGTGGCGGAGTACTTCCGCGACGAAGAAGGCCAGGACGTTCTGCTTTTCATCGACAACATCTTCCGTTTCACGCAGGCAGGATCGGAGGTCTCGGCGCTGCTGGGCCGCATGCCTTCGGCGGTCGGCTATCAGCCTAACCTGGCGACCGAGATGGGCGACCTGCAGGAGCGGATCACGTCCACCAAACGCGGCTCCATCACTTCCGTGCAGGCGATCTATGTGCCCGCGGACGACTACACCGATCCGGCCCCGGCGACGACATTCGCGCACTTGGATGCAACGACGAACCTGTCCCGCGCTATTTCCGAGCTGGGCATCTATCCGGCGGTTGATCCGCTGGCTTCCACTTCGCGCATTCTTGATCCCAACATCGTCGGTGAAGAGCATTATGACGTGGCGCAGCGCGTGAAGCAGACTCTTCAGCGATACAAGGATTTGCAGGACATCATCGCCATTCTCGGCATTGACGAACTGAGCGACGAAGATAAGCAGACCGTGGCCCGCGCTCGCCGCATTCAACGCTTTCTTTCCCAGCCGTTCCACGTCGCCGAGCAATTTACCGGACGTCCCGGCAAATATGTAAAACTTGAAGACACGGTTCGCAGCTTCAAGGAAATCGTGGAAGGCAAGCACGACAGTCTTCCCGAGCAGGCGTTTTACATGCAGGGAACGATTGAAGAAGTGGTGGAAGCCGCTTCGAAGATGAACAAGTAAGGGCAGATCATGGCCGATACTTTTCAGTTGCAAGTCGCCACGCCGGAACGCCTCTTTGTGGACGAGCAGGTAAGCGAAGCCGAACTGCCGGGCAAAAACGGATACATGGGTATTCTGCCCGGCCATGCTCCCCTGTTGAGCGCTTTGGCTCCCGGCATTCTCACTTACGGAAGCGAGGGCAACCGGCAGGCCATCGTAATCGACGGCGGCTTTGTTGAAGTTTTTGATAATCAAGTGCGGGTTCTGGCGGATTCCGCCCAACGCGCCGATCAGGTCGATACCAACCGCGCCCGTCAGGATTTGGACGCCGCCAACCAGGCGCTCCGGGAAGCTCATAGCAGCGAGGAATCAGATGCGGCTCTGGAACTCATGCAAAAAGCGCAAGCCCGGATTGACATCTCGGAACGAGGCTCCGGGCGAGCGCAAAGTTAATTAGTGGTCAAGCGCTCCGCGGCGGATTTGGTAGCGGTTGGCTTTGCCGTCCTAGTGATTAGTCCTACAGGGTTTAGAAAGGGGAAGCCAATCCGTAAGTTTTTAATTTGCCTTCCGTTCCTGCTATTTCTGTCCTTACATTACAACCTATCGAGTCTGGTTAATTTAAGGCAAATCCTGCTTAATCCAAGTGCCGTTGTAAAACAGTTGGTGCAAGCCATCCGTACCGCTGTAAACAATATGCT
>CAXUBB010000384.1:0-5406 GCA_964249105.1 uncultured Bryobacteraceae bacterium | reverse complement strand
GCACATACCAAACACGTCCTGGATGAAATCGAGCAAAAACTGAAAGATTGCGGCTCGTCCATGGAAAAAGTATTGAAAGCGCAGGTTTACTTGGCTGATCTGAAAGATTACGCCGCCATGAACGAAGTCTTTCAAGGGCGCTTCGGTTCGGAACCCCCGGTCCGCACCACCGTATCGGTTGCCGGCGTTCCGGGCAAATCACTAGTTGAAATTGATGTAATCGCCTATATATGAAAGGTCCCGATACCCGCCGACGCTTCTTTGAAAAAGCAAAAAATCTGTTTGCTTTCGGAGCCGCCGCCAGTCTCCCGGCAACGGCTGCCAATCATCACGCTGCCGCTGAAGCGGGGGTGGACTATTACGACAAGCTCGGTGTTACCAAAGTTATCAACGCGGCGGGTACTTACACCTTTCTGACTGCCTCGATCATGCCGCCGCCGGTGCAAGCGGCAGTAGCACAAGCCGCTAAACACCCGGTCCGTTTGGCTGAGCTGCAAAAAGCCTCCGGCGAGTATCTTGCAAAAAAGCTGCAATGCGAAGCCGCCCTGGTGACGGCAGGCGCCGCTTCCGCGCTTACTTTAGGCACCGCCGCCTGCCTCACCGTCGCTAACCCGGAAGCGCCGGGGAAGATGCCAGTCGATATGACTGGCCTCAAAAATGAAGTGGTCGTGCAGAAAACTCACCGCTACGACTACGATCACGCTCTTCTGAACTGCGGCATTCGTTTCGTCACTGTTGAAACGCTGAGCGACTACGAAAGGGCGTTTAGTGAACGGACCGTGATGGCGCACTTTTTCAACGCCGCCGAAGACGGACAAATCAGCCGCGAAGATTGGATTCGGGTCGCGCATCGACACCATGTCCCCTGCTTTAACGACGCCGCCGCCGATGTGCCGCCAATTTCCAATCTGTGGAACTACACAAAGATGGGCTTCGATCTGGTGACTTTCTCGGGAGGGAAAGGAATTCGAGGTCCCCAGAACGCGGGTCTATTATTGGGCCGCAAAGACCTGATCGCCGCCGCGATAGCCAACGACATGCCCATCTCCGAAAGCATCGGACGAGGCATGAAAGTCGCCAAGGAACAGATTGTCGGCATGGTGGCCGCAGTCGATTGGTTCCTAAGCCAGTCGGATGATTCCATGCAGGCTGAGTTTCAGGCGCGCGCGAACCGCATCGTAAACCATCTCAAAACAATCCCAACTCTGCAATCAAAAATCGTGGTCCCCGAAGTTGCCAATCATGTGCCGCACCTGCTTCTCAACTACGATCACGAGCGCATCAGGATCAGCGCCCGCGAAGTGGCGAAGCGCCTGCGTCAAGGAAATCCGAGTATCGAATTGAATCCTGCAACCGGCATGAAAAACACCCGCGGACTCACCGGGAATGAGGATACGATTGTTGTCGGCGTCTGGATGCTCCAGCCCGGCGAAGATCTGATCGTGGCCGAACATCTTCACCAGATCTTCTCCAGCGCCGCATAAGATTGGAACCGCGTTATTTGGCGGGAATCAGTTGCCAAAGCTGATTCGATCCGCCCCGGCAAGTCCATTGCAGCGCGCCGACGCCATTGCCGGTGGCGGCAGGACCACCCGCCACGTCCAGACAAAGCCCGCTGCTCCCGGAAAGGAGCTGATAACTATCGCCTACGGGAACAAGGTTCCAGATCTGGTTGGCTCCTCCCCAATATGACCACTGCTGAACAGGAACGCCGTTGCTCAGAGACCCAGGCCCGCCCATCACATCAACTGCCTTGCCGCTGCTCTTTGATGCGATCTGATAACCGCCTTGCGGGGCGGAGATAAACTTCCACTTCTGGTTATCGCCGCCCCAGCAGGTCCATTGCTGAAGCGGAACACCGTCCTGGGTGGCGGAAGGTCCGCCTTGCACGTCCAAACATCGACCGCTATGCCGCGCAACCAGGTAGTAGGGTTGGCCCGCAACCGGAAGCGCTGGAGTCGCTTCGGTGGATGCAACTTCGTACCACACTGTTTGATCCGCGCCCGTATCGAGCGAGAGAGTAAGCGTTCCCGTTCCGTCACCAACCTGCTTGGCCCGGTTTCCCTGTGCATCCAAGGCATAAACGGAAAAATGAGAATCCGGACGCAGACGCAGCGTGTAGGCGGCCGTGATTGGTTCCACCAGAGAGGGGGCGCTGCCCCACTGATCGCCCAGAGAGGTCCGGGTTGCGTTCCAGATCATGCCGGTATTCTCATAGCGCGTCAGAACCGACAGTAACAGTCGCCTTGAAGCCAATAACGGCTGCCCGTCCACGGGTTGAAGAGTGATGGAAGCAAAGGGCGCTGTCGAGGGCGAAACAGCCACGCCGAGGTTGGGCATTCCGCCGCTTTGCCTGCAACGAATCCCGTTATGGCTTGCAGATAAGGCGAGTTCACTTTATAAATGGGCTTGTTCTGGTCGCTTCGGTCATAGGCCAATTCGCCGTGATCGCTGGCAATCACGGGCGGAGCATCACCCGCATAGGCTGTGCGGGACGAAGGCGCGTCCCCATAGGAGGTCCGAATGGAATGCACAAGCGCCTGCCAGGTCGCATAACCGTTAGCGCTAAAAAACTGGCCGGTCACCGGTTTCGGATCGCTTTGCAGCAGGTCTGTACGGTTAGCCTGCAACGCAATCTGCCCGGCAGCCGGAGTGTTTTGGGAGCCCAAAAATATTCGTGATACGACCGGATACTGCGCTGAAGCGATGGGATTACCGCCGAGCGCAAAGAAGTGGTTGCCTGTCCAACCGGGAGGCGTGTCAGCGAAATAGTCGTCGGGCCAATTGCCATACAACTTCGGCATGAGCGCATCCCAGTCCTGAAAGTTCGCAAACGTCGTTAGCCAAGGAAGCCACTCCACTGCATAATCATTTGGAAAAGGCTCGTCGCTCTCCGTCACGGTGAATGGTTTACCTTTTACCGCCAGCGAAGCCCAGGTGAACAGAAGAAAGGAGGGGTCTGCGCTGAACGGTTTATTCCCTATTGTCCAATTGCTCAAAGCACCCGGGGTATCCGTGAGGAACGGATAATCGGAATATACGTGCTCATCCACAAAATCCTGGTGCGAGGCCAGATCCGCGTTCAGCGGCAAGCCGAACACGGCGGTTCCCGTCATCATGGACTTCACGCCGACGGTGTTTCGCAAATAGCTATTCATTCCATCGAAAAACGATTGTTCCGTTTCGTAGTAGAACTGGTGCAGATCCTGGTTACGGGTGACCGTGAAGGCGCTTAGGCTTGCCGTCGCTTGCCGGCTGATGGACTGTTGCGCTAACGATTCGCCTGGAAGAAGTCCGCCAACCGCGTGGCGCTTCAGCCAAACCTGGCCGATCCAGACTTGCCCAACGGCAGACCCCATATTGAGATTGATCTGGACATGACCCGCGCTCGTAACGTTGGCTTGAAAGGTTGTGCTCACCGTTTGCCAAGTTGGTTGTGTGGCGAAGACTCCGGCTACCTGATAAAACGTGTAGGGATACTGGTCCTGAATCAGATCCACTTGCACTTTGGCGCCGTTCGTTCCTTTCAAAGAAATGCTGAGGTCATATAGTTGGCCGTTTTGGAGCGAGAGCCCGGCCTGGTCGAGCTGAACTCCCCAGATGGCTCCCGATGTGCTTTGGACATCAACGCGGGCCGCAGTTCCAACGGGAGATGTCGAGGAGCGCTCACTGGTAACAGATCCTTGTGCCCTGTTAAAGCAACGCAGCGTCCAACCTAGAGGCCCAGTGGCCGTGAACAACAGATCGCTACCAATCTCATCGGCTCTGACATTCGGGGACCAAGCCGCTCTTAATGCCTCATCGGAACCGTATTTATTTTGCAGCCACGCATTCCAGAGCCGGTCAAGATCCGCGCTGTAACTGGCCGGTAAACCGCATGACATGCCTTGAAAACAAGTCGAAACATCGGCGAACGCAGCCAATTGATCGTTGGCGAACGAATACAGCATGGAATCCTCGTTGCTGATCTCAACAAACGCCACTGCGGGGTCGTCCGCTAAACGAAGCTGTGTATAAGGATTCACGTGGCTCAGCAACTTGGAGGCATACTCCTGTTGGAGTTGTATCATCACGGGATCGAACTGGGTGGCGGGCTTATTAGTTGTCAGAGCAGGAAACTGATCGTAGTCTTTCACTCCATCTTCGGAGCGGAACACCCTCCCGGCATGCAGGTTGATATCGCAATAGATGCCATGCCGTTTCAAGCTATAAATCAGATAATCGAGACGACTTACCTGAAGGGGATCGAAGTGCCGCGTGCTGTTCGGATAAGTTGGGTCCCAGATGCTCACGGGCCGGGCATACCCGCCATCGATGAAGTGGAGCCGGACAATATTGACGCCCATGCGCGCCAGGCGTGTAGCTAGTTGATCGGCGGCATCGGGCGGCACAATACCCGCGTACTCGCCAGGCTGTTGCGGAGCATCGGGAGTGGGCGGAAAAATTGTGTTTACCATGAAGTTGGGTCCGAAGAATTTGGCTCGTTGCCCCGTGCCCGTGAAATAGAAATGACCATCGTCAGCCGCGTGCAGATGGCCTCTTCCATCGATGACCGTGGAAACATCCTGGCCCGGGTAATCGACGAGCAAGCCTGAAGCGTCTACCGCTGAACCAGCGGCGACCGGACCGGAAGGAGAAAAAGGAAACCAGTTGGTGGCAGACAGCGCGGCGCTGGGATTGATAACACACAACGCCAGCATCGCCGTGAAGAAATAATGATGAACTACGCGCAAATGACCTCGACCCTACGTAGTTCTAGTAGGTTGAAGTCGAGGTCAGGAGTATCTCAGATTTGCCCTGGTTCGTTCGGATAATTCTGTAGCAGCAAGAAAAAGCCGCCCACATTCAGAAGAATGCAGACGGCTTGTAAGCTGTTTTTCGCTGGGAAGCGTTACTTCATTGGCAGAACTGCGAGCTAGGCTTGCTTGAACAGTAATTCGAGATGATTGTCGCTAATTGCGCGCGCGAGCTTTCCCAGTCGTCAGGATTCGCGCTCCAGGAAACCGGTCCGCGAAACCAGCTCGGATCGCCATCCGGCGCGGGATTTTCCCAGAGGGCTTTCGGCATGGTTTTTGCGACGATATTTTGCACGCTCGTTGGATCAATCTGGTTGGCAATCGTTAAATAATCTCCGTCTTGCAGTCCGCGGCGCATCTCTTTTAACCGTAGGCTGGCAAAGGGACCATTGACGCCATAGGAGTCCGCCGGATGCGCCACATCCGTTCCGGGATAAACAAGGACGCCAAAGCCGTTTGAGTAGTTTTGGTTATTTGTCTGGCCCAGTTGGCTGTCCATCCACGTGTTGTAACAATACCAGGTACAGGCTCCCTGGAACCAATCCTGATCGACTTGGTTCAGGTTGGTATACCAATAGAACCAGCGCTCAATATTCATCTTGTATTGCGC
>CAXUBB010000383.1:1182-5411 GCA_964249105.1 uncultured Bryobacteraceae bacterium | reverse complement strand
ACGTGAATCCGGCGCAGATCAACAGCTTCGGCCTGCAACTTGAAAATATCCGAACGGCCATCAGTTCGCAAACCGCCAACGAGGCGAAAGGGTCCATTACCGACGGCAAGCGGAGTTGGCTGCTCAACGCCAACGACCAATTGATGCATGCGGGAGATTACCAGCCGATCATCGTCGATTACCGTAACGGCGGGTCCGTCCGGCTGAGTGACATTGCTACGGTAAAGGATTCGGTGCAAACGCTGCGTTCGCTGGGCGTGGCAAATGGCAAAAAAGCCGCGCTGCTGATTATCTTCCGGCAGCCGGGCGCGAACATCATCAATACCGTTGACGCCATCAGGGCCGCGCTGCCGCAATTGAAAGCCACCATCAACCGGTCTATCGATCTGACGGTCACGCTTGATCAAACCGTCACGATTCGCGCTTCCGTCAGGGATGTGGAAAAAACGCTGATGATCTCTATCGTGCTGGTCATCCTGGTGGTCTTTATTTTTTTGCGCGATTGGCGGTCCACTCTGATCCCAAGCGTTGCTGTTCCGGTATCGCTGATTGGAACTTGCGGCATCATGTACCTGCTCGGGTACAGCATCGATAATTTGTCGCTCATGGCGTTAACGATTTCGACCGGTTTCGTCGTGGACGATGCCATTGTCGTTCTTGAAAACATCTCGCGCTACCGGGAAGAAGGCATGAGCGCCATGGATGCCGCTTTCAAGGGGGCCGCCGAGATTGGCTCGACCGTTCTCTCCATCAGCATCTCGCTGGTAGCTGTGTTCATTCCCATTCTGATGATGGGCGGAATTATCGGGCGGTTGTTCCGGGAGTTCGCTGTCACGCTGTCGTTAACGATTTTGGTCTCGCTCCTGATCTCCCTGACAACCACGCCGATGATGTGCTCCCGGCTGCTCGGAGACGGCAAGAGGCACGGCAAACTTTATCTGGCGACTGAAAAGTTTTTTAACTTCATTTTGAAGATGTATGAAGTAAGCCTGGGGTGGGTATTGCGGCATTCCGCCATCATGCTGCTCATCAGTATCGGGACGCTGGCCTTGAATGTTTATCTCTATGTGAGAATCCCGAAAGGTTTCTTTCCGCAGCAAGACACCGGACGCATGAACGGAAACTTTATTGGCGACCAAAGCATTTCGTTCCAGGCAATGCAGCAGAAGATCAACCAATTGGTCAGAATTGTTCAGGCGGACCCTGGCGTTTCCACCATTCAGGCTTTTACCGGAGGCGGGGGCGGAACGACAACCAATACAGGGCGCTGCTTTATTGCGCTGAAACCTTTGGGCGAGCGTCACGTCACGGCTGATCAGATTATCGCCCGTTTGCGGCCCAAGCTGGCGAGAATTCCCGGCGTGAGCCTGTTTCTACAGTCATCGCAAGATCTCCGCATCGGAGGCCGCCAAAGCCCGGCTCAGTATCAATACACATTGCAAAGCGACAACTTGCAAGAGCTGGTGCAGTGGGCTCCCGCTCTGACAAACCTGATGAAAAAGATGCCGGAGTTGACCGATGTGAATAGCGATCAGCAGAACAATGGACTCGAAGCTAATCTGGTTATCGACCGTCCCACGGCGTCGCGCCTGGGCATTACTCCGCAGACCATTGACAACATCCTTTATGACGCCTTTGGTGAGCGGCAGATCGCCAAGACTTACACCTCCATGAATCAATATTTTGTGGTGATGGAAGTTGATCCCATATTTTGGGAAAACCCGGACGGATTACGCAAGGTGTACGTCAATTCCACCAATGGCGGACAAGTGCCGCTTGCCGCATTTACGCATTTCCAGTCATCCACGGCGGCGCTGACCGTAAATCACTCCGGCACGTTTCCGTCCGTGACGATCTCGTTTAATTTGGCTCCCGGTATTGCTCTAGGAGATGCCGTAACCGCTATCAGCGCGACCGAAGCGAAAGCCGGAATGCCGACCACGATCTCAACAAGCTACTCAGGCACCGCGCAAGCATTCCAATCCTCACTGGCGAATGAGCCGATGCTGATTGCCGCCGCGCTCGCCGCCGTCTACATCGTGCTCGGGATTCTGTACGAAAGCCTGATCCATCCCATTACCATTTTGTCCACGCTGCCCTCCGCCGGAGTCGGAGCGATTCTCGCGCTGATGATTACCCACACGGACCTGAGCGTGATTGCTCTGATCGGCATCATCCTGCTGATCGGCATCGTGAAGAAGAACGCCATCATGATGATCGATTTCGCGCTGGCAGTGGAGCGCCGCGATAACAAAACCCCGGAGGAGTCCGTTTTCCAGGCCTGTTTGCTGCGCTTCCGTCCCATCATGATGACCACGATGGCGGCGCTGCTGGGCGGCTTGCCGCTGGCAATTGGCACGGGAACAGGCTCGGAGTTGAGGCGTCCGCTCGGTATTACGATTGTCGGAGGCTTGATCTTCAGCCAGGCCATCACGCTTTACTCAACTCCCGTTATTTATCTCTACATGGACCGCTTCAGCTCCTGGCTGAACCGCTTGCGCCATGGGCATGAACCGGAAGCGCCCGCCGAAGCCGTCGGTCCCGCCCATTAGGAATCACATGGAGTCATACACGATTACAAGGCAGCCGCACCCCGGAGAACATTCCATTACGCTTCTGCTGAACGGCAGATTCAGCGAGGATGCGCTGCCTAAGTTAGAGCAGTCCATCGCGGAGGCGCGTGGGGCGCGGCAGCGCGTCGTCATTGATCTGAGCGAAGTAACGCTGGTGGATCGCAAAACAGTTCAATACTTTTCGGAGCAGGCCGTGGGCGATGTCAAGCTGATCAACTGTCCGGTTTACCTTCTTCGCTGGATTACGCAGGTGAGCAATGAAAATTAATATGCCTTTTCAATACATAAAATGGATAGCGGCCTGCGTCGTGCTGGCTTGCTTGACGGCTTGCAACCCAGCGCCAAAATACGCCAAGACTCCGGCGCAAACGCCTAACGCATTCAAAGAGGCAACGCCGCAAGGGTACAAGGAAGGCGCGGGCTGGAAACTGGCGCAGCCGGGCGACGATCATATTCGCGGCAAGTGGTGGGAAATCTATAACGACGGGCAACTCAGCGCGCTGGAGGAACAGGTTGCCGTATCGAATCAAAATATCGCGCTGGCGGAAGCGAATTTTCGGGCAGCCCGTTCGCTGGTGGCGTATGCGCGATCTTCTCTCTTTCCAAATGTGTCGGCGGCGCCCACCTACACGAACTCGCGGTTTTCTCAAACTTCGCGCGGCGTCAATGTGATTGGCGGTGGAACGGCAACAGGCGGAGGCGCGGTCGGCACGGGAGGCGGGAGCACCGGCACGGGTACCGGAACAGGAACAGGTGCGGGCACCGGGACAGGAATAACAGGAACCGGCACGGGCAGTTCAAGCGGAACCTCCACGGGCGTGGGCGGCTCATCGACCACAGGAATTCTGAACAACTTTTCGTTCCCGATCAGCATTTCCTACGAAGTGGACCTGTGGCACCGGATTCGCAACACGGTCGCCGCGAATGCTTACGCGGCGCAAGCCAGCGCAGCCGATATTGCCACGGCGACCCTCAGCACGCAAGCTGAACTGGCGCAGGATTATTTCCAGATTCGCTCTCTTGACGCGCAACGCGGCATTCTGCGAGACACGCTCGCGAACTACCGTGAAACATTGAGTTTGACTTTGTCGCGTTTTCGGGGTGGCATTGCTTCGGATGAGGACGTATCGCAAGCGCAAACTCAAGTCGATACCGCCATCGCGCAGGAAACGGACGTAAGCGTGGCTCGCGCCACATACGAACATGCCATTGCTACGTTGATCGGCAAACCGCCCTCATCTTTTACTCTTCCCGTAGCGGCTTTTGTGCCGAATCCGCCTCCAGTACCCGTGGCCTTGCCGTCGGAATTATTAGAGCGCCGTCCGGATATAGCTTCGGCGGAGCGCCGTGTCGCTGCCTCTAATGCCCAGATCGGAGTGGCCCGCGCCGCTTATTATCCGAGCCTTGATCTCAGCATCAGGGGCGGCTTGCAAAGCTCTCAAGTCAGCCAGTGGTTTACCTGGCCCAGCCGCTTCTGGTCGCTGGGCCCCACGATTGGCGAGACCGTTTTCGACGCGGGCGCGCGCCGCGCGATTACCGAACAAGCGCGGGCCAACTATGACGCTTCAGTGGCCACATACCGGCAAACGGTTCTGGGCGTCTTTCAGTCTGTTGAGGATAATTTATCAACTCTGCGCATTCTTTCGCGGGAAATTG
>CAXUBB010000383.1:0-1172 GCA_964249105.1 uncultured Bryobacteraceae bacterium | reverse complement strand
AAATTGAGGAGCAGCGCACGGCGGTCAATTCAGCGAATCACTATCTGGATCTCTCGCTGGTGCGTTATCGCGGCGGTGTCGATAGTTATCTCAACGTCATTACGGCGCAGAACGCCGTGCTCACCAGCCGCGAGGCGGAGGTGCAGATTCAGCTCCGCCAGATGACCGCCAGCGTTTCACTGGTTCTGGCTTTAGGCGGAGGCTGGGACACGACGCAACTGCCCAAGGTGCAGCAATTATCGGCAAAGCAGCCCAAGCAGTCAGGGACAACACAGAATAATTAACAGCGTCCGAAAAGGAACGGGAGTATTTATAAGATGAAGTAAATCGATGGCGAAGCAAGAAATCGACCGTATGACTCCCGCGGCAATTGTTCATTTCCTTCTTGAAGAGATGGAAGCGGGCGTGTGTCCTACCTATTACAGCAATCTCGTGCCCAGCATTTACCAGATCTATCTCGGGAGCGATGATTTCGAGCGTCTTCGTCCACTGGAAGCGCGGATTCGCGAGGAAGCGGCCACCGCTCTCGGGGAGAGGCTTTCGGCTTTGAATCAGGCTGCCAGCCCAAAGCTGAGGCTGCCTTTCGGCGCGTCCAAAAAGCACGTCAAACGCTACGAAACGCTAGGCGAGTGGTCAGTCGAACTCCACGAGAATATGGATGATGACGCCGCGGAAAATCCGCTTGTGATTCATTCCGCTTTTCCGGTGACCGCCGAATCGGAAGATCGGATCGGCGCCCTGACGGAACGAGTCAGCAAAAGGCGGGATGATGGTCAGACCATTACGACAGCAACGCAGCGAACATCGGACTTAGAAACACGCCGGGCGGCAGGCATCGCCTATGCTCATCTCGCTTACGAGGACGAAACCGGCTCTCACACCTATCAAATAACAAAGGACACCATCAAAATTGGCCGTGGCTCCCCCGATCACTGGGTTGATTTGAAGCTGAAAACCAAGAAGGACATCTCTCGGGAGCACTTGCAAATCCGTCGTGATCCCGCGAACGGCCAATGGTTTATTAAAGACCTGAGCAGCCTAGGCACAACCGTGGACGGCCAACGAGTTCCGCCCAGCATCCAGCAGATCAATGGCGAGGACGTGGATGCGAACCGGGAAGTTCCGCTGCCCGGCAAAGCGCATATCGGATTGGCCGGTGTGCTGTTTATGGA
>CAXUBB010000382.1:0-5412 GCA_964249105.1 uncultured Bryobacteraceae bacterium | reverse complement strand
TTATCGCGCAGAGTCAGGAACTGCGCTGGGATGCGACAAAGAAAACCAGCGATTGGTTGACTCTCCAACTGGCTGAGATGAAGGTGAAACTGGGAAAGTCAGCAGCACAACTTTCGGACATGGCTAAAGCCTCGGGGCACTTATCGGATTCCGGAAAAGACAGCATTGAGCAGGAAAAACTCCGTCAGATGGAGGATGCTCTGTCAAAGGCCCAAGCGGAAACCTTAAGCCGAGAGGCGAAGCTGGAACTGGCGAAGCAAACACCCGCCGAGGCCCTGCCGGAGGTTCTGGATGATCCTATTATTAGGGAGTACCGCTTAAAACTGACTGACTTACAGCGGCAGCGCGTGGAGTTCATGTCCAGTCTTACTCCAGAACACTACAAAGTGCGCCAAGTTGACGACCAAATTGCGGAATTGCGCGGCGCTCTGGAGCGGGAACGCGGCAATATGCTGAGTCGCATACAAAATGAATACGAGTCAGCGAAGCGTCATGAAGATTTGCTCTCGAAAGCTTGTGTTGAACAGTTGCGTCTGGTCGCAAACGAATCGGACAAAGCGGTCCAGTACAATCTTTTGAAACAAGAGGTCGATACCAGTCGGCAGTTGTACGAAACGCTTCTGCAAAGGGTGAAGGAAGCGGGAGTTGCTTCCGCCATGCGCGCCAGCAATATTATTCCCATTGACCCAGCCCGGCTTCCCTTGATGCCTTACAAGCCAAATTTTATGATGAACTCGGCTATCGGGCTCTTCGGGGGATTATTCGCCGGAGTAGGCTTGATCTTCTTCCGCGAACAATCCGATAAGGTCGTCAGAACACCTAGTGAATTATCTACTCAGCTAAACGTGCCGGAATTAGGCTCCATACCGGAAATTCGCCCGCAGTTTACGCTGGGGAAAGCTTTCAGCCGGTCATCGTCCCGAAAATTAGTTTCCGCGGATAACGAAAATCGCCCTAACAATCCGGGTCGTCCTGAGCTGATGACCTGGAATCGCAAGCCCTCGGTTGTCGCAGAATCCTTTCGCGCGACGCTGCCTTCCATTCTATTTAGTGGGTCCAGTGAAGTGCGCCCACGTGTCATCGTTATGACAAGTCCGAATCCTGGAGAGGGCAAAACCACGATTGCAACTAATTTAGCGATTGCGATCTCGGAAATTACTCATCGAGTTTTGATCGTTGACGCGGACCTGCGCCGGCCGAGGCTCCACCAAATTTTTGGTTTATCGAACAACAAGGGACTGAGTGATCTGCTCAATTCCGATGAACAGATTACTGCGGCCAAGGTGGAGCAGTATTTGCAGGATACCGATGTGCCAGGGCTTTTCGCTCTGACCAGCGGAGGTGAGAAGCAGGATACTTCGAAGCTGTTTTACTCAAGACGCCTGCCGGAGCTTCTCCAGATCCTAAAGCAGGAGTTTGATACGCTCATCATCGACAGTCCTCCTATTTTGCAAGTTCCCGATAGCCGATTGCTCGGGCGGTTTGCCGATGGCCTCATTATGGTCATACGCAGCGGCTACACGGAGAAGGACAGTGCGTTGATTGCCTATCAGAGACTGGCGGAAGACGGGAGCCGAATTCTCGGCACTATCTTCAATAGTTGGGATACGGGCATGATCCAGCGCTATGCCTACGCCAGCCGCAAATAGCCAGCGCAAAGGGAAAGACTTGAAATTTATAAGCGCTTTGAGGCGCAAAATCGGATCTTCCACTCAGACAACGCGGAACAGCAGCAATAATTCTTCTACACTGCGGAGCGACTTTATCTGGACGTTTGTAGGAAACGCGATCTATGCCGCCTGTCAATGGGCGATACTGGTGCTGCTTGCGAAAAAAGGCAGCCCCGAGCTGGTAGGGTATTACGCGTTTGCCGTGGCGGTAGCGACTCCCGTGGTTGCATTTACTAATATGCAGCTCCGCTCCGTTCAAATGACTGACGTCCGGGAAGATTATTCGTTTGGTGAGTACCTTGGATTTCGGCTTTGGACCACTTTAAGCGCACTCGTACTTCTGACGGGAATTTGCCTCGTCATGCGTTACCCGCTTCGCTCCACAATCTTGATCGAGACCATCGGCTTAGCCTTGGCGGTCGAGACTGTGAGCGATCTTTACTACGGCGTTCTGCAGACTCACGGGCGCATGGATCGAATTGCCAAATCCATGATCGCGCGGGGAGTGCTCTCGCTTGCCGCCATGACGGCTGTGCTGGCGTGCTTCGGGAACCTGATTGCGGCCGTGGCCGCGCTGGCCTTTAGCAGAATTCTGGTTACTTTGACGTACGACATTCATTGGGCATTGAAAGGGATTCCCGGTGGGGGCGGTGCCGGATTACTCCCGCAGCGTTTTCGGAGGCCGCGCTGGTCGCTCCGCAACCAGATCGCCATCATGCGTCTTGCTTTCCCGATCGGACTAGTGACCGTGCTGGTGTCGCTGAACAGTAGTATTCCCCGTTACTTCATTCAGTGGTCTTTGGGCGCGCGTGAGCTTGGTATTTTCTCTGCCCTTTGTTTTTTCTCATCAAGCGGAAATATGATCAGCGCGGCTTTGGGACAGGCGGCATTCGCACGGTTGGCGAAATCTTATGGAAACTGTGACTACCGCGCTTTCTCCCGCCTGCTCTTTCAACTGTTGGCGGTGGGCTGCTTATTAGGAATAGCGGGGGTGGCGGGAACAGCGCTTTGCGGCAAGGAGGTGTTGCGAATTCTTTACAAGCCGGAGTACGCCGCGCGGAGTGGTCTTCTGGTTTTGCTCATGACAGCTACGGGACTAGGCTACCTGGCGCAATTCGTCGGATATGCTGTTACCTCCGCCAGATTATTCGCGCCGCAAATCCCGCTCTTCGTCGCGGTGGGTTCCACTTTGGCGTTCACCTGCTATCTCCTGGTGCCGAGAGCGGGACTTTCTGGGGCCGTATTTGCTTTGATGATTACCGCAGTTGTTCAGCTCTTGGGCGCGGCAGGTGTGTTGTTCTTCGCTCTAAAACGCCACCTGGTGTCCCCCTCGCTTCCGCAAGCGATGGCGACGCTCGAGCCTTGTGATGTCTCGAATTCATAACGATTCACGAAGTAACGGGACAGACTTTTCCAGAAACAGTGTGAGCGCGTGATGGCTTCCAGTTACCTGATTCGAATTGACGACTTTTGCCCGACGATGCCATGGGACATTTGGCATCGCTACGAGGAAATCCTGGTTGCAAATAAGATTCGGCCGATTCTTGCGGTAATTCCCGACAACCAGGACAAAGAACTTCATCATCACGCCCCGAATGATAAGTTTTGGGACCACGTCCGGGATTGGCAGGAACGGGGGTGGACCATCGCGCTCCATGGTCATCAGCACCTTTATTCTTCGAAATCGCGGGGGCTGACCGGAATTCAAAGATATAGCGAATTCGCGGGTCTTCCATTCGAGCTTCAATACGAAAAGCTGCGGCAAGCGCTGGCGATTTTTGAGCGGGAAAGAGTCCATCCGGATTTGTGGATCGCCCCAAACCATACTTTTGACGAGAACACGATCCGAGCGTTAATCGAGTTGGGAGTCAGCACGATCAGCGACGGATTTCATCTCTATCCTCACGTGGATGCACGTGGAGTATTTTGGATTCCGCAGCAATTGGGAGACTTTCATGAAATGCCCTTTGGGCTTTGGACGGTTTGCATTCACCTCAACGATGGCGTTCATGCTGATACGGAGAGATTTGCGAAAAAGATTGAGAGTTTCCGCTTCTCCATTACTGATGTTCCAGAGGTGATGGATCGGTTTTCTCATCGTCGCTCGAACTTTTTCGATAATAATTTCGCCAGGATTTTGCGACGGAGCAAACAAACAGCGGTCACGCTCCATAAGATGATTTAGACCGCTCAGGCTGCCAGCTTTCTTTACTGAATTTCACTATGTCCGCGCCAAGTGCCTGGAACTCGCAGCAAGCGCAAGCAGCTTTTGTCATTTCTCTTGATTTCGAGCTGCATTGGGGCGTTCGCGACCGACAGTCGCCACATTCCGCCTACCGAAACAATCTACTCGGCGCCCGCCAAGCCATTCCGAAGCTGCTTGACCTTTTCGAGGAATTTCAAATTTCGGCGACGTGGGCCACGGTTGGATTTCTGTTTGCCCATTCTAAAAGCGAGTTGATGGATTACTTTCCGCGGCTTCTTCCGAACTACGAGAACAAAGCATTGGATCCTTATGCTGAACCACTCGGTGAGAACGAAAAGGACGATCCCTTGCACTATGCGCCGAGCCTAGTTTCAATGATTCAAGTGCGCCGGGGGCAAGAGATCGGCACTCACACCTTTTCGCATTATTACTGCCTGGAGCCGGGCCAAACGCGGGAAAGCTTCGCGGCGGATCTGGAGAGCGCCGTTGCTTTAGCGGGGAAACGGGGGGTTCAAGTACGGTCGCTGGTGTTGCCGCGTAATCAGGTAAACCGGAACTATTTGGGACTGCTTGTGAAACACGGCATTACGAGCTACCGTGGCTATGAGAAGGGCTGGATGCACAATCCCGATCCGCAGTCGCGTCACAGCGTCCTGCGCCGGGGCGCTCGGCTGCTTGACCAATACGCGCCCGTGTCGGGATCGAGAACCATACCTTGGGAGGAAGTGGCCGAGCCGGCCGGTTTACATAACGTTCGTGGAAGCATGTTTCTTAGGCCTTGGTCTGCGAGGCTTCAGATGTACGACGCATGGCGATTGCGGCGGATTTGCGCCTGCCTGAAGAAGACGGCGATGAGCGGCGGGATCTTTCATTTGTGGTGGCACCCTCATAACTTCGGTGTGGACATAGACCGAAATTTAAACTTTCTGAGACTAATTTTTCAAGCCTTTCGGCAATTCCATGAGCAGTATGGCATGTGTTCGCTTTCTATGTCCGGCGTCGCTGACGAGATAAGCTTTCGGAAGGGTTGTCTCAAATCGAAAGAAATCCCAGCATTCACGACGCGTGGCGCGTAGCGGTCCAAAAGACGCGAAAGAAATAGTTTGCTGGTATTAGTCTTGATTAAGGTAACTCACATCATCACCGGGCTGGCTTCCGATGGGGCTGAGCGAATGCTCCAAAGAATAGCAGCCCATATGGATCATTCACGCTTTAGGAGCGAAATACTGGCTTTGACGAGCCTCGGCATCGGGGATCTTGGAAAAGAAATTGCAGAGCAGGGAATTCCTGTGGCCGCCGCCGGGATGAGAAAAACTCCCAAAGGACTCCTGGCGTTGTATCGCCTTCAGAAACTGCTCAGCCGTTCGAAACCAGATATCGTTCAGACTTGGATGTACCACGCTGATTTAGTAGGAGGTTTGGCGGCGAAAGCGGCTCTCGGAGTTCCGGTTGTTTGGGGTATTCACCATGCCAATCTGGACCTCAAATGTAACAAGCTGCTGACGGTAGCCACCGCTAATCTGTGCGCTGCCTTAT
>CAXUBB010000381.1:1536-5460 GCA_964249105.1 uncultured Bryobacteraceae bacterium | reverse complement strand
TATGACAAGATGCTGGGCCACGAAGAAATTCGCGCCATGATTACGGCTATCGGAACCGGTATCGGCAAAGGCGAAGACTTCGACATGGCCAAGCTGCGCTACGGCAAAATCATCATCATGACGGACGCCGACGTGGACGGCTCGCATATCCGCACTCTGCTTTTGACCTTTTTCTTCCGGCACATGCAGCAACTCATCACGCGCGGCAAAGTGTTTGTGGCGCAGCCGCCGTTGTACCGGATCAAAAAAGGCAAAAGCGAGAAGTACATCAAGGACGATAAAGAGTTCACCCGCGAAATCCTGCGCCGCGCCACGGAGAATCTGACGGTGGAGTTGGGCAGACTAGACGGCGCTGAGCCGGTGGTCGTGGAAGGCGCTGAACTGAGAAGCTTTTTGATGTCGCTTGATGAGCTGGCGCAAATCTCCCGCAAACTGGAGCGGCGTGTCCGCGACGGGCGCGTCGTGGAGGTCTTGAGCGATGTTTCGCTACCGATTGACGCCAAGACCGACCTGCAAGTGGAAGAAAATGTTCGCGCCGTCGCCGAGCGCCTGAAGGCGGCCAAGCTGGAAGTCGTGGTGGAGCGCGAAGAAGAGCATTCCGCGTGGATGGTCGGCTACCAGGACCCCACGCACGCAACCCGGTACATCAATACCGAGTTTCTGATGATGCCTGATTTCCGGCGCGTGCGAGCGCTGGCCAAGCAGGTAGCGCGATTGAATGTGCCGCCCTTTACCACGGTGAAAGAGGGACGCCGCGAAGTGCTCGGAAACTGGCGCGATCTGCTGGAGACGGTGAAGCATGAAGGCACGCGCGAAGTCAACGTGCAGCGCTACAAAGGGCTCGGCGAAATGAACGCGGAGCAGCTATGGTCCACCACCATGAACGCCGAATCACGCACGCTGCTGCAAGTAGACCTGAAAGACTTCGCGGAAACCGAACCGATCTTCTCCACCCTGATGGGAGAGGACGTGGAAAGCCGCCGCAAGTTCATTGAAGAAAACGCCTTGGATGTCCGCAATTTGGACGTTTAATTTTCTTCCAACTTACTGAACGCATGCAAGCCGAACGTTGTGCTTTGAGTCAACTATTTCCCAGTGTTGTTGGGGATTGAAGTTGCTTTTACCGAGATAATTAAGGGCTGTCGTTTCCATGCAGAAGTGCTCTGGCGCTGGTCGCTTGAAATCATCAATTGAAAGCGGCCGCCACCGCCGGCCCGGTGCGAAGTATTGCAGATACCAATCGTCCGGGCTGAGCACTTTGTAGTACACGATTGCGTTTTTCGGCATTTCTCGGTCGATAGTCTCCGCTAATTGGAGAACCGGATCCGCGCTGGAGTGTGAATGCGGAAAGATAAACGCTCCAAAATTCCAGGCCGCGAGCGCCGCGCCGAAAGCAGTGAATGCTTGCACACGTGAAATAGAGGAAGAGCGTTCCGCGATCGAGCAACCCAGCAGGAGCACAATCGGCGGCCAGACAAATAATTTATAAAAAGCGCTTTCAGGTTCCCACCAGACCAGAAAAACAAAATACGGCAGAATCCAAGCCCAAAGCACTACCTTTGTTCGTCTCTCGATGGGAATGCCAGTTTCCCGTTTTGGATGCCTGGTCAGCCAGACTCCCGCTAGGAGAGCCGCCAAAGAAAATAGGATCGCGGCAACAACCGGCGGCGAAAGATAATCTTGTATCAGGCTCAGTTTGCCGCCCGCCAGCAGCTTCAGATAACTCGCCGGGTATCCAATCAGAAGCTGCCGCCACGAGTGGGTCAGCTGTGATTCCGCCGAGAAGCTTGTAATCCATCTGAAAAACGTGCGGCCACTATCCCGCCCCGCCAGTGAATACGCCAGCCAATAAGCAAGGGAAACACTGCTGACCGTGCCGGACAGATAAACAAACGCGCGCCGGACACGCGCGGACTGGGCTCTGTTTTCGAGGAAAATCGCCGCCAATAGGGGGATGTAAGCAAAGACAGCAAGCTCATGAAACAGCATCGCAAAACTGTGACAGATTCCAGCGAGCAGGAGCAACGGTTTTTCGTTCAGCACAAAGCTAACGGCAAGGAGCAACAGCAGCACCGACAAGATGTAACTGTCCGCATCCGTCGAAAATTTCCACCAGGTTGCGCCAAAGGCAAACAGGGAGGAACAGAAGACCGCGAGAGGTACTGATCCGCACAGACGCTTCACCAAGTTAAAGAGAAGCGCGGCGGCGCTTACGCCGGCAAGAACGTTGACGCACTGAAGAAGAGTGATGGCTCGAAGGCGCAAACCTGCGCCATGGGAAAACGAGTAAAGGAGATACCCGAACCCTGAATACAACAGATGATTCGGATGAAACAGGATGGAGACGGGCAACTCGGAGCGATAAACCTTCTCGATATAAAGCGAGAAGAGAACGCCATCCCAGTAGTAAGTCCGGGTCAGAAACGCTGAGTAGAGCAGAATTAGCCCAATCAAAAGAAGCAGTGTCTTAAGCAATGATGCACTCTGCTGTAATGAGGCAATGTCGACTGTTCCCACTGTTCGCGTCAACCGAAAGGCAGCCGATCGGGTGTTCTCGGGTCACCCTTGGATTTTCACAAGCGACGTTCTGGACCGGGGCGCCGCGCAAAGCGGTGATGCCGTGAGGGTCATCGATAACAAGGGCAAGCTTATCGGCACCGCGCATTACAGCTCAACTTCCCAGATTACTTTACGCCTGCTCAGTAAACGCGCGGAGACCATCGATGAAGTCTTTCTCCACGCATCCATTGAGGCGGCATATCAGTTTCGCCAGTGGGTGGTGCAAGATTCAAACGCTTACCGGCTCGTGCATGCGGAAGGTGATCTGCTACCCGGCTTGATTGTTGATCGCTACGGAGACTGGCTCGCCGTTCAATTGCTCGATCAGGGCATGGACCGCCTCACAACGGAAATCACAAGTGTGTTGCAGCAGCTTTTGCGTCCAAAGGGAATCGTTGCCCGCCATGACGTGCCGACACGCGCTAAAGAGAACCTCGACCAGGAGATTCGAGTTCTGGCCGGGGATGTTCCGCCGCGCGTTCCGATCACGATGAATGGATTGAAACTGCAAGCGGATCTGCTGGGAGGCCAAAAGACAGGCGTGTTTCTGGATCAGCGCGAAAACTACCTGGCCGTACGCCGGTTTGCGAAAGGCCGGGCGCTGGATTGTTTTACCGGCTCCGGCGGCTTCGCTGTTCATCTAGCTTCCGTGTGCGACTCCGTGGAAGCTGTAGACAGCGCTTCTTCGGCGCTTGCCGCGGGAAAGGCAAACGCAGCGGAAAATCACCTGACCAATGTCGAGTTCCGCGAGGCTAATGTTTTGGATTACCTGCCCAACTTGGTGGCAAGCAGACAACGATTTGATCTCGTTATTGTTGATCCTCCGGCTTTCACAAAATCGCGATCGGCGGTGGAGGGCGCGGCCCGAGGTTATAAGGAGATCAATCTGAGAGCGCTGCGGCTGCTGAACAAAGGCGGCGTGCTGGTAAGCTGTTCCTGTTCGCATCATATGAGCGAAGCGCACCTGCTCGAAGTGATCGCGGCGGCGGCGCTCGATACCGGTAAACAGTTGCGTGTGCTGGAGCGGCGCACGCAATCGCAGGACCATCCGATTCTGCTTACGGTTCCCGAAACGCACTATTTGAAGTGCTTGGTTTTGGAAGTGCTGTGAATAGGTGGCGGCAAGGATTGCTTCCAATTTTTCAACTTGCACGAGAGCCCTGCCACAACAGGGTTGCAGGTTGCTGATATGGCCTTCTGCTACCTACTGCCTCTGATCAGTAAAGGGGTGTGTTCTAAAAATAAGCTCTGAGCGGCCAATCTTAAGGCTGTTCGGCTATTCGTACCGAAGTGCAATCATCGGATCGACTCGCGCGGCGCGGCGGGCAGGGATATATGTGGTAAAGAAAGCTATACCCACTAGGG
>CAXUBB010000381.1:0-1526 GCA_964249105.1 uncultured Bryobacteraceae bacterium | reverse complement strand
TTACTTGAAGTGCTTGATTCTGGAAGTGCTGTAAGAACGCAGCCAGCCACGCACACAGATTGCAGAGGCTAACTTTGCTCACTACCGCGAAGCTTTTCGATTTCCCCTTCGATCTTTTGGGCTTGTCTCGAAAATGCAAACCAGACAAAGGTGATGATCAGGCCCATAACCACCAGTGGAACCGGCCCTCTAAGAAGCTGCAAAACTGAGGTCGATTGGACTCCGAGCGCCTTTGCTCGAAGCACCGGTCCACCGCCCCACCATGAGGCCAAAATAGCAGGGAACAACAGGACCACCAGCCAGCGAATGCACAAATATCCTTGTCGCTTGCCTTCTAACTCACGGCGCAAAAACTGCACGCATGCTTCTGCGGGAAGCATGCGTGCCGGTCCCTTGCGAACTAATCTCCAGGAAACATAGCAGAGCGCAGCCAAAGCCCATGCGGTTCCCGTAATCAGCCAGGGGTCGCGAAACTGAATTAGGTTCCGAATGAACCCAATAGCAAACAGAGCCGTAGAGCCCAAGACTGTCCAATAAGCGGTCACACTGAACTTTTCCCGCCGACGCGCCCGAGCGCATATCTCCTCGACAGTTGCTGACATCTCCTCTTCCTCCTGAATCTTCCATAACTGTTCGTGAAATTGCTCTCGCTCATCCCTTTGCATGAATCACTCCTTGACCCGGCTCCCGGCTAAGCAGCCTCTTGAGACGGTGAATTTTCGTGGCAATGTTAGTTGCTGAAAGTCCGGTGACCTCCGCAATGGATGCAGCGGTTTCGCCCTCCAGATACAGCAGAATGATCTGTCGGTCAAGTGGCTGAAGCAAGTAGATCCGTTCGAGCAGCTTCGAAGCCGAATACTGCTGATATGCCTGCGCCTCTCCGTCAATAAACCCTGGTTCCGCTTCGAGCGCCTCCAGATCCATCAACCGGTTAGCCACCCGCCGCTAGCGCATGATATGTGAGGCCGCTACGTTATGCGCCACTCGATAAATCCAGGTCTGTAAACTGCAGCGGCAGTCAAACAAACGGAGGCTTCGCCAAAGCTCAATGTGAATCTCCTGTAGCAAGTCCTGTCGCCGCTCTGGGTCGGCTTCGTAGCCTTTGGCAAGCCGCCGTATAGCCGGTCCATACGTAGCGTTAGCTTCTTTGTACAGTTCGTCTTGGCCAGCCACTATCGGCTACTTCTACCTCCTATTTAAAACAGTCGCAGGATCGGCCCGGCTTCTTACAATGCTCCATAATTTGCTGCGTACGTTCCGTGCAAAGCGTTTATGCCAGAAAGCGCCATCCTACTCGGCAGAAATTGTAGGATGCTGTACATTGGCGTACATGGTCCTGCATATTGATGACCCGGAAGTGACAATCCTGTTAGCGGAATATGCCAAAGCGACAGATATGTCCGAAACCGAAGCACTCCGCCATCTTTTGCGCCACGCTGTTCAGCAGGAAGCGCGAAAACAGAAAAAATCTAAGTTTCGTGAAGTGGCGTATTCCATTATGGAGAAGGCAAGGCAACAAAACCAGC
>CAXUBB010000380.1:0-5472 GCA_964249105.1 uncultured Bryobacteraceae bacterium | reverse complement strand
GTTCTGCTTACTGCCTCCATCTCAGTCGGACGAGCGTTCTATCGTGTCATGCACTTGAATCCCGGATTTGAGATCAGCGGACTTGTCACGGTCGGCCTATCTCTCGACGGAACAACTCGCGGAATTGCAGGACGGCAGCTGCCGTATTTTGAAGAGGTGCTCGCGCGACTCCGCTCGTTACCGGACATTCGCAGCGCGAGCGCAACGGACACGCTTCCCCTGTACTCCAGCGGGTTTCTGGGCGGGCCTTTGGGTCTGGACGGTCGTGCACCGAAGATGAATTCCCTTATGGTAACTGTTCTGCCCGACTATTTCGACACAATGGGTGCACGTATTCTATACGGCCGCGATTTTACAGCCTCGGAAGTCCGATCCAAGGCTAAGGTCGCGATCGTAGATGCCGTCTTTCTGGATCAATTCGGTTTGCAGGGAGCGGACGCGTTGGGGCATCAAATCACAATCAGGAACAGGCCGCCGCTCCAGGTAATTGGCGTAGTCTGCGGAATGGATTACATGGCACAGTATTACTCGGGAATGCCAGACGTACACGAGGGAGAGATTTTCGTTCCGGGTGCGCCAGGCGGTTTCTTCTCGTCAGTGGTCGTGAGGGCAAATGTCCAAGCCCGGCGACATGTGGCAATTATCCGCGATTCGATCCGCTCAGTAGACCCGACAGTTCCAGTTTTTGGGGCGAAAACAATGCAGGAGCGATTGAACGACGCTTTGGTGCGACCAAGGTTCTATCGGACTGCAGCTATGCTGTTCAGCGCCTTTGCATGGTTGGTGACTCTGATCGGAATCTTTGCAGCTGTCTCGTATTCCGTAACGCAGCAAATGGCCGAAATGGGTATCCGTTTGGCTCTGGGGGCAACGCCGCGCTATCTTCGCCAAGAGATCTTACAGCAAGGCTTGGTCGTTGTCACGTTGGCGGCTATCTGCGGAAGCGCCGGAGGCCTCTTAGGCAGCCGATTTCTCGGAAGCCTCGTTGAAGGAGCATCCTCGATTGATGTCTGGACAATAGCGTGTTCCATTCTGGTGATCGCGGTGACGGCATGGGCATCGATTTGGATTGCGACGAGACCTATCGCGCGACTGAATGTATCTGAGATTTTGCGAATTGAGTAATTCAATACCGGAACACGACTCCTTGCCCTTCACGAGGCTAGAGAGTGTTAGTTCTTTCCAGGACGTGCTAGCCGGAAGCAATCCGGCCCAACGCGTTACCATTATATAATCAGGATTAAGTAATTAAGCGGTGTCGTATCCGCGACAACGATCATTTACTCTGCCCTATTTGCTCTTCAGCAAGTTCGACTGCCGCTTTTGCCGCAATTGTTCGCTGATGACCCGTTCGCGCTCGAAATCTTCCATGGTGTACTCCAACTACACTTGATGCTTCTTAAGCAGGCCATCCAGCGCGTAGCGTGTCAGGATTCCAAGCAACTGCCGCAACTGATAACCTGTAATTCAATGATCGCGATAAGCTTTAACAGCCATTGCTTCCAGCGCGGTACGAGCCGGGTCCTGGTCAGCAGGCGCTAATTGCGGCGCCAACTCATCCGGGCTCTCAATCGTAATCCGCACGGCAGCAGTGTAGCAATGAAAGGTTTTGTATGAACCCGCAGCCGCCCTACGCCGCGGGCACAAACAGAAATCCGACCGGCGAGGGCGTTTGGAATTTCTGTCCCGTGGGCGTTAGCTTCCCGGTGCTGGGGTCAATCCCGAACAACACAAAGTAATTCGCCTTCTGGTCCCCCACCAGCAAGAATTTTCCGGTCGGATCAAATTCCACTCCGCGGGGGAAGGTGCCGCCGCTCGGCGCAAGCTGCACCTGTTTCAGGGTGCCGTTACTGCCATCAACCGCAAAGACGCCAATGCTGCCTGTTCCCTGTCCCGCCACATCACGATTCGAGGCATACAGGAACTTGCCCGTCCGGTCCATTAAAATTTCCGCCGCGCCGTCCGCTTCTTTCCCTTCTCCCAAGCTGGAGATTGTTTGAATATGCTGAAAGCTCGCATGGGCGGGATCGTGTTTGAACACCGTTATTACTGATTTCAGCTCATTAATCACGTAAGCAAACCGTTCGTCAGGACTAAAGACGATGTGCCGCGGCCCGAGTCCTCCCTCCTCCTTGGCAGATGGCGGATTGTGCGGCGTAACATTGCCCGAAGCGGCATCCAACTGATAAATCCGAATCTGATCCAGCCCTAAATCCGGCACATAAACGAACTTATTGTCTTTCGAAACGACCACTTCATGCGCATGCGGACCCGCCTGTCTTTTGGGGTCTGTGCCCGAGCCTTCCGCCGTCAGCAGCGCGGACCGTGCGCCGAGCCGCCCGTCAGACTCAATCGGAAATACCGGCACGCTCCCTGTCCCATAATTAGCCGCCATCACCACTTTGGAGGTGTGATCCACCGCTAAATGGCAGGGAGCGATGCCCCCCGAGGATTGCCGGTTCAGAAGCGTGAGATGCCCGCTTTTGCGGTCAATCCGGAAAGCCCCCATGCCTCCGTCTTCCTTACCCTCCAGTTCGCTGACGGCATAAAGATAGCGATCCTGCGGATCACTGGCCAGAAACGAAGGATTTTCGATCTCACCGACTAACCCCAAAGGCTGAAATTTAGCGCCATTGGGATCAAACTGGTAAGCATGGATACCCTTGCCGTACGCTCCCACGTACAGGAAGTACTTTGAATGATGAGAATGTTGGTTCGCGGACATGAAAATAGCAGTAGCGCCTAAGACTGTAGATAACAGGAACTCGCGTCGCATTACATGACTATAGAATAAGGAGAAATTTTGTCCAAAATATTTCTATTGGCCGCCTTTCTGGGCGCGATTACGGGAGGACCGCTTGACAGTAACGGGGATGTCGGATTAAACCCCAAACCCGGCTACACGGAGCACAACGGAGGGACCTCCACTTATCAAGTTACCGGCGGCGGCGCTGATATCTGGGCCAAGCAGGACGCTTTTCAATTTGTTTATAAAAAGGCTTCCGGCGACGTGACCCTCAGCGCGGATGTGCGATTTGCCGGGAAAGGCGTAGAACGTCACCGGAAGCTCGCCTTGATGATCCGCCAAAACCTTACGCCTGACTCCGCCTACGCTGATGTTGCTTTGCACGGCGACGGTTCCACCGCGCTTCAATACCGTCCCAGCGAAGGAGTGGATACCTCAGAATTCCGAGCAGCCATGGTGGCCCCAAATCACCTCAGCATCACTCGCCACGGCAACGAGTTTACGATTACCGCCAGCGACGTGGGCGTACAACCCGCTACCGCCGGACCGGTCATTGTAACGATGCAGGATCCCGTGTATGTGGGATTAGTTGTCTGTTCCCACAACGCCGATACCCTCGAAACGGCTACTTTCTCGAACGTAAAGCTGACTGCTAAGGGGCGCTGATTCGTCCGGTCCGCTCTAGCTGATAGCGGAACATGGCGGCAAACGGCTCCCAAAGCGGCGAATTCAGTTCCTCGATTGTGGCCTTCATCTTGCGCTGCCAGTTGGGATATTGCGCCGTGCTGCCCGGCAGATTCTGCTGCTCCGTCTCCTTCGTGAAATCCTCCTGATTCAGCAACAGAATCATCGATGGAACCTGCGCCAAATACCCGACTATCGCATTGTGCAGATCGCCGTCCACTTCCGGCACATGCGACGCATCACGCGTGTACCAAGACGGCAATAAACACTCTTCATGCAGCACATCCAGCATACGCTGTTTTTCCCGCTTGCGCTCTTCCATCTGGCTCCAATATCCGCTTTCATCCACCAAGCCGGCCGTCCTCCGCGCTTCGATGTCCCGGAATTTCCAGAAACCGGCAACGGTCGGCAGATCATGCGTGCTCGACGCCACTAAAGCCTGTCGCGGATATTCATGGCTTTTCTTGAAAGCCTTTGTCCGGTGATTCTTTTCGAAGAAGAAAAGGCGGTAGCTCAGGATGCCGAACCGCGCCAGAGTATTTCGCATCTCGTCCGTCACCGTGCCCAGATCTTCGCCGATCACAATATTTTCGCTCCGCACGCTTTCAAGAGCCAGAATCCGAAGCAGGTCCGCGGCGTTATCCCGCACGTAAATTCCATCCGCCGGTGTATAGCCATCGGGAATCCAGAATAAGCGAAACAGCCGCATCACATGATCGATTCGCAATGCGCCGCCCAGTTTGACGATCTTACGAATGCTTTCGCGGTAAAGCCGATAGCCGTTGTCCCGGTGCGCCAGCGTATTCGGAGGAGGAAAAGCCCAATCCTGCCCGGTCGGAGAAAAGTCGTCCGGCGGAGAACCTACCCGGCAACCCCGCACATAAAACTCGCGGTGCGCCCACAGATCCGAGCCGCAGTTATCAGTAGCGACGGCCAGATCGTGATACAGGCCAATCGGCATTCCGATCTCCTTGGCGTAGCGCTGCGTAGCCCGCAACTGTTCTTCCAAAACAAACTGAACGTACTTGTAAAACTCGACGGAACGAGCGTGCTCCTTGACAAAGGCCCGGCAAGCCTCTGAATCGGGCGATTGGTATTCCACCGGCCAATCCCGCCATGTCCAGCGGTTTCGGTCCTGTTTGTGAAGCGCTTCATCCAATGCGCAATACAGAGCAAACTTGTGCAACAGATCCCCTTCGGCCTCGCAATAATCCGCAAAGGCTTTGGCCCGCTCCCCACGGTTTGCGCGGCCGCGCAGGAACTCGCGGAACAACACCTTCAGAAAGCGTCTTTTCAATTTGTCAATTTCGCTGTACTCGACAAGTTCCGCGCTCCGAAGAGAATGAAGTTTCTCCTGCATCCGCGCCGATTGCAGAATACGTCGGGCGCACGTAGATTGCGCGAACTCCGGCACATCCCCCACATCAATGTAAAGCCAGTTTTTATAAAAAATCGAGAGCGGCAAATAGGGGCTGGTGTTGTAAGGCACCCGGTTGTGCAGGGCATGAAGCGGATTCACTCCCACAAAACTGAATCCAACCTGTTTGTGCGCCCAGTCCAGCAAATGGCGTAGATCAGTAAAATCACCGCACCCCCAATTTCGCTGCGACCGGAGTCCATAAAGCGAGACATTAAACCCGGCGGTCCGTCCGTTTTTAGCAAGCTCATCCGGCAAGTAAGCCCGATCAGGGCAAACGATCAGATTGGCTTGGGCCAGGACCTCGCCGTTCACGCTCACCTGCAATTCGTGGTAGCCGAGAGGAACCTCGATTGGCAGCGGCAGTTGGTAACGCTTCCAACGCCGCTCGCCTGCCTTTAACTCTTCGATCAGCCTTAATTGCGAAGTCTCTAAACTCCCCCGAAGATGCTCGCCACCCTCCAGGGCTAGTTCAAAACCAACGGAGCCCATGAGATCCGCCGGAAGCGTCAAGGGAATCCAGCGCTCCGACACGCCGATGACAGCCGTTTTAGGCAGCGCTGAAGCCGCGTTTTCGTCAAATTGCCTGAGTCGTTGCGCGTCCAGACTCTCCTTACTTTGGACG
>CAXUBB010000379.1:0-5488 GCA_964249105.1 uncultured Bryobacteraceae bacterium | reverse complement strand
GCAATCCATACGAACAGGGCCGCGAGGGGCAGCGCCCGTAGGCGCCGTTTACTCCTTTGCTCCGTGCGTGACATCGACACCATTGTCTTTGGCGGCCTGAATCCGCCGCACCTTGTCAAACTCAATCCGCGCTTCCGCTTTACGGCCCAGACTACGGTACACCGATGCTAAATGATAATGGCCTGATCCAACATCAGGAGCGAGGCGGGTTGCTTCTTTTAGTTGCTCCGCAGCTTCCTTATAGCGCTTCTCTTCCTCCAAAAGCATACCCAGGCGCAGGTGCGCATTGCTGTTAGACCCATCACAGACCAGGGATCGCCGGTAAAGAGATTCCGCTTTCGGAAGATCTTTTTCCGCGCGCGCGATCTCGCCTAAGTAATAGCTAGCGAGTCCATGACAACCGCGAACGGCTTCCTTTTCCAGCCACTCGCGGGCCTTCTCGGTATCACTCTGCCGCCAGTAAAGATAGCCGATGATGAATTGAGCGTTGGGAATGGAAGAGTCTTTTCCGAGCGCCTGTTTGTACTCCTCAATCGCCCTATCCAAGTCCTGCTGATCTTCATAGGCATTGCCTAGCAAGTAATGGGTCCATGCCGAATCCGGGTGATTCGAGATCAGTTCGTGAAAGGTCGCTTTGGCTTCATCGAGACGGCCGGTACGGCGGTTGCTCTCTTCGAGCATATAAAGAACGCGCTCACGCTGCACGGACGGATCGACTTGACGAAGTTCCGTGATAGCCGCCGGATAGTTCTTGTTTTCGAAGTAATCTGCTCCCAGTAAAAAATGCGCCTCGGCGGCCAGGACGGGATCAGCGGCGGCTTTTTTTAGAGGCTCCTCGGCCTCACGGAGCCTGCCTTTGCGGGAAAGCGCGAGACCGAGATTGTATTGAATACGGGCATCTTGGGGGAAGCGTTTGGCTTCCTGCTGCAATTCGGAGAGCGTGGCATCTGGTTTTTGTCCGGTAGTCTGGGCAAACGATATGGAGTGTTCGCCCAGAGCCGCCAAAAGCAGCAGGAAAAGATAGAAGCGGTTAAAAGAACAAACGAAGGCCAAACTGTATGGTTCTCGGATCTCTTGCTGAAATCGCTTGCCCGAAATTAGGCGCGCCAAAGGTTGTGCCGAAGCCGTTGAAGTTGGTGTGATTGAAAATATTGTAAAACTCTGCCCGGAATTGCAGGCCGCTGGACTCCAATTTCAGGATACCTGGAAAGTTTCGGAACAGGGAGGCGTCGGTATTGTTAATCCCGGCGCCGCGAACCACGTTCCTGCCGGAGTCGCCGAACTGCCCAAGCGCGGGCTGGGCAAAAGCAGCGGGGTTAAACCATACCTGTCGTGAGCCGCCTCCGACCGTCGGATCACCAACGAGGTCGGGGCGATACGGCGCGCTGCCGACTCCGGCATTGTCACCGGGAAGAGTGATGTTGATCGGCGTACCGGATTGGAAGCTGCTGATGCCCGAGAACTGCCAGTTGCCGAAGACGGCCCGCACGGCGCGCTGTTGCGAAGGCGCCGGAATGTTGTAGACATAGCTCAGAATAAACATGTGCCGACGATCAAAACCGGAGTTCCCGCGCTCCAGAAACGCGGCATAAGCGTTCTGGTGAGCATTGCCGGGCACATCGCCATCGACATAATCAATCGCATGCGAGTAAGTGTAGGAGGCCTGCAAGGTCAGACCATAAAAGGAATCGCTTCGCAGACTCGCTTGCAGCGAATTGTAATTCGAATTGGAGCCGTTGAAGTACTCATTGATGTTGGCGTACCCCAGGTAGGGCCGGACCTGATTCACATTAGCGGTTTTGGCTAAGACCTGGGCTGCGCCTGACGGGAAAGGCTGGTTAATGTTGCGGGTGTCTGACAAGTGCGTGCCTTTGGTTCCCACATAAGACACGTCAGCGACAACGCTTCTTGCCAGGCGACGTTGAATGCCAGCGTTGTACTGCTGAACCTGTGATGTCGGATAAGCCGGATCATACACAGTCAAACTGGCCGGGATAATGGCATTCCCGCCACCTGAAGGATCACTCAGTCTAGTGTTGAAGATGGTTGCCGTGCTACTGAAAGGTGGATTGGGCGCGACATTATAAATATCATTCCCTTGTACACGTTCGTAGAAGGCGCCGTAACCGATTCGGAAGACGGTATCATCTCCGAACGGGCGCCAAGCGATACCAACTCTCGGCTCGAACAGATTCCAATGGTTCTGAACGAGACCTCGAGGAATTCCGTTTTGACCGGCAATTCCGATTCCGTTGAGAAGATTACCGGTACTTGGCAAAGGATTGCCGTTAGCGTCGAGCACCGGTCGGCCATTAGCATCAAGTTTCGGCACAATTCGGCCGTTAGGATCAATTTGCGGATGTTGAGCAGGATCGTACAGATTCAAATAGAACGAAGAAACATCATTCGCTGCGGTGTAGGCATGAGGAAAGGCGTCCCACCGCAGGCCTAATGTAAGAGTTAATCTCTGGGAGACTTTCCAACTGTCGCCCACCCAAAGAGCGGCGCTGCGGCTGAGATAATTCGGTTTGGTTTGCGTTTGCAATTCAGTGTACTGGTATGCCCTTCCGAGCATGAAATCGGCGACATCATTGCCGGTGTAGCTGCCATCAAAGGTGAATGCTCCCTGCGTAGGGCCAAAAAGATCCTGCTGCTTATTAAAATGCATCCAGATGCCGCCGAAGGAAATAGTGTGATCGCCGCGCGTCATCGTCAGATTGTCCTGAATGGTCCAGGTCTCCAGTTCGTTGGACCAGGGCCAGGAAGCTAGATCGTAGTTAACGCCGAGCTGGCTAAGTGAAATGTTGGGATTCCGGTTCGCGCGATCTTCCGGGTAAATCTGCGGAATGTTCAAATTCGCCGCACGCTGATAGTTCCCATTGAGGGACAGATTCAAGGGCTGATCTGTATATCCCAACGAAGCAACATTGACCGTGCTGGGCGTTAGGGTGGAAGTTAACTGGCCGTAGTAGAGCTTCGGATTGTTAATCAGCAGGGTGGTAGTGGTCGGATAGCTGTTGCTGGACCATAAGTTATTAGTGAAGTTCTGATTATTGCTTTCCTGGATATAGCGGAAGAAAGCCTGCTCCTTATCGCTGAAGCTGTGATCGATGCGGACGATCTCTTCCCGAAGGTTGGTGGGAACGCTCGCGGAAAGCGTGAAGTTTCCGTTGGGATTCGTCGGATTTGGGAAAATATAGTTGGGCGCGGCCAGAATTAATGCATTCGGATCGAGCCGGTTGGCGGGAATAATGTTGCCTGGGAAGAACTGGCCGGGAGTGTTCGGGTCCTTCAGTTGAGTTTTGGGAAGCCGCGCGCTGAAATCGCCGGTGCGTTCGGCAAGGCTTATGGTTGGCGTGTTGAAAATCGAAGCTTGGCGCAATTTTCGCCATTCCTCATTGAAGAAGAAAAACGTTCTCGATTTGCTTCTCGGGTAGATTTTGGGAATAAAAACAGGGCCGCCGATGTTATATCCAAAGACATTAAACCGGAGGGGCGGCTTGGGCTGGCCGTTCAGGTTCGTGAAATAATTCTTCGCGTCGAAGATGTCATTACGAACAAACTCCCAACCCGTGCCGTGGAACTGTTTTGTTCCGGATTTCGTGGCGACATTCACTTGTCCGGCGTTGCCGAGCCCGGTGGTGACATCGGAGTTGGCTGTCTCCACTTTGAACTCGCTGATCGCTTCCACCGACGGCAGAACCACGACGCAGCCGCCGCAGCCCCGGTCATAGTTTTCCTGGCCGTCCATGCGCCACACGTTGTTACTCGTGCGCATACCATTGAAGGAAATGCTGGTGTTGGAGGTAACGCCGACCGGCGTATTCAGAGACGGTTGCGTGGACGACGCGCCGGGAACCAAGGCGGCAAGGGAGGTAAAGTTCCTGCCGTTCACGGATAATGCTTCTACTTGAGTGCCGTTGACAACCTGACTGACCGTCGCGTCCTCCGCGTGGATTTGAACCGCTTGCGCCTGCACTTCAATGGTTTGCTGCACATTGCCAAGCTGGAGGCTGGCGTCAATGCGGAGATTATCATTGACGTTGACCGGAATGTCGGTCTGCTTGTACGAAGCAAAGCCCGGAGCCGATACTTCCAACGTGTATTTGCCGACAATCAGAGCGGGGAAGTTGTAATTACCGGATTCATTGGCCGTAATATTTCGGGCGAGACCGGTCTGTTGATTGGTGAGCTTCACCTGCGCGTTCGGCACCACTGAGCCGGAAGCATCAGTGACCAAACCGGAAATCGTGCCTTGCCCCTGAGCCTTGCCGTTTTGAGGGCAGAGGAGCGAGACAAACATGAGTACAGCGACGGCGTAAAGAGTCAAAGCTCCATAACGATTCGACATAGAACCCCCCGGACGAGACAATAATGTAAGCGCTTTCGATAATAGTGCAACCTGACTAGTGAGTCAAGGATTTTTTCCTCATTATGAGTTGACGCCGACAAGATAGCGCTTACATAATGATTCCACAGAGCCATGCCTCAGTCACTCTTATTTACCAACCTCACGGTACTCTCACTGGCGCTTGCGACGCCCGCGCTTTCACAATCCAGCCGGAATTCAGCCTCTCTCGATATTGAGATCCAGAAGCCCATTCACAAAGTCAGCCCCATGCTTTACGGCTTAATGACCGAGGAGATCAACTACTCGTATGATGGCGGCCTTTATGCGGAACTGGTACGCAACCGTGTCTTCCGTGACCAGACGTTTACCACGGAAAAGCGTGATCCGGCGCACTGGACTCTGGTGCAGAAGGGCGATGCACGGGCGTCCATGGCGGTTCAGAAAGCGACCGGTCCCAGCGCCGCTCTCACCGACAGCCTGAAGCTGAACGTTGAAAAAGCGGATGCGGCCAGCCCTGCCGGCGTTGAAAACGAGGGTTATTGGGGCATACCGCTGCAGGCCAATACAAGCTATCAAGGCTCTCTCTATGCGAAAACGGAAATCCCTTCCCTGGGACCGCTCACCGTGAGCCTAGTTAATGACAACTCAGGCGCCGTAGTAGCGAAGGCTACCGTACCGGCGCTCAGCGCGGATTGGAAACAATACACAGTCACGCTCAGGACCGGGCAAATCCAGACCTCCGTCGAGAATCACCTAATCTTATCCGTCCAAAATCCCGGCACGCTCTGGCTCGATCTGGTTTCATTATTCCCTCCGACTTATCACAACCGCCCGAACGGGAATCGCATGGACCTGATGGAGAAATTGGCCGCCATGAAGCCCGCTTTTCTGCGGTTTCCGGGCGGCAACTACCTGGAAGGCGACCACATTGCGCAACGCTTCGACTGGAAAAAGACGATCGGCCCGCTGGTGGACCGTCCGACGCACCCCAGCCCGTGGCGTTATCACTCTTCCGATGGAATGGGCCTGCTGGAGTTTCTGGGGTGGTGCGAGGACCTGCACATGCAGCCGGTGCTGGCCGTTTACGCCGGTTATTCGCTGGCTCAGGACCATGTCTCGCCGGGACCCGACCTCGAC
>CAXUBB010000378.1:0-5491 GCA_964249105.1 uncultured Bryobacteraceae bacterium | reverse complement strand
TCTATCTGGAACGCGCTGTCGCCGCTCTGCGAGAACATGGGATCGCCATCGACGACGAAGCTCTAGCGCATCTCTCCCCTGTCGGCTGGGAACACATCAACCTGACCGGCGACTACACCTGGCAGGCTGCTGGACGCTTTCGCAAAGGCTCCTTCAGGCCCCTGCGACCCTTTGCAGCCTCAAATGAGTGATCCAGATTCCTTATCGTACGATTTTTGACGTTTGGTGTAGTGACCCGGTCTCGAACAATGGAGTGACTGGGGCGGCGGCAACCAGCAGTTTGTGATTCGGCCAGCCGGAAGCGGCGCTTATCAAATCGTGAATACCGGAAGCGGCTTGGCGGTGGAAGTTCCGGCGTTCTCCACCGTGAACGGGACGGCTCTGGAGCAATGGCCTCTCAATGGAGGCACGAACCAGCAGTGGAGTTTTACTGCTCCCTAGAGAAAAGACCGAAAAAGGGCAAAGACGGGGAGAACCGGATTCTTAAATCAGGACTGAGGGAATACGCCGGGCCGGATTAGGCTCCTTGCGCGTGGCGTGAGAAAATGAGAACGCCTCCGGTACTATGAGGAAGCTCATTGTCCTTTCCCGAACCCTCGAACGAACCGGTGCTCTCGGCCAGCGAAGTGGCTGAATTTGTGTACTGCCAGCAGGCTTGGTTTCTCGGCCGGCAGGGAGCGCCGGTATCGCCCGAAGCGATCCAGTTACGTGAAGCAGGCCGCCAATGGCAAGACCAGAACGACGCCACTCTGTTCCCCGCCGTCCACACGCAACAACAAGCATACAGCCGGAGCCGCCGCGCTTGGCTCGCTCTGCTGTTGCTGATTCTCATCGTTCTTTGGGGATTATATGCATTATTCTCGCCGCGGCCCTTCTAGCTGCACTCCTTTGGCGACAGGCGCGCCAAGCACAGCGCCAGGCACGACAAGCCTGGCAGCGGACCGGCTTGCCGGAGGGACAGTTGCGGGCGGCGGACTGGATCACGCCGCGAACGGAGCTGCGCTGCTTTCAGCAACAGCATCTTTACTCGCCGCGCTAGGGCCTCACCGGACGACCCGCTCGGATCGTGGAGACCATGCACGGGTGGGTGCCGGTGGATGTCAACACAGACCGGCTCCTGCTTCTGGGGGGCCGCTCGAAAATCACAAAGCGCAAGTTGCTGTGTACTGCCTGTTAGTGGAAGAACACTTTCAGCAGACGGTGCCACACGGCATTGTGCAATATCAAGACCGCTCGCTGCTCGTACCCTTTGACGCTTCCTGTCGGGCGTGGATTTGGGGGATCGTGCAGCAACTGCGGGCAATCAAAGGCCAAGGTTTGATTCCCGGACGGAGCCATCAGCAGGCAGGGCGCTGTCGGTCTTGTTCGTATCGGCCTTCCTGTACCCAAGCCCTTCGTTAAGTTTCCTGGCTACTATCCGGTCCCGCTTCTTAAACTTTTTTTTCCGCCGCCCCTGTTCGGTGAGGAGCGGCTTTCCGATAAGGCGGGCGTTGCACTACTGCTGTCAACGCTTCGTGATGTGATCCGTCCGGACTGTTTCTGCCCAACTCCGAGTTGTCGTTTAGAACTCTTTTTGGAGTAAACTAATCTTCTCGCGCTGAGCTCGCCATTGGGAAAATACCCGAAGCGACCGGGCGCGGCTGAGATACAAAACCGGTGCTGTAACAGGGAGTAACTGATTTTCCCTGAGTTCAAAAACAGATTTCCTACAGCGTAAACTATGGTTGATTTCTTTCCCTACGCCCGACGTGATGAACCCTAACACTTTGCTGAACACAAGTACATCGCATGTTTCCACGAGATTGATGTAAAACTCCATGCACGTTTCTTCGCACACGGCTGGATTGACGATCTCTGCGCGCCGGAACTTTCGGGAAATCGTCTTGAGTGCGGTAGCTTCTTCGGAGCAGCCATAGGTACACATGGCATGAGAATAGTAGACCTTTTTTTGAGTCGCACCGCGTTTCGTGGTCGATTGCTTCTGGAGGGAACGGGTCAAAAAAACTCCTCTGCTGTAGGTCTAACGCATTGTGGACAGCAAAGGCAATCAGCCCCGAGTTTTTGTTTGGATAGGAGGTACTAGTGAGAGGTTCTGCCTATAATTTTATGTCACTCTTCAGGGCCCAAAAGCCGTAGCTACTTGAACTGGCTTCTGAGCTTGGCTTAATAAATTAGGGCAACGTCAGAAGTTCGCCAGACCATCGAAAGCTGGCGACAAGATGACAATCAAAGTCGCCCGCCTAGCTCTTTGGCAGACCACACGCCGGCAGAGTTTGCCGCGCTGTTTCACGCACCGGCGGAACTGCCGGGTCCACCCACTCAAGAACGAACGAATCGGTATGCTACACCAAAAGTAGTTCACCAGGAACTCTCCTGATTACTGGCCTAACAAAGGGGGGAAGCGACCCGGCCGGCCTACGACGATTCCGGCAATCTGGACAGCCGTGGTCGCAGCGGAATCGCGAGCTGACAATCATTCGAGGCAATTTACGCCATTTGAACATTTGCACCAGAACCGGATTTTCTTTGAATTGTTACACTCGCTTCATGAGCGCCCGTCCAATTTCTGCATAGCGCGTACTTCGACCGGAACTTTTACAAACAAGCTGCCTTGCAAACTCGTCAGGTCCTATTCATCTGCCAGCCCTTTCCAGCTCACTTCTAAGTTGGGCAGGCCAAGAACATCGAAACGGGCATAGCAGTACCTATCTGCGGCTTTCCCCCCAGGAAGCCTATTGGCCCTCCGCTGTATCCCCTCGAAAGCAAAACCAAGTCTCTCCGCAATGCGGCGACTTGGTTCATTTCCGCTTGAGTGCGTGAGACCGACTCGCTGCATTCCCAGCACCCCAAACGCATAACGAAGCATTGCATTCGCTGTTTCCGTTGCGACGCCTCGACGCTGAGCGCTTTTGCGGACCCAATACCCGGTGTCGCACTGGCGAGCTTGCCAGTCGATATCATGGAATCCACACCAGACAACTGCTTCACCCGTTTGCGTCTCAATTCCGATGAGCTCGATGGCCTCACGCAACAGGAAGCTGGCCATGACATGGCGGTTGCGAATCTCCATCAACTCAGTTGTAAAAGCGTCTTGATTTTCTGCCCATCGCATCCATCGGTTCAGTTCTTCCCAAGTTTCTGCGACCGCCACCGATGTGATTGCGCCGTCCCCAACTTGTTTCGGTCGGATCGTCAACCGCGGCGTACGGATCGGCATGGGAACATCAATCAGGATTGGACTGGCGACTGCCATGGCCCTCCATGATACCGAAAACGTAATCGGTGCTGATAAATACACGTGCCTGCTTACGTTTAGATAGTCGGTAGCCCGGAAAGTGACATCCTGGCCCGGAGAGCTACTGCCAGAAACAGCCGATTTTACCCATGCATTCGGAAGCCTGTGAAACCTTGGGCTTTATGACGGTTTCCTAATGTCAATTTGAGCAACGGTTTTTGGCACACGCCGCCAGTGTGACCATCCGACGCAAATTCTTGCCGTGGGTGGATATATTTTCACGCCGCAAAACACTAGCTTAGAATTCCAGACGAAGGGCAACTTGGCCTTGTCGCGGGTTATTGGCCTGTGAGGTAATCTTTCCAAAACTGGCATTGCTGATGTTGGCTGCTGGAGCACCAAATACCGTGCGGTTGAAGATGTTGAAGAACTCGCCCCGTAGCGTCAGGGAAAACCGTTCGTCGAAAGCGATCCTCTTCATCAATCCAAAGCTCTCGTTGTAGAAATTGGGAGCCCGCAAATCCTCATACGACCGGGCCGCTGTTCCTAACTGCAGCGCTCCTGGCACTGCAAACGCGTTCGGGTTAATCCACAACTGTGTGGCGGGATCGAAGCCCTTATTATTCAATTGGCGGTTCACTCCGACAATAGCGTTCGGTCGAAGAACCTGAGTAAACAAAGGCAGCGTATTGTTTGCCGTAAGCACAATCGGCAGTCCTGACGAGTACTGTTGAATCCCGGTCAGAATCCAGCCGCCCAGAATGCGGCCTGCCCTGCCATTGCTGTTGAGAAACTGCTGCCCCGGCCCGAAGGGCAATTGATAACTGTAACTTACGGCGAACACGTTCGGTATATCCGTATCCGCAATGGCTTTCTCCAGCCTCCGGTTGTATGCTGTTTGACCACCGGGTCCGCCTCCGGCAAGCACGTCCGTATCTGAAATTGTCTTAGAAAAAGTGTATGCCAGTTGCAGGTCCAGTCCCTTAGTTGCTTTCATCGTCAATTGCGATTGGAAAGAATGATACGTGGAACTGCCGGACGGGTTCGCGCGATCCCAAACGTCTAAATATTGCGGATAAGGCCGAAGCGCCTGCGCAACGGACCCGGAAAACCCCGGGTAAGGAGCGGTAATTCCAGCAGCGATGGCCTGCCGTGAATTGTAAGGCTGGGATAACAGCGACCCCAATGCCAGGTAGGAAGGATTCAACTCGTTCAGATGGATGAGGCCATTGCCGAGCCGTGTGCCCTTTGTTCCAAGATAGGCCAGCTCCAGGCTGATCCGCGAAGCCAGTTCGCGCTGCACGGTGAAGGACCAGTTTTGGAAGTAAGGCGGAGGTCCGTCGCTGCGCAGAATGGCCCGGACATTCGTGTTGTTGGCCGCTGTGGGATTAATAAACGGAGGCTTGGGATAGTTTTGCGGAAAACCGCCATCCCAGTAAAATGCAGGTGTTGCGCCCTGATTGGTGGTGGTAAAAACCGGCGACGCGCTGAACCCGTACGTTTCGGAAAGCGAATCGCGCAACCCGGCATCGGCGTTGCCGGCTGCATAGTAAATGCCGTAACCGGCCCGCACCACCGTCTTATTGAAGATCTGATAAGCGAATCCCAGGCGCGGCCCGAAGTTTTTGAAGTAAGTGTCTGCAAAGGATGTGCGCCCGCTACGCCCTGGTCCGGTTCCCAGAAAAGTTAAAGCTCCTAATCGCCCGCCCGCTGTCGGATTCGGCACCGTCGGATCAAAGGACGAAAGGTTGTTGAGCTTCTCATAACGTGGGTAGAAAATGTCATACCGGAGCCCGTAGTTGAGCGTCAGCTTCGGAGAAACCTTCCAGTCATCTTGCACATAGCCGGCCACGTATTGATAACGGTTCCTTGGATAATACGCAAACTGCTTATAAGTGCCGGTGTCCACTGCCCCTAACAGAAAGCTGGCGGCAGCGTTTCCGGTTTTCGGAACGTTCGGCAGGCCGGTTTCCAGAGCATTAAACTGAAAGTATCCCGGCGCTTGGTAGTTATCAATTCCGTTCGTCTCCAGAAAACGGTACTCGAAGCCGAACTTCAAAGTATGGGAGCCGCGCACGATGCTCAAACTCTCATCAGCCTGAAATGTGTTGTTGGTTTGCAGCGTGCGGGCGTTGCAGTTCGGCTGGCCGATGCGGGTATAGCCGCCCGCTGTCAAATCAATACAGGGGAAGGAATTATTGGCGCCCAGGTTCACGCCCGTCAACCCCAGCTTTTGCGGCCAGTCCTGGTTCAAGC
>CAXUBB010000377.1:0-5491 GCA_964249105.1 uncultured Bryobacteraceae bacterium | reverse complement strand
CAATTGGCGGCACCATGGCCAGCAGCCAGCCGCTTCCTTTTGTAAGAACAGCCAAAGAGAAGAATGTTCCAAACAGCAGACTATCCCGCCAGCGCTCCGAGTCCACGTACCGGGCGAAAAAGACAGCGCTCCAAAAGCACATGAGCGTCAGAAGCGACTCAGCCATCTCCTCATCGCTATACGTCTGAACAAGCGGCAAACAGACTGTCAGCAAACCAGCCAGGAAAGCTAGTTTCCAGCCAAACCAGCGGCGCGCCTCAGCAAATACGGCATAGGCCAGCAGCGCAGTCGTGCAAGCAATTTCAAGACGGACTGACACCCGGGATGCCGAGAACAAAAGCATCCAGAACGCTTGCACCATATAAAAGAAAGGAGGCCAATGGCCAAAAGCCACTTTCGGGTAGTGGTGATAATATGCTTCCGCGAACTTCATGGGCGACTCGAAATGAAAATGCGCCATATAGTCACGTAACATGAGTGAGGTTACATAGTGCGATGGCTCGTCAGGATAAGAACTGAATTCGCTTCTGTAAGCTCCGCTGGCCACCTGTAAAATGACAATTAAGCCCCAGAAAATAAGAATAGCGGCAACGCTCCAATAGGTTGACAGTGGTGAGCCGGCAATGCGCACACTATCCGCGCTGTTCTTTACTGCCAACACTTCCAGTTCACTATCCAAAGTCATTAATGATTCCGATCCGGACGAGAACTCAGTAGACATTCTTTATCATACTTGTGAGAGAGCCATTTAGTCTCTGATGTTTAAAGCCAAATGATATGAAAATTAGTTTATAATTCGACAATTTTCCATGAAAACTTTACAGCAGTTTTGGCGAAATCTGGAGCAAACGGGTGCCTGGCGGACTGGCATCCTCATCTTCCTTCTTGCATTTGTTGTTCGGCTCACGCTGATCGTGGTTCTACATCCTTATCGAGATTTAACTCGCTATGAGTTAGAGCGCACGGCGCTTTCATTAGCAACAACCGGCGTGTTCGGAAACCCATATGCAGTACCAACAGGTCCCACAGCGCACGTTTCGCCAGGGTACACCATCATTTTAGCCGCCATCTTCCGGGTATTTGGTAGCGGTATTCCAGGCGAGATCATAAAAGAGCTGCTAGCTTCTGCTGTTACCGCGCTGCAATGCGCTTTGCTCCCGGCGGTAGCGGAAGGCCTCTTATTAGACAGGCAAACCGGTCTGATTGCGGCGCTCATTTGTGCATTCATTCCTATTAAGCCCTTTGTGCAAATTGATGGGGATTGGGAGGCGCCCTACACGGCGCTTTTTATCATGATTACCTCCGTTCTCGCGGTGCAGACTTGGAAACAGCAAAAGCTCACAGCGCCTTTTGCCATTCTGAATGGGCTCGTTTGGGGGTTTGCTCTCCTATTTGCCTCAGTACTCCTTCCCCTATTTGCCGCGTTTGTAGCTGCCGGTCTCTATTTCTGCCGAACGGTGAGCTACAAACGTTATTTCTCCTTTGCTGCCATACAGATTGCGCTAGTCGCTCTTTGCCTCCTTCCATGGATCATCCGTAATAATCATGTCTTAGGCGCTCCCATTGCCACCCGCAGCAACTTTGGATTAGAGTTGCGGGTTTCGAATAATGACCAAGCGACACCGGATCAACGCGCAAATTACATTTTGGGTGTTTACAACCGTTATCACCCCTTGCAAAACGAAGAAGAAGCTCTAAAAGTCAGGCAGTTGGGAGAAGTCGCTTATAACCGGGAAGCTGCAAACGCAGCCAAAAGTTGGATTCGCAGTCACTTTAAGCAGTTCCTTTATCTATGCCTAGGCCGAGTTCGTTGCTTTTGGCTGTATCCAGACCCCTCACTCATCAAAGCGCTACTTGGCGATGCTACCGCAATTTTGGGTCTTGCCGGTTTTGTTCTCCTGTTGAAGAAGAATCTCACGAGCGGGGTAGCCATAGGAATCGTGCTGCTGTTATACCCCGCGCCGAACTACTTGATCCACGTCGGCGCTCGCCAACGCTATCCGATTGACTGGCTATTGACCTTATTGAGCATCATTCCAGTTATGCAAATCTGGAAACTTTTTCAAGCCCGCCAGCGAAACACCACCGGATCGGGGGTGGTGGCCTAAGCCACCACAACCTCCTCGCTTTCTTTCTCCACAGCCGCTTCTTGCGTTTCCGGCTGCTCTTTCTCCTCGTGGTACTCCTGTTCGGTATTCAGGGCCCACAAATTATCGCGGCTGCGCACATCAGCAATGATATTGTCCACCGCAGTCATAGCAGTCAGCATGGAATGGTCCTGATTGTTGTACTTGTGCATGCCGTTCCGGCCCACAAGGAACAAGTTTTCAAACTGATTGACGTAAGAGACCAGCTCGGGAAAACGATCATAGGAGCCAAAATAAGCCGGATACGTTTTTGGCACTCGAATCACGGTAGCGTCAACAATATCGTCAGGCTCCAGCATGTTCATGGACGCCAACTCTTCCTTGGCCAGCTGAATCATATCTGCGTCCGAGCGGTTCCAAAGCGAATCACCCTCATTGCAGAAATATTCCAGACCAATCCAAATGTGGTCCGGGTTGGCCACCATGGATGGACTCCAGTTATTGAAGATTTGCAACCGGCCTACCAGAACATCCGGCTCCTGAATGTAGATCCAATTATCCTTGACAAGATCACCCGATTTTTCGCGCAATTTGATCTTGCTGCAAAGGACGCCAACGGTGATGAAATCCCGATACACCAACCCATCGGAGATTTTTTTGATCTCCGGCGGCGCAGGAGGATTGAGATCCGCCACTAGCTCCTTCATCGGCATTGTGGAGAAGAAATAATCGCCGGCAAAGTTCTTGGTTTCGCCGGTATCAGTGCTTTTTGCCTTAACTGCCGTGACGCGGCCAGCACCGTCATGCTGAATCTCCTCCACATCCCAGTGCATGAGGATCTCGCCGCCCAGTTTCTTCACGAGACCGGCAACTTCCTCCCACATCTGCCCAGGTCCGTACTTCGGATAAAGGAATTGCTCAATCAAAGAGGTCTCGACATCCTTTTGCGCGATGTCCGTTTTCTTCTTGGGCATCATTTTCTTCAGGATGTGAGTGATCGTCTTAAGAATCGACAATCCCTTGATACGTTGGGCACCCCATTCAGCGCTGATTTCCCTGCATTCGATGCCCCAGACCTTTTCGGTGTAAGATTTGAAAAAGGTAAGATACAGCTCACGGCCAAAACGGTTGATGAAAAACTGCTCAAGGTTAGTCTCAGGCTTGATCGGGAAAACGAGCGCACGTAAATAACTGAACCCGATCTTAATCGTCTTCCACAATCCGAGCTTTGAGAGAGTATCGCCGCTTAATGTGATCGGGTAGTCGAAAAACTTGCGCATAAAGTAGATGCGCGACTTGCGATTACGGACCAACATGACGGATTCGTCCATGTGGGGGTCGGCAGACACAGCCTGCACCGGCACGGTTGTGGTCTGACGCTGATAGGTAATCTGAGCGCTAGGGCCATCAATGGCCTGCATGGGCATGATGTTGAGCCACCACTGCATGACACGATCAGACTTGGAGAAGAAGCGATGGCCGCCAATGTCGATCCGATTACCTTTGTAATTGATGGTTCGAGAGATACCGCCGATGTAATCGCTCTTCTCGAGCACAATCGGCACAATGTCGGTTCTCGTCAAGAGTTCAAAAGCCGCCGTGAGGCCAGCCGGGCCAGCGCCAATGATCACGGCGCGTTTACGATGCTCGGGCGAAAGCTGCATAGTTCCTTATGTTCAGTCTACCGGAACAACGACTCGTATTCGAGCAACTTTGCCGGAAATGCCGAAATATAACGTACCGTTACAAAAGGGCTAATCACGTGTTAATCTATTCTGAAAAAACGGGTTAGGAGTTTTAATTAATCCTGTCGGGCAACTTGCGCCGGAGACCACTTCTTCCTGCCTCACCGCTCAATCCGCAGCTTCGTACAATCGAGAGCATGCGCCGTACATTCTCCTTTCTCCTGCTCTTTTTTCTCCTTCCGTTTTGCGGCTATTCCCAAGCAGTTCGCTACCTGCCGGAGCGGAAGGTTTGGTTGCTGAGCACGGCTCATAACTCGTATGCCGTTGGGGTAAGCCCAGACGGTCAGTTACAAAACCTGTACTGGGGCGGTCCGCTCTGGCGGGCGGAGGATCTTCCCGTAGCAGCGCAACGCCCGGATTTATCCTCCTTTGATCCTCACCAGATGCTTGAAAACGAGGAGTACCCAGGATGGGGAGGAGTGCGTTTCTATGAACCCGCAGTCAAAATCGCACGCGCAAACGGTGACCGCGATCTGGTCTTGCGCTATCAATCCCATCAGGTCGCACAGAATGACTTAGAAATTGTCATGAAGGATATCCGGGACGATATTGCAGTGACATTGCATTATCGGGTGTACCCGCAAGAGGGAATCATCCGGCGGTACGCCAGCATCCGAAATAAAACAAAAGCTCCGATCACGGTTGAAAGCGCACAATCGGCTACTTGGTACATGCCGCCTGGTACCGGTTATCAATTGTCCTATTTAAGCGGTCGCTGGGCAGCCGAAACGCAGCTTAACCGAGAGCCTATTCATGAAGGCATCAAAGTCATCGAGAGCCATTTAGGGCATACCGGCCATAACTTTAACCCGTGGTTTGCAGTGGACGCTGGCGATGCCGATGAGGAGCATGGGAGCGTCTGGTTCGGCGCTTTGGCCTGGAGCGGTAATTGGCGCATCTCCGTCGAGCAGACGCCCTACCAGCAGGTGCGCGTGACTGGTGGACTCAATACCTTTGATTTCTCTTACCCGTTAAAGCCGGGCGAGACGCTCGATACCCCGGAATTTTACGGAGGGTACGCCTCTCACGGCTTTGGTGAAGCCTCGCGCCTGCTGCACAATTTGGAGCGCACGGACATCGAACCGCATGGATCAGAGGCGCGAGTCCGTCCGGTGCTCTACAACTCCTGGGAAGCGACCGAGTTTAAGGTCAATGAGCAGGGCCAAAAAGCATTAGCGGAAAAGGCTGCCAAGCTCGGCGTGGAACTGTTCGTCATGGATGACGGCTGGTTCGGCAAACGCAACAATGATCACGCCGGTTTAGGCGACTGGTTCGTGAATAAAGAAAAATTTCCCAACGGTTTGAATCCGCTGATCGAGTATGTCAACAAACTGGGCATGGATTTCGGTTTGTGGGTCGAGCCTGAAATGGTGAACCCTGATAGCGATCTGTATCGCGCGCACCCGGATTGGGTGATGAACTTTCCAGGCCGGCCGCGCAGCGAACTGCGGAATCAATTGGTGCTGAATCTGGCGCGGTCGGATGTCAGAGACTACATCTACTCCGTATTGGACAAGCTCGCCAGTGATTACAAGATCAAATACTTCAAATGGGACATGAACCGTATCTTCTCCGAGCCGGGCTGGCCGGAAGAGACGCCCGCCGAACAACGCAAGTTATGGGTTCAATACGTGCGCAATTTGTACGACATCATAGACC
>CAXUBB010000376.1:0-5504 GCA_964249105.1 uncultured Bryobacteraceae bacterium | reverse complement strand
ATTGAGGGAGGAGCGCGCGCGGGACTGGTTGCTCCCGACGACACGACTTATCAATATCTGGCAAATCGTCCCCATGCTCCAAAAGGCGCGGACTGGGATCGCGCCCTCCATCTTTGGAGACAGTTGCCCACGGACGACGGCGCTGAGTTTGACAAGCGCATCGATATTGACGCCGGCGCTCTCGAACCCATGATTACCTTTGGCACCAATCCTGGAATGGGTATTCCGATTACGGCCCCGGTTCCCGATCCGGCATCCGTGAAGGACCCGGTGGAGCGGGAAACGCTCGGCAAAGCTCTGCGTTACATGGATCTCCCGTCGGGCCAATCACTGCTGGGACATCCCGTGGACGTTGTTTTTATCGGCAGTTGCACCAATTCACGCATCTCCGACCTGCGCACGGCAGCCCAATTATTGAAGGGCCGGAAGGTCAGTCCCAAGGTGCGCGTCATGGTGGTCCCTGGTTCACAACAGGTGAAAGAGCAAGCCCAGGCAGAGGGTCTGGATCGCGTGTTCAAGGATGCGGGAGCCGATTGGCGCGAAGCAGGATGCTCCATGTGCATTGCCATGAACGGCGATCAATTGCAGCCGGGCCAATATAGCGTCTCCACCAGTAATCGCAACTTCGAGGGACGCCAGGGTAAAGGCGGACGGACGTTTTTGGCAAGTCCGCTTACAGCCGTAGCCAGCGCCATTACCGGCGTTGTCACTGACGTTCGGACGATGTTATAAAAATGGAAAAATTTACTACACTGACGAGCCGACTGGCGCCGCTTTCCATTGATAACATCGATACGGATCAAATCATTCCGGCGCGCTTCCTGAAAACGATTTCAAAGGTCGGATTGGGAGACAACCTGTTTTCGGATTGGCGCTACGATGCGAGCGGCAATCCGAAGCCTGACTTCATTCTGAACCAGCCGGAAGGCCGCGCCGCGCAGGTGCTGTTAGCGGGCGACAACTTCGGCTGCGGCAGTTCGCGCGAGCATGCCCCCTGGGCGCTTATCCAGTATGGATTCCGGGCCGTCATCAGCACCTCGTTTGCCGATATTTTCCGGGGCAACGCCGTGAAAAACTCATTGCTGCCCGTGCCCGTTCCGCCTGATGTCGCCCGTCAATTGTTCGAAGCAGTGCGCGTCGATCCTGCGGTGGCAGTAACCATTGACCTCGCCGCGCAAAGGCTCACTCTCCCCGATGGCTCTTCGATTGAATTTCCCGTTGACGAGTTCGCCAAACAATGCATGCTGCAAGGCGTTGACGAACTCGGCTATATTTTGCGATTGGAAGATCAAATCGCGGCTTATGAGAAGCAGCGTTCGTTGAGCGTGAATACTCTTGCCGAGGTGTAGAAAGTATAAACTTCCTTTCACATGTTAAGTTGGATTGAGTGTCCTCGCTCCTGAATTTTCACTTGGCGCAATACGAGGGCCCTTTGGATTTGCTGCTGGATCTCATTCGCAAGCAGCAGATCAATATCTACGACATACCCATCGCTCAGATCACGGCCCAATATCTCGAATACATGCAGCAGGCCGTGGATCTTGACATTGAGCTGTCTTCCGAGTTTGTCTTCATGGCGGCAACGCTGATCCATATCAAGAGCCGATTGCTCCTTCCGCGAGACCCCGAATTGGAGAGGCTTTCACCGGAAGAAGACCCGCGCAAGGAACTGGTGGAGCGTCTGATTCAGCACCAGCAGTTTAAGAACGCTGCGGAAATGCTCCAACAGAAGCGCCTAATGGAAGAAGCCGTCTGGTCCCATCCGCAGATCCAGGCATTTTTGTCGGACGGCGAAAATCGCGAGTTGGCCGTCAGTATTTTCGATCTTGTCAAGACCTTTCAAGGCGTCCTGGAACGCGTCAAGAATCGTCCCATTTACGAATTAGGCAAGGAAAGCGTCAGCGTACCGGAAATGATTGACTACCTGCGTTATCAATTCGAAAAGGAGCGGCGCTCAGAGATGCTTTCCGTTACCCGGCTGTTCCATCAGCAACGCAGCAGGCGGGCCATGATTTGCCTATTCTTGGCTATTTTGGAGCTGGTAAAACGGAACAGCGTTGAGTTGGTTCAGGAGCAGCTATTTGGCGATATAGAACTGCGCCGTGGATACAGGTTCGATGATCCGCAAGGCGCGGAGGAGTACGCTGGGATCGCGGAGGAGTATCAATGATGCAGGCGGCTGCCGCTCCTGAACATACTGAAGAAGAAACCGTTCTCCTGGCGGAAGCGATCACGGAAAATCCTGCGGAAACCGCCAGTCCTGCTGCTCTTAAAGCTATTATTGAAGCCGCCATTTACATTACGGATGAGCCGCTAACGGCGGAGCAGATCGCCTCCGCGGTCGAGCAGCCTTTGGATTTTGTGAAAGAGATTTTGCAGCAGTTAGTGAACGAGTACGCCGCGCCGGACCGCGGCCTTTCGGTGCGCGAACTGGCGGGCGGCTACAAGATGTCAACCAAGCCGGAGTTCCATGAATCCATTCGCCAGTTTGTCAAAAGGCTGCAACCGCCGTTGAAGCTGTCGCTCCCCGCGCTGGAGACCTTGGCGGTTATTGCCTACAAGCAGCCGATTACGGCTCCGGAAGTTCTTGAAATTCGCGGGGTGCAAGGCGCAGGGGTTCTCAAAACTCTGCTGGACCGCAAGCTAATCGCTGCGGCGGGAAGAAAGAATGTGCTTGGCAAGCCTATCCTGTATAAGACGACGCGTGAGTTCCTGATTCAGTTCGGCTTGAATTCGCTTGCCGAACTCCCGACTTTGAAAGAGTTTGAAGAACTGGGCCGGCTTGCCTTGAGCGATGAAGTAAATGCCTGAAGAACGTCTCCAAAAACTGCTTGCGCATGCAGGCGTCACCAGCCGCCGTAAGGCGGAAGAGCTTATCATCGCCGGGCGGGTCTCGGTCAATGGGAAGACAATTACGGAACTTGGCTCGAAAGCCGATCTCGCCGTTGACAAGGTCAAGGTGGATGGCCGGATTTTGTCTGAACCGAAGCATCACCTCTACCTTGCCCTTCATAAGCCGAAAAACGTGGTCAGCACGGTTCACGACCCGCAAGGCCGGCAGACCGTGATGTCGTTTTTTAAGGGCATGCCCGACCGCATCTATCCTGTGGGCCGTCTCGACTACGCCAGCGAAGGACTTTTACTGCTCACCAATGACGGTGATTTCGCTAACCGGCTTCTCTCGCCGGCCAGCCATGTGACCAAGACTTATTTGGCGAAGGCGAACGGCTCGTTGACCGGCGAAGAGGAAGAAATCTTCCGCCGAGGCATACCGATGCACGGCCGTAAAACCGCGCCCGCCGGGTTGAAACTAATTCGGCCCGGAGAAAATCCCTGGTACGAAGTGCGGCTGGTGGAAGGCCGTCAGAACCAGATCCGTATCATGTTCAAGCATTTCGGCAAGCTGGTCGAGAAGCTGAAACGAGTGAAAATCGGCTTTCTCGATTTAGGCGATCTGAAGCCGGGAGCCTACCGTACTTTGACTAAAACAGAAGTCGCCCGTTTCCGCAAACTGCTTGGCATGGAGGAGAACGGCGGGGGAAAGGTGGAGAAAGGCAATGATGAACGACACCGAATTAACTAAGCTGCTACGCGACGCAAAAACAATTGCCGTAGTCGGTTTATCGAACAATCCCATACGCCCGAGTTTCGGCGTGTCGCGCTTTCTGCAGCGCCAGGGATACCGCATTATTCCCGTGAATCCCAACGAGACGGAAGTGCTTGGGGAACGAGCTTACGCGTCCGTCAAAGATGTTCCCGAGGGGATCGACATTATCAATATCTTCCGCCGGCCCGCGCGGGTTCCCGAAGTAGTCGATGAGGCAATTTCAAAAGGCGCTCGTTGTATCTGGATGCAGGAAGGCGTCGTCAACCATGAGGCCGCCAAAAAAGCGGAAGAGGCTGGCATGCCGGTTGTGATGGATCGCTGCATTCTCAAAGAGATGGCCCGTCTTTTGTCATAAGTTAACCAAGCTGTTTGCATGCATGTGTTCTCCCTGCAACCGCTGAGAATTTGTTCCGTTCCTTTCGCGCTTCTGCTCGTCTTAGAGTCTTGCGGCGGTAATTACTCCGGCAATCAGTTGGGAGAAGCTTACATTGCTCCGGCGACCCTGAATCTGCGCCGCGACCTGCTTCAGAAAAATAGCGTTACCGCGGTGTTGAAGCATGGCGAACGCGTCAGCATCGTTGACACTCGCCGGCGTTTCGTCAAGGTGCGAACCGCCAAGGGCCAGGAAGGCTGGGTAGACTCTCTCCAGCTTCTCAGTACCGGGCAAATGGAGCAGATCCGTCACGAAACGGAACAGGCGCTTGCGCTTCCTTCCGAGGGCTCCGCCACGGTTTTTGAAGCATTGAATATCCATATCGAACCGGACCGCCGGTCGCCCGCCTTTGCCCTCATCAAGGAAGGCGCTTTGGTTGATGTTCTGACGCATCGTTTGACGGCAAAGGACACCGGACCCCTGCGTCCGCCGTCTCTCATTCAGGAACGCCCGCAGCCTTCCTCGCGTAAGCAACGAAGAGAGAAAGGCGCTCGTAGTTCTCTGAGGCTTCTTCCGCCTAAACCGCCGAAAGCTCCGGAGAACTGGCAGGAACTTTCGGCGGAACGAATCGACGGCGGCGAGAGCACGGCTGATCTCAAAGCCAAAAAGGATAAACAGGCAGCGGAAAAAAAGGCGCAGGATTTTAAGAAACCGGAAACACTTGAAAACTGGACCTTGGTCCGCACAAAGGATAAGCAATGCGGCTGGGTGTTGTCGCGGAATCTTATCATGGCTATTCCCGACGAAGTAGCGCAATACGCGGAAGGGAGACGCATCACTTCTTATTTCGATCTGGGGTCAATAAATGACGAGGAGAAAGGAGTCAAGCACAATTGGCTTTGGACGACTCTTTCCGGCCCGGAAACTTATGATTTCGATGCCTGGCGCGTTTTTCTCTGGAACCGGCATCGTCATCGTTATGAGACCTCCTATCGTGTTCGCGATCTGGAGGGATACTTTCCCGTTCGTGTCGATCCGCCCGATCCCAATGTGTTTGGGAGAACCTTCCACTTCATTACCAAGGACGAGGATGGAAAACTGCGCGCCCGGACTTACGTTTTCGACACCATGCGAGTACACCTCATCAACACGGAAAACTATCAGCCTGCGGCAACAGGCTCCCAAACGGGAGCGAGTGGCATTGATGTCACCAAACTGCAAGCGAGGAAATCGCCGGGCAATTGGTTTTCGCGTCATTGGCAGACGCTGAAGCAGAGAGTGACTGGATCGGATTAAGGATTTTGCCAAACCTGCCTCGTCATCACAGGATTTAAGTCTCCTCGATTTTACCCTCAATATCCACCCTATCCATGGCTAAAAACTGCTTCACATGGGGATGGTCGCTTTTATCCAGATCCTTCACGGGGCCGAAATAAATCGCCTCCCCTTTGTAAAGGAAAACCACGGCATCGGCTACTTTGCGCATTAAATCCAGATCGTGAGTCACCACGACCGACGTTAGAC
>CAXUBB010000375.1:0-5546 GCA_964249105.1 uncultured Bryobacteraceae bacterium | reverse complement strand
GTTAGGGCAACTGGAGCGGCAACCGGGCCGGCATCTCGTCATTGTCCGCTATGCGCCGGATCACAATCCTGCCTACGAATGGGTATTTAACGCCGCCAACATCGACAACTCAAAGGTTGTGTGGGCGCAAGACATGGGTCCGGCGCGCAATAAGGAATTGCTTGATTACTTCCGGCAGCGTCACGCTTGGCTGGTCGAGCCGGACCTCCCGCATCCCACCCTGGAGCCGTACTGTTCGACTCCGCCGAAGAATGAACGATAGCGAATCAGTTTTCAGACTTCCGGGACATACACTGGCATAAATTCAAATTTCTCGCCGAAGCTGCAAGCTGAGTTACCACAGACCAGCCACAAGCGGCCGCTTTCGGCATCCCGGAGGTTCCAAGCATGAATACGCCATCTCGTTCGGGATGATCCCGGCAGCAGCGAGTATGGGAAATTGCTTCCCATCAATACCGGATCAGACTCGCCCAGTATCGTGCCTTCGTCCGTTGCCAATATCACGCGAAAGTCGCGAGCAGCGGCTCCTCCCTGCCCCAGATAGCCGAACCATGAGCCTCTGCCTTCCTCAAAAGTAATCCACGCCGGGCAGGACTGATTGTGAACCTCCTGAAATAGCGAGTGAATGTTTTTTCCCAAAAGCGTGGAACGAGGAAAATAATAATGATCGACGATTTTTACCGTCCAGTAAGCCGAGAGCGCCAGTAGGCTAACGCTCGCAAAAGCGAGGAGGCGTCTGGAGAGTTTAGTAAATTGATCGAACGGCGGAGCTATGAAAGCAAGGATAGGCAACGCCGGGAGAAAGTATCTGGCCTGAAGCGACACAATGCGCGGATGACCAGGCGGAGTCCATAGCACATACGCAGCCAGTATGACTCCTATCGCCAAACCGGCGGCGGACAGGCTGCCCAGAATGAGATGCGAAATGACAATTTTTCTGCGGTTCAGCCAAATGGAGAGAACAATCAGAGCTCCGAGACAAACCGCCATGATGTAGAACCAGGGCGGAAGCGGCCACTCTTGCCAACCCAAGAGGCCAATCGTCTGCTGCGAAAGAAACCGCCAGTCGTGGTGCAGCGTTCTGTACAGTATGACGGGCAGGGAGACTGCATGTTTGCTGAGATAGCTTAATTGGGCAGATGGGTCCTGGCCATGATCTTCGCCCGCCACCGCCATGAACCGCCGGATCAGGTACGACCAATATAGATAGAACACTGCCGCCACTCCGATGGCGATCGAGCAAAACGAAACGGCGCGACGCCATCCAAGGCGCCCATAAGCTGAGAGCAGGAGCAAACCCAGGGCTAAATGAACCGGTTTGCCTAGGGTGAGAAAGAGCAGGGATGTCACCAGCCCGAACCGGATCAGCCAAGTATCCTTATCCCAAAACCGGATGCACAGCGCAACAAAGAAAATGCTGAGAGCAATAATTCCCGCATCGCTCGAAACAGAGGCAATCTGGGACAGGCTTACTGGAAGCATGGCGGGAAGCATCAATAACCATTGATATTGCGGGGCGGCACGAAGCGCAAAAAAAACTAAGAACACGGCGGACAAGGCATTCAACACGCGCCCGGCGTATAGCCAGACATACACCTTATCTGAAAACAATTGAGCAACACGAATTCCAATAACTTGCGGTATGTAGAGAGTAAAAGGGTAAATGGCCGCGCTTGGAAACGGCACGAATCTCTTGTTTGTCAACGGGCGTTGCGTTGCGGCGACTCGGTCGAAGGCGCTCATTCGCGCTCGAATCGTATGCAGCGCATTCTCCGCGAGCAGGGACTCAGAATTCATGCTGTCCCGCACGAAATTGCCCACGGCCTCCGGAAGCATGCCGCCTACGCGATGCGTTTCCGGATCGATTTCGGATAGCCACCCGCCCTGGGCCATCTGGTAGGCCCGCACAAAATGCCGGCTCTCATCGACGACTTGCAGCGGCGGCACTAAAAAGCAAAGCAGCAGAACAGCGGGAAGAGTGACGCAAAGATATAAATATGGAACGGCGCGCCCATTCCAAAACCAGGCGTCATTCCCAAACCACTGCAACCAGTTCCGGGTTTCCCGCCCAAACATTGGAATAGCGCTAGTATTCGTTTGTTGCATTACAGGCAGGTTCGAAAGCTTACGCGGAAGGAAATGGATTAGTACATCAGCGTAGCACAGCCGCCAGTTCAAACGAGTCTCGGCCGCATCATGTCACCGGAACCAAGACGAATCAGCGCTATTCTTGCTATTGATACGGTGGGAAATTTCGAATCGATCGAAGCGGTCTCTGCTTCAAACATTCCACGTTCTACAGTCGCCAGCCGTTTTGAAACGCGCTTGCGCCGTTACCAAAACTTGTTCTTGGGATTCGTGATCGCAGTAACGCTGTTCGACTTGGCTGCTATCGCGCTTCACTCGCCTCTGGGCACGGACGAACTCATGGCGCGTGTATCGGCGCAGTCGCCTACTTTCTGGCGTATGCTGACGCTGCTGCGCGATCAACCCGTCAACGTTGACCCCCCGGCGTTCCCGGTGCTTGGCTATCTGGCGGCACGCTTGCCTTTGCCCATCGATTTTGCCATCCGCGTTCCGGCCATGATCGCGATGTGTGTTGCTCTCCTTGCCCTGTTCTTCCTGGTGCGCGACCAGCTCGGCGCCGGTTCCGCTTATGTTGCCGTTGGGCTTCTCGCCACAAACGAGTACATCTTATATGGGGCCAAGGCCAGACCTTACGCCCTGCTCCTGGCGGCCACGATTGCGACGATACTTTGCTGGCAGCGGGCCATCCAAGGAGGTCCCAAGCGCCGTTTATGGCTGATGGGGCTCAGTTTTACTTTTGCTTTGGCTTTGTTATCGCATTACTTTGCTGTCTTTCCTCTTCTTGCGGTCATGGGAGGCGAGTTGGCTCGCTGTTTTGACCGGCGCAAGATCGACTGGCCTGTTTGGGGCGCTTTGGGCGCGGCGGCCCTGTTGTGCGCTCCGGTCTATCTGCTTCTTGCTCCGGCTGGCCGGCCTTATCGAGCGCACCCCTTTGATAAGCTCTACCTTCCTGATCTCAATGACACATATCGCGACACCCTCAATTTCCACTTCTTGTTTGTGATTTTGGTTGTTTCCCTCTGCCTGGCTGTTGTATGGAAGCGACCCAAAGCCCACCAGTCCCTATCAGCTTATAACTGGATCGCTGCCGTTTGCCTGATTCTTGGCCCGGTGCTCCTGTTTGGCGCGGGAGAACTCTATACGCATACTTATGCGTTACGCTACGGAATCTGCGCGGTGGCGGGTGTTGCGATTGCTGTTGCGGCTTTCATGAATTTCGTAGCGGGCGGCAGCGCTAGGATTCTTGTGCCTGCCTTTGCACTTGCTTTTGCCATTTACCAGGTACATTTGATTCGCATCGTCCGGTACGCTGTTTACTCGCCTTCCGCTCCCTGGATAGGGGCGACACCCGAACTTCTGCGGCAGTACTCGGACCTGCCGTTGGTCATTCCGCACTTTGATTATTGGATGCGGACCAAATTCTACGGTCCCTCCTGGCTTTCTTCGCCTCTCATCATGGTGACAAACAGGGAATCGATGCAGAAACTAGGGTGGAGCGAAAATCTCGCCCTTGCTGCCCTGGCGATTCACCGGTGGACAGGTTGGCCGCTTGCCGATTATTATGCCTTCACGCGGGACCATAAGCGATTCCTGATGTACGATCAATTTTGGATGCGTTATGCTCTGGAGGCTGACGGAGCAAAGATTGAGCCTCTTGGTTATATTGGCCCCTACCGCCTTCATCTTGTGACTCTGCCGCCGATTCCAAATAAAAAATGAAGCGCTGCCGCGCCGGGCCGATAAGATTCTGTGCGGCAACCGGATATCTGTTACAACCGTAAGTGATGAATTGGGCGGCGCTGGGAAGTGTATTGATGGCTTTGGCGGTGGCGGCGGGCGCATTTGGCGCTCACGGTTTACGGAACAAACTGGATACTTATTCCATGTCAGTTTATGAGAAAGCTGTTTTCTATCACTTTGTTCATGCTCTCGGCATTTTGCTGATAGCGCTGTTGGCGCGTACCGGCGCGATCACGCCGCTTGGACAGGAACGGGCGGCATGGTTGCTGTTTATTGGCATCCTGATTTTCTCGGGCAGCCTGTACGCTCTAGCCGTCAGCGGAGTCAGAACTCTGGGAGCAATTACGCCCATCGGCGGAGTCGCCTTTATCGCCGGATGGCTTATCCTGGCATATGAAGCCATACGCGCTCAGCGCCCTTGAGCAGCGCCTAACTGCACGAGCGTACGTGTTCCCATGCCCTCCGGCAGATCGTAGCGGCATAATAGCTGGGCGTGAATCCGCTTACTGGGCGCCTCGGCGATCTCACTTTCAACATCGGGTCCTTTATAAAGAAGCATCCGCGCGCCGGATTTCAGAGCTTTTTCAAACAACTCGATATGACGTGAAATCGGCGCGACCGCGCGCGCGGTGATCGTATCGGCCCGCTGCGTCAAGGCAATCGTCTCAGCCCGTTCCGCCAGCACCTGAACGTTTTTCAAATCGAGAGCGTCCGCGACGGAATCGACAAATCGCGCCTTTTTGCCAACTGAATCCGTCAGCGTAAAACGCACTTCCGGCAAAACAATGGCGAGAGGCACACCCGGAAATCCGGCGCCGGTCCCGGCATCGAGAACTCGTTTAGCATTCTGGAAATACCGCCAGGGCGCAACGGAATCATACACGTGCTTGATGGCAGCCTCCTGAGGGCTGGTAATACGAGTCAGATTCATGTGTTCATTGGCGGTCTCAATCATCGACAGATGCTGAACGGCCTTTTCAATCAGGCGCGCGCGATGCGGAAGATCGAGCGGCAGAACGCGATGTAGTTCTTCTTCGAACCGCACTTTCACATCATGGCATTCACGTTTAGGAACGCCGCTGTACGCGAAGATAAGAATGAATGTTAACAGCAGGAATCGTGGGTCTTCCCAATGTCGGGAAGAGCACCTTATTTAACGCGGTCACCCAAACACGGAAAGCCATGGCCGCGAACTACCGGTTTTGCACCATTGAGCCCAACACCGGCGTAGTTACCGTGCCGGACGAGCGACTGGAGGCGCTTGCCAAGTTGAGTAAGTCGCAAAAAATCGTGCCGGCGGTCTTCGAGTTTGTGGATATTGCCGGACTGGTGAAGGGAGCCAGCAAGGGCGAGGGACTCGGCAATCAGTTTCTAGGGCATATCCGTGAAGTGGACGCCATCATTCAGGTTGTCCGCTGCTTCGAGAACTCGAATATCGAGCACGTCATGGATACCGTTGATCCCGTTCGCGATATCGAGATCATCAATACCGAACTGGTGCTGGCGGACTTGGAATCGGTCGAGAAAAGAAGGGCCAAAAGCCAAAAAGCCGCCAAAAGCGGAGATAAGAAGTCGATAGCGGAAGTCGAACTGCTTGAAAAGTTGGAGGCTCATCTCAACACCGGCAAAACGATTGTGACCCTTGATCTCAGTCCGGAGGAAAAGTCTGCGGTGAAGGGGTTCTTTCTTCTGACCGGTAAGCCGACGCTATTTGCGTG
>CAXUBB010000374.1:0-5587 GCA_964249105.1 uncultured Bryobacteraceae bacterium | reverse complement strand
GCAAGCCCAGCAGATGCAGCAGAAGCTGCAGGAGCAGATTGCGGCTATCCGCGTTGATGCTTCCGCTGGCGGCGGCATGGTTAACATAAAGATGGACGGCCAGAAAAACGTCCTTTCGGTGAAGATTGATCCGGAAGTGGCGGGTGATGTCGAAATGCTGCAGGATATGGTGATGGCTGCCTTTAACGAGGCTGCTAAGAAAGTGGATGAAGAATCCCAGACAAAGATGGGCGGCATGTTGGGAGGACTCGGCCTGCCTCCGGGCATGTTCTAGGCTTAATCACAAATGCCAGAATTTGCTGAACCACTTGCCAGACTGATTCAAGAATGTAAGCGGCTGCCGGGAATCGGCCAGAAATCCGCTCAGCGTATTGCCTTTCATCTGCTGCGCACCCCGCGCGAGGATGCCGAAAGTTTAGCGCAGGCCATTCTCGACATCAAGGATAAGTTAGGAATTTGCGAGCAGTGCAATAACATCAGTGACGGCGAACTGTGTATTTACTGCCGCGATCCTCACCGCGAGCAGACAGAGATTTGCGTGGTGGAGGAGCCGCACAACATTGTGCCGATCGAGACAACGCATACATTTCGCGGTTTGTATCATGTGCTGCACGGGGCGCTTTCTCCCTTGCGCGGTATCGGCCCGGAGCAACTGAAGATTAAAAGCCTGGTGGATCGCCTTCACAACAACGAGGTGCAGGAGATTATCGTCGCGACGAATCCCACGGTGGAAGGAGAAGCAACCGCCGTGTATCTTTCGCGGCTGTTGAAGCCGCTCGGCCCGCGCGTTACTCGGATTGCGATGGGCATACCGGTCGGCAGCGACTTAGAGTTTGCCGATGAAGTGACAATGTCCCGTTCCCTCGAAAACCGTCGTGAGATGTAAAGGCGAGCATGAACCCGAAGATTGAAGATTTTCTCGAAGAAGCTTTTGCCTCGATCAAACCAACTTCCGATGCGGTTGGGCGTGTCGTCGTGGAGCCGGATTACGAATCAGGAAGCGCAGCGGATGATCCTCAACAACTTCGCGGTGAACTGATTGAATTATTAAACAACCAGAATGTGGATGACCATGCGTTAAAGTCCCAAGACGGCTTTGAAGTAAAAATTCCGAGCCGTTATCAGCTTCTTTGCAAGTATGTCCGGCGGATCACCTTTTATGCTGACAGCGTGGAAGGTGACTGGATCGAAGTAGCTCCACCGGGCAATTGGATTTAAAGCCCAATCAAACGTCCATACCACCCAGTCCCTCTTTGTGAGCTATTAAGGCCGCTGGACTCGCCGTGAGCACACATAATTTTACATGCTGTCTCGACTTCTTGGGACTATAATTAGTCCCACATGTCATCCTTTTCGCGGGACAGTGTGGCCTTCCTGGCGGCGGATTTTCGCCGCGCCGCGCCGAATGCAGCCGACGAACTGGTCGAGCAGTTCTATGTGGAGCTGCGCCGCTTGGCCGCCGCGCGAATGAGGGGCGAACGTCTGGATCACACCTGGCAAACCACAGCGCTGGTCAACGAACTGTATCTCGAACTGGTGAAAGTCAGGGAGCTTACAGCAGCCAACCTGATCAATCAGGAGGACAAAGCCGCCTTCCTGAGCTTCGCCGGTCATCTGATGAAGCGGCTGCTGATCCATCACGCGAGACCGCTGTACCGGCGCGTGCAAAAGGTATCTTTCGAGGAAGGGCCGGAACCTGTCACGAAGGGCACGGAAGAGCTGCAAGAGGTCGATCATGCACTATCACGCCTGGCCGCGATTGATCCCAAGTTTCGGTGCGTGGTCGAAATGCGCGTCTTCGAAGGCTTGACAAGCGATGAGATTGCGAGCAAACTCAATTGCTCCCGGCGGACGGTGGCCAGCTACTGGAATTTCGCCCGACGATGGTTGGAAAAAGAGTGGGTGCGGAGCGCAGTCTATGACGAGTGAAAACTGGCGCACGGCCTGGGAACTCTATAACAGCGCACGAGAACTCCCGGCGGCGGAACGCGCCATACTCTTGGACTCGATCGACACCGACCCGGAGGTGCTGCAGGAAGTGGCATCCCTGCTCGACGAGCCCGAAGAGCAGCCGCCGGAAACCGAGGGTGACGTCAAGGCTCCGCTGACTAGCTTCGGCATGGGCCGCTATACGGTGGTGGAGTACTTAGGCAAGGGTGGTATGAGCGAGGTCTACTCCGCACGAGACCAGCAGCTAGGCCGGATTGTGGCGTTGAAGTTTTTGCGACCGGGCACAATCGGCGTTCGTTCCGCCGAACGCGTCATGTGCGAAGCCAAGACACTATCCGGTTTGAATCATCCCAATATCGTGACGGTTTACGAAGTGATCCAATCCGACGCGGGCCTCGCCATCGTTATGGAGCTGGTAGAAGGCACCGCGCTTCGCAGCCTGTGCGGAACTCCGCTTCCGGAAGAACAGGTCCTTCATTTAGGCCAGCAGATCGCGCAAGCTTTGGCAGCCGCTCACGCGCATGGCATTGTTCATCGTGACATTAAACCAGAGAACATTCTGCTTCGGCCGGATGGCTACGTCAAGGTAGTGGATTTCGGCCTGGCCCGACAAGTCGCGGCGGATGATTCAACCTCCATACACGGTTTGACAATGGGAACGCTGCGGTACATGTCTCCCGAGCAGGTACGAGGGGAAGCTGTTTCGTCCGCCAGCGATGTCTTCTCGCTAGGTTTAGTGTTGTATGAACTCGCGATCGGCGAGCACCCCTTCACGGCTGATTCATCCGTTCAAACCGCCTATTCGATTGCGACAAAAAGGGCAGCGCCGCTCCCGCATACAAAAGATCGAGCCATCAGCTCCCGTTTGGAGCAGTTGATCCTTGCCATGCTGGTGAAAGATCCGGCTGAGCGCCCAGCGGCGGCGGACGTCGCCAAAGAGCTTGGTAAAATTTTGCTCCTGTCCGGGAAGCCTGCAACGGTTGTTGCGGGTTCGCGAAAACGCCGCTTCTGGCTCGTGGCGCTCGTTGTTTGTTTCGTGGGCATCACGGCAGCCGCTTGGTTAATGCTCGGCAGGCGAGATGCGCCGGAACTAGGGGAGTTAAAAATTGAACCTTTGACTTCCCAAGGTGGATGGGAACTCGCTCCCGCAATATCGCCCGATGGTCAATCGGTTGCGTTTACCTGGAGCGACAAGCTCGACGGCACCAAGAACATTTATGTAAAACGCCTCGCTGAAGATAATCCGGTCCGGTTGACTAATAACTCAGATGGCTTGATCGGATACCTGGCCTGGTCGCCGGACGGCAAGCGAATCGCGTTTAAGTATGCCGGTAAAGGATATGGAAAGTTTGGCGGCAGCATTTATTCGATTCCGGCCGGTGGAGGCAGGGCGGAGAGGCTTTTCGATTTGGTCAATGCCGATCTCAGTTCGGGCATCGATTGGTCTCCGGATGGAACCGAGCTGGCTTTTTCAGACGTTCTGCCCGGGGCATCACGTTTGGCGCTCTACCTGCTCAATCTGCGGACCGGGAAAACGCGCAGGCTGACCTCGCCTCCTGTCGAAGATTGGGGAGATTGGAATCCTAAGTTTTCGCCGGATGGGTTGACCATCGCCTTTAAGCGAGTCACCTGTTTTTGGTTAGACGAATTGTACCTTGTGACTAGACGAGGCGGCGCTCCCCGGCGCTTGACCGCAACGCAGCGCGGCATCTGGGGACACGCTTGGTGGCCGGACGGCAAGAGTCTGATCGTCTCGTGCCAACGAACAGGGAGCATCTTCGGAATTTGGCGCTTTCCGTTGACGCCCAATCTGCCGCCGGAGCGCATTAGCCTGGGGGGAATGGATGCGATCACTCCTACGGTCAGCCGGAAGATCAACCGGATTGCTTGGGTAGACCAGCTTTGGGATCTTAATATTTATCAGATTGCCGCTACGGGGGCGGGAACACCGGTAAAGCTGATTGCCTCCACACTCCGCGATCAGGGCGCTACTTACTCGTCCAACGGCCGCATCGCATTTGTCAGCGACCGCTCCGGCAGCCGGGAGATCTGGCTGGCAAACCGGGACGGCTCCGGGCAACTGCGCGTGACGAATCTGAAGGGCCCACCCATCGATCATCTCCAGTGGAGTCCCGATGGCCGTCAGATTGCTTTTGAGAGCCGGCTACCCGGCCATATCGGTCTTTTTACTCTCCAGTGCAATGTAGGCAACCTGAGCTGCAGCGGCCCCAAGCGCCTGACCTCGCAGAGTGCGCCCGAAGCAGCACCGGCGTGGTCGCCCGACGGCAAATTTCTGTACTTTGCTTCTTCGCGCACCGGCCAGTGGGAAGTCTGGAAGCAGCCAGCTTCCGGCGGGCAATTGGCCCAGGTCACGCGCGATGGAGGTTTCATCTCCCACGAATCCATGGATAGTAAATGGCTCTACTTTTCCAAACACGATATTGAAGCAATCTATCGGCAACCTCTTGTGACATCAGACCGTCAGGCTGCTGCCAGCACGGAGTTGGTCATCGGTCCACCCTATCGCGTACAGCCCGGAGGGTGGAGCCTCACGCATAAGGAAATCATCTTTATCGACCGCGCCACGCGAGACCACCCAGCCGTGATTCGCGCTTACAATCCTGAGACCAAAGCCATGCGCTCGATCCTTTCCCTCAACGAACTATTTGCGGATCGCCCTGATATTGGACTTTCCGTTTCGCCGGACGAGAAGTGGATTTTGTATTCGCAACTCGACCGGTCGGGCAGCAACGTGATGCTGGCCGAGAGCCGCTAAGAAACAGGCCGCTTTCCCAAGCGTGGGCCAACATACTCAGAACTGCATTTAAGAAATTTCCTTTCCGGTTGCACACTTTCTCCTGCTTCTCTCCCTTTACTCTGTGTAGCGCTTTAGGAAGCAGGTAATCACGGACCACATGAAAAGTCAATTTCGCATTCGCGTAACCGTTAGCTCGATGTTGCTGTTAGTGATAGCGGTCAGCGCGCTTCTTATTTCACGACCAGTGCGGGCGGCCAGCCAGCAAAACCTCCAAGTTATCGATGTTACGTCCGATTCCACTCCCGAGCAGGCCAGCCAAGCGCGGACGGCATTTGCGAAGAGAGAGGCCCTCGTTCGCATGACCGGCGGATCGCCGGCCGACTTCGACCGGCTGGTAGGAACACGAGCGGCGAACATCAAATCGTTCTCAAAGATGAGCAGTTCGCCGGTAGAAGCGGATTCGGCCGCGAAAGACGGCGTCCCGCTGACGGTGCGCGGCGTTGCTGCCTACATTGACTCCAGCGGAGTCACTCATTCCGCGCAGGCGCTCGCACCGGCCAATGATCCCGGTAATGGGGCACAGGGATGGAAGCAGCACTTAAACGATTGGGTCGCGCGCGAACAGACGAACGTTCCGGCTGCGGCAAGCGGTCCTGTGCCGCGCGAACAAACGAACGCCGCATTGGGCGCCCCTGCGCCGCCCGGCCAAGCATGGACGCAACTGTACCAAAGCACCATCCAAGCCACGAGCGGGAACGGAAATTATATACAAAACACGATTTCCATTTACCGCTTGAACAACAATGACCCCAATAACGACTACTACATGGTGTACACGGCGCCAGAGGTCATACCAGCCTGGGGGCAGCCATACAACGA
>CAXUBB010000373.1:0-5591 GCA_964249105.1 uncultured Bryobacteraceae bacterium | reverse complement strand
CCTTGACCCAATACAACGCTGGGCACTGTCCGCGTCATGGTGCGAGTGTGTTTGGGATGATAATCATCGAGGGCTACTATCCCTGTCACCAAAGGGGCAATGGCCGCTGGCAATCGCGGTGCTGATACATTCGCGTAGTGCGTCTCACCCGCGCTGTTCACAAATCGACTGAGTTTTGTGCTGAAAGCAGCTTGCACCGCTGCTGCTGTTCCTGAGAAAGTAATCGCGGAGCGATCCGGCGAAACCGAATCAACTACTAAACCTGTCTGCTGCAGCCACTCTACTACCCTTGTCACATCATATGACGAGATATTGAGCGCCTCGGCAAACTGTTCAGGCGTGAGTCATTGGTGATAGGTCGGAGATGCTGGATCATGCAGGCTACGAACCGCCCTTACAAGCGCTGTTCGCCTTTCAGTGGCGGGCCGCATTTGTATCACCAACCCGTTCAGCCTTGTCTCCGGCGCTAAAGCGCCGAGATTCTGTGAATGCAACAGCTTAGGCCAATGTGCGGCAACAGTTTGCGCCATCACCACTCCGGCAAAAAGCGAAGTAAACAGGAATACAAATTTGAATAATCGCAATCGCGGGAACCCTCCGCTATAGAACGAGTCTCTCGCAAATACGTTTACTACAGATTACTTAAGAAACAATTTTTTAGATGCATATTTGATCGCCCCTACAGCTTTGCCGCTTTCCCCCACTCGTTAAACACAAACTCCCGCAGCAGCTTGCGCGTGCGCACCTGAAGTTCCATCTGCTTGTAGTTTTCCGGCAAGCGATCCGGGTCTCCGAGATAACCGAGCGCCCAACAAGCGACCGGGTCGAAATCACTCGGTATACCGAAGTAGGCCCGTAGCAGCTCCGCATCAAATCCTGCCATGCCATGCGTGTGCAGACCCAGCGCCGTTGCCTGTAGCGAAAGGGTTGCCGAAGCAGCGCCGACATCATGCACCGCGACTCGATTCGGTGAACCATTGTGGCTGAAACTCTTCTTTGCCAGAGAGACGTACAAAATCGGCGCGGATTCAGCCCAACCTTGGTTCATCGGCACAAGGGAGCTGAAAATTTTCTTCCAGGTCTCGTCACCCTTGCGGCCCACCAGGAAGCGCCATGGCTGCTCATTATAAGAAGAGGCTGCCCAGGAAGCAGCCGTGAAAACGGTTTTCAGGTCCGCGTCGCTCACCGGTTTGTCGGCAAAAGCGCGCGGGCTCCAGCGTCGCGCAATCAAGCCTTCGACGGGAGCGTCAGTAAGGGCATGTTTCTTTTGTTCCAGGTCAATGGTTTCCGGCATGTAGATCTCTGTTGCTAAGACAAAGATGCTCAATGCCCTTTAGCTGATTCAGCCGCTAACTCGGAATCACCAATTCCTGCCCCACCTGAATCTTGTCGGGACTTTGCAGCTTATCCTGGTTCGCCTCAAAAATCTTGTTGTACTCGTTCGCATTGCCGTAAAACTCCTTGGCAATCTTCGAAAGAGTATCGCCCGGCTTCACCGTATAAGTTTTGTTGGAACTCCCTCCGCTCGAAGCGGCTGCCGCTTGCGCCTGTTGCGGCTGGGGAAGGCTCGAATCCACCGTGATATCGCAAGTTAAATCACTATAAGAGCTATCTGCCGCCTTGATCTGGTTCCAGACGTCATTCTTAATATCCTGCGAAGGCGCCGCGCCCTGAATGAAAAGTTTATTGTCCTGCACATGCAGATGCGTCAGCCGCACGCCCTCGCGTTGGATCGTATCCAGCGCGCTCTTATACTTGTTCTTCAATTCTTCCAATCGATCCATCTTGATACTCCTCTCTTAAGGACCGAAAAACACTGGGAAAAGTATCATGAAAATCCCTTGCTACCCTGAAAGAAGCGGACCTCTTCCCTACGAGATAAAAGCCTGATCTTTGCGCTCCTTGCGCGAATCAAACAGATATCAGATCTTGCTCTCGCAGAAAGGTCGTGAGGAAACTGAAAAATGGCTGCAACTGTTATCGGCGCGCGTGAGATCCGTCCTGTTCGTTTCTGGGAGTCCACCAACGGCAAAAAGGTCATCATGGGCGCGACCGGATTCATCTTGTTTGCCTTTATCGTCGGGCACATGCTCGGCAATATGCAAATCTACGCTGGAGCCGACAAGTTCAACGGCTACGGCCATTTTCTACACGGCGTACCTGAACTTCTCTGGATCGTCCGAATCGGTCTACTCGCCGCCGTGGGGCTGCACATCTGGGCTTCTGTCGGACTCGCCGTTCGTAAAACCAAGGCCCGTCCCGTCGGCTACGCCAAACGTCAGAACACTGTTTCGAGCTACGCCTCCCGCACCATGTATTGGAGCGGCCCTATTCTGTTAGCTTTCGTCATCTATCACATCCTGCATCTCACTGCCGGAATCGTTCATCCCGGCAGCAACTTTAAGGAAGGAGACGTTTACGCCAATACTGTCGGCGGCTTCCAGGTCTGGTATGTTTCCGCCTGGTACATCTTTTCCATGATCCTGCTCGGCCTGCATCTGCGCCACGGTTTCTGGAGTATGTTCCAGTCGCTCGGCATCAACCACCCGCGCCACACTCCCCTCCTGCAAAAGGCCGCTATTGCCTTCGCCATTATCATTACCGCCGGTTTTATCTCCATTCCGGTCAGCGTTCTTTTAGGATTGGTGAAGTTATAATGCAACTCGATTCCAAACTCCCTTCCGGTCCCATCGAGACGGCCTGGGACAGAACCCGCTTCGAAATGAAGCTGGTAAACCCCGCGAATAAACGTCGCCACTCTTTGATCGTTGTCGGCTCCGGACTGGCCGGCGCTGCCGCCGCCGCCACTCTGGGCGAACTCGGCTACAAAGTCAGTTGCTTCTGTTTTCAGGACTCCCCGCGCCGCGCTCACTCCATCGCCGCCCAAGGCGGCATCAACGCCGCCAAGAATTATCAGAACGACGGCGACAGCATCTATCGTCTCTTCTACGACACGGTCAAGGGCGGCGACTTCCGCGCCCGTGAAGCCAACGTCTACCGCCTGGCGCAAATCAGCGTCGAAATTATCGACCAATGCGTCGCCCAGGGCGTTCCCTTCGCCCGCGAGTACGGCGGAACCTTAACCAATCGTTCCTTCGGAGGCGCGCAAGTCTCCCGTACTTTTTACGCGCGGGGGCAGACCGGCCAGCAACTTCTCCTCGGCGCTTATCAGGCGCTGGAACGACAGGTCCAGGCCGGTACCGTTGCCATGTACCCGCGTACGGAAATGCTTGACCTGATCGTGATCGACGGACGCGCTCGCGGCATCGTAACGCGTCACTTAGTTACCGGCGAAATTAATGTCCACCTCGCCGATGCCGTGATTCTCGGCACCGGCGGTTATGGCAACGTTTTCTACCTTTCCACCAACGCCAAGGGCTCCAACGTTACAGCCTCATGGCGCGCCCACAAGCGCGGCGCGCTCTTCGCCAATCCCTGCTTCACGCAGATCCACCCGACCTGCATTCCTGTCTCCGGCGAATATCAATCCAAACTCACCCTCATGAGCGAGTCGCTGCGTAACGACGGCCGCATCTGGGTTCCTCGGCAGAAGGGCGACAAACGCTCTCCCGATCAGATTCCGGAACCAGACCGCGACTATTATCTGGAACGCCGCTATCCCAGCTTCGGCAATCTCGTGCCGCGCGATGTTGCCTCCCGCAATGCCAAGCACGTCTGCGACGAAGGGCGCGGCGTCGGTGAAACCGGACTTGGCGTCTATCTTGATTTTGCCGATTCGATTAAACGCCTGGGCCGCAAAGCGATTGAAGAGCGCTACGGCAACCTGTTCGACATGTACGGGCGCATCACCGACGAAGATCCCTACAAGGTGCCCATGCGCATCTATCCCGCCATTCACTACACCATGGGCGGCCTGTGGGTTGACTATCACCTGATGAGCACGATTCCCGGCCTCTTCGTCATTGGCGAAGCCAACTTTTCCGACCACGGGGCGAATCGTCTCGGAGCCAGCGCCCTCATGCAGGGCCTCTCTGACGGCTACTTCATCATCCCTTACACCGTCGGCGACTATCTGGCCACCAACAAACTGGAAAACATCTCCGATTCCCACCCTGAAATTCGCAGCACCGTTGCCTGCGTGCAAAACACCTTGCAAAAGCTGCTGAACATTAACGGCAAGCGCACCGTCGATTCCTTTCACCGCCAGCTTGGCAAGATTGTTTGGGATTACTGCGGCATGTCGCGCAACGCCACCGGCCTGCAAAGCGCGATTGAACAGATCCGGGAGCTACGCGAGGAATTCTGGCAAAACGTCAAAGTTCCCGGCAGCGGCGATGACTTCAATCAAAGCCTGGAAAAAGCCGGGCGCGTCGCCGACTTTTTCGAGTTAGCGGAGTTAATGTGCGTTGATGCCCTCGAACGCAACGAATCCTGCGGAGGCCACTTCCGGGAAGAATATCAAACCGCCGAAGGTGAAGCGCAGCGCGACGACGAACGCTATTCATACGTTGCCGCTTGGGGCTATAAAGGCTACAGCAATCGGGAAGAACTGACGGCGGAACTGCTTGAGTTCGATTACGTTCACCCCAGCCAGCGGAGCTACAAATAACATGAGACTCACAATAAAGGTCTGGCGTCAGACCAACCGGCAAACGTCCGGCCAGTTCATCAGTTATCCCATGGACAACATCAATCCCGAAATGTCCATGTTGGAGTGCCTGGATGTTTTGAATGAAGAACTGATTGAACGCGGCCAGGAACCGATCTCCTTCGAACACGACTGCCGCGAGGGCATCTGCGGCTCCTGTGGATTCATGATTAACGGCGTGGCGCACGGCCCATTGCCGGCTACCACCGTCTGTCAGTTGACCATGCGCCATTTCAAGGACGGAGAAGAACTGATCCTCGAACCGTGGCGCGCCCTGCCGTTTCCGATCATTAAAGATCTGGTGGTGGACCGCCGCTCTTTCGACCGCATCATCGCTTCCGGCGGTTACATCTCGGTCTCCACCGGCAACGCCCCCGACGGCAACGCTATCCCCGTCGCAAAGGAATCCTCTGACCGCGCCATGGATGCCGCCGCCTGTATCGGTTGCGGAGCCTGCGTCGCCGCGTGCCCGAACGCCTCTGCCGCTCTCTTCACGGGAGCTAAAATCACTCACCTGGGCATTCTCCCGCAAGGCAAACCGGAACAGGACATTCGCGCCCTCCGCATGGTCACGCAAATGAACGCGGAAGGCTTCGGCGGCTGCACCAACATCGGCGAATGCACCGGCGTCTGCCCGAAGCAGATCCCGCTCGAAGTCATCGCCGCCATGAACCGCGACTACCTCCGAGGCAGTTGGCGCGAACGCGACAACATTGTGACCGCCATGAAGCCCTTTACCGAGTGGAGCACCGGCTCCAAGCTCCAGGCCGACAACCGTCCGGCCCCGGCGAATCAGCAGTAACCTGGGCTTATTTCTTTCCGTGGCGCGAGAGGAGACTTTGTAGGAGGTCTTCGGAACAGTGCAAATTGGTGTGTCGCAGTCGTGCGAAGGCGTCGGCCAAATAGAGCCACTGATGTTCCGCAGCCAGGATCAAAATGCCTAGTGTACCGGTAAACGAAAATCCCATGCGCCGTGCCGCTG
>CAXUBB010000372.1:0-5595 GCA_964249105.1 uncultured Bryobacteraceae bacterium | reverse complement strand
CAACGCATACCCATGCTCGGCGCAGGAGGTCTGAACAATGCTGACCAAGTATCAGGATGGACCGGTGGCGGCGAGGGGGGAAACCAAGGCGTCTTCTACGACGGCACAAAGACGGCCACTTTCACCGTTCCTGGCAACACAAATAGCACTAACGCGGGGGGTCTTAATAATCTTGGACAGATTGTCGGCTCTTATGCTGCCCGCGACGGGCAGCATGGCTTTTTGTACACCGGTGGCCCTTTCACCTCCAGTAGCAGCTACCGTAATATCGATGTTCCCGGCCAGGGCACTTATCCGCAAGCCATCAACGATTTTGGTTGGATTGTGGGCACAGCAACCAGTCCAACTGGCCTGCAAGCGTTTTTATACGACACTACCGGCTTCCATATGTTAGAGGTTCAGGGTTGGCGGGACATTACCCCGATGAGCATCAACAACTCCGGAGAAGTGGTGGGCTATTACATTGACATCAGCCTAGGTGGCACCAGAGGGTTTCTGTATAAAGACGGGGTCTTCACAACATTTGTGGCGCCTGGAAGCCGCTCCACAGTCCTGACTGGAATTAATAATTTAGGAGATTTGGTTGGATCTTACGACTCTATTGGCACTCGGGGCTTTATCTATCGAAATGGATCGTTCGTTACTATTGATAACTCACCGTCATCGGTTGGTGGATTTATACCCCGATTTATCAATGACTCGGGCCATCTCGTCGGCATTGACATAAATACTGTGTACCTTGCCACGCCTGTTCCCGAACCGGGAGCCATGCTCCTGGCCGGTTTCGGATTGGCGTGTTTCTTTTTAGCAATCGGCCGCAAAAGGTAACTCAACGCGCACGGGGCTGTTTTCCTTGCGGGTTGAAAATATCGATGGGCGAAAGATCAATAATTTTCCACTTGCCCTTTTTAAGCGCTAATCGTACGTTTACGTCGCTACTGCGGCGCTCGCTGGAACTGGCAGTGAGATCGGAGGCTGCTCTTGAGTTGCTTAAAGTAAGAGTCCAGTTCACAAGCATTTTGGTTTCCGTTTCCTCGTCCTGCTCATCGAGAATTTCCACTTCGCTCGTCACCTCGAATCCGTTTGTCAGGGCTTGAAAATAGTCCTTTAGCTTCCCATAATCCTTGTACGACTTGTCAAAAGGACCAAGCGCATCGGAAGGGTTGCCGTTGCTAAGAGCCGAAGCGACGTAAGTGATTTGCGCGCGCGCGTCCGCCGCACGGTCCGCACGCAGGGGGAGAGTTCCCGCCAGGAGCAAAATCAGCAAAACAATGGAAGCGGCTTTCCCGTGCATTCGTTTAGGTTCGATAGCTGCCATTGATTCGGATATAGTCTTCGGTGAGATCGCAAGTGAAGAAGCGGGCTTCGCCCTTACCGCCGCTTTGCAAACGAAGGCGGATCGTGACCTGACCCTCATCGAGCCTAGCCTTCAAGGCGGCTTCGTCCATGTTTACGGCCAGCCCGCCACGGCAGACGGAAACGCCCTGTAAATCAATATCCACTTTGGCCGGAGAAAACACAACGCCGGAATAACCGGCGGCAGCCAGGATGCGCCCCCAGTTCGGATCGCTCCCCGCAATGGCGGTTTTCACGAGCGGAGAGTTGGCAATTGCTCCTGCCACTCGGCGCGCATCCTCGGTCGATTGAAAACCGGCTGTTTCCACGATCACCAGCTTGCGGGCGCCCTCTCCATCAGCGGCAATCTGTTCGGCCAGGCTTGCCATGACGCGATTGATGGCTTCCGAAATACGTTGACGGTCCCCGCCGCCAGGCTTGATACCGGCTGCGCCGCTTGCCAGAAGGACAACCGTATCATTGGTAGACATATCGCCGTCCACAGTGAGTGAGTTGTAGCTCCCCTCGGTTCCGCGCCGCAGCATTTCGCGCAGAACGCCAGGGGAAATGTCGGCGTCGATCATCACAAAACCCAAGGTGGTGGCCATATTGGGATGAATCATGCCGGAACCTTTGGTCATACCGGCAACTCGAACAGTTCCGCCACGGACTGCCACTGCTTCCGAGGCTGTTTTTGCCCGCGTGTCAGTGGTCATGATGGCTCCGGCGACAGCCGCGAAGTTTCCGCCTGACAGGTTTTCGACAAGCCTAGGAACAGCTTTCGTTAACAGAGTCTCGTCAAGCTCCACGCCAATCACTCCCGTGGAGGATGGAAGAATGTATTCGGTTTTTGTGCGCAAGGCCTTCGCGACAGCCTTACAGGAAGCTAATGCGACGCGTTCGCCCGTTCGAGTGGCGCAATTGGCGTTTCCGGCATTGACCAGAATGGCCGACGCCACCCCGCCGGACGAACGGAGATGTTTGCGGCACAGTTGAACGGGGGCTGCCTGCACAACATTTTGCGTGAAAACAGCAGCCGCGTGGGCCGGACGATCGCTGACAATCAGTCCAATGTCATCTCTTTGCTCTTTGCGAAGACCCGCATAAGCAGCAGCATAGCGAAATCCTAAAGGCAGCATCACTACTGTTCCTCTCCCATCCGCTCACCGGATACAGGCTGGTAGCCGTTAATAAAAGCTTCCGCCGGCATTCGTTTTTTGCCGGACGGTTGCACTTCCAGCAATTCAAGAGTAGTATCATTGCCGCATCCGACCAGCAAATGCCTATTCTCGATCTCAACCGTGCCCGCATTCAGTGGCGCGGTGCGCGTTTTCGGAGTTGCACTAGTAATGGCAAGCGACTGGTGACGAAAGACGGTGTAAGCGCCGGGCCAGGGATCAAACCCGCGCAAGCGACCGTAGATTTGTTGAGCCGGTCTTTGCCAATCGATGCGGCCATCCTCTTTTTTTAAGATGGGCGCGAGCGACGCTTGTGAACCGTCCTGCTTTTCACGGTGAGCGCTGCCTGTCTCAATCTGTTTAATTGCTTGTATGAGGAGATCAGCGCCTAACCTGGCAAGCCGTCTGCTGAGTTCCGGCGCGGTTTCGGCAGCGCCAATCTCAAGGGAGCCTTTCAGCAGCATGTCACCCGTATCCAGACCGGCATCAATCTGCATGATCGTCACGCCCGTTTGCTTCTCAGCATTGGCGATAGCCCACTGAATCGGAGCGGCGCCGCGATATTTCGGCAACAGCGAGGCATGCACGTTCAGGATGCCATAAGGCGGCAAATCGATGATGTTTTGGGGAATAATCTGCCCGTAACCCACCACCACCATCAGATCCGCCGCGAGCGACCGCAACTGCTCGACCGTTTCAGGCCGCCGGATTCTTTCCGGCTGATGAACAGGCAAGCCGAGCGTCCGCGCCGCAATCTTTACAGGTGATTCCGCCAGTTGATTACCGCGTCCTTTGGGTCGGTCCGGTTGTGTAAATACAGCTAATACCTCATGACCGGCGGAAGCCAAAGCTCCGAGGGACGGAACAGCAAACTCAGGCGTTCCAAGAAAGATCACTCGCATTCAAATGTTCTCAGCTTTCCTAGTCCCACTCGCCCGCTTTTTGCAGTTTTTTGATTTTGCGCCGGATCATATCACGTTTGAGCGCGCTGAGATGGTTGAGGAACAGAATACCGTTTAAGTGATCAATTTCGTGTTCAAGAGCGCGGGCTAGAAGCTCTTCACCCGGCCACTCGACCGCTTCCCCCCTCACATTCTGAGCGCGGACCAGAACCTTGCTCGCGCGCGTGACCGGCTCGCGAAAGCCTGGAATACTCAGGCAGCCTTCCTCTCCGGTCTGCTTTCCTTCGCGGAACGCGACTTCCGGATTAATAATGACGACTTTCTTCGATTCGTCCTCGCCGACGCTGGTATCAATCACCGATACACGTTTCAGCACTCCCACTTGTGGAGCGGCCAGCCCTACGCCTTTCGCGGCGTACATGGTCTCCCACATATCGTCAATCAATTGACGCAGTTCGGGAGTGTCAAACTCGGTGACCGGCGCGGCGCGTTTTTCCAGCACCGGGTCGCCATACTTAATAATTTTCCGAATCATCTTTACGTGTGAATAAGCAAGCTCAAGCGGCACTCATACGGATTGGCTTGCCGCCGGGCTTCTGTTTCTAAAATTCCTTTACCTGGGCGAGGTAGCTTTCGTAATTCCGTTTTGTTTCACGAAGCGAATCGCCGCCGAACTTATCTAAAAATGCCTGGGCCAGAACCAGCGCGACCATGGCTTCGCCGACAACGCCCGCCGCCGGTACAACGGCCACATCACTACGTTCGTAAGCGGCCAAGGCAGGTTCGCGGCTCGGCAGATCCACAGATTCCAAGGGCCTGCGCAGAGTTGAAATAGGCTTTAGAAAACCTCTGACAATAACGTCCTGGCCGTTGGTAATGCCGCCTTCCAGCCCGCCGGCGCGGTTCGAGCCGCGATCAAACGCCTGCCTCTCCTTATCGTAATGAATCGTATCCTGAACCGTAGAGCCATACGAGCGAGCGCCCTCTTCGGCATGGCCGATTTCAACGCCTTTCACAGCTTGAATGGAAACAATGGCCTGCGCCAAGCGCCCATCCAGCCGCGTATCCCAAGCGATATGCGAACCCAAGCCCGCCGGCAACCCATGCGCTACCACCTCAAAGATGCCGCCAATGGTGTCGCCGGTGCGGTAAGCATGATCAACCGCTTCCTTCATGCGCCGCTCGGTTTCCTCCTCGACGCAGCCCAGGAGAACTCCATCACGTTCGCTCAGCGTCACGATCTCTTCCCATTTTGCAGAACGCCCGAGGCGAACGGGACCGACACCCACGACATGGCTCAACACCTCCACGCCGAACTGCTTCAGAAAAGTTTTTGCCAGCGCTCCAAGAGCCACCCGAGCCGCTGTTTCCCGCGCGCTGGCGCGCTCCAACACATAGCGCGCTTCGGCGAAATCGTATTTAATCGCGCCCGGCAGATCCGCGTGGCCGGGCCGGGGGCGATGAACCGCTTTTTCCTGACCAGCCACAGCATCTTTCGACTCGACCGGCAGCGTCCCGGTCCAGTTCTTCCAGTCTTTGTTTTCGATGAGAATGGCAATCGGAGAGCCAATCGTTTGCGAATGACGCACGCCGGAAACGATCCGAACACGATCCGTTTCAATCTTCATACGACCGCCGCGGCCATACCCCTGCTGCCGACGCCAGAGTTGGCGGTCGAGGTAGTCTAGGCAAACAGGTATGCCGGCCGGCAAACCAGTGAGGGTGGCGACCAGGCATTCTCCATGCGACTCACCTGCTGTTTCAAAACGCAACATCCAATGTTTTATGGTATGACGCGCCTGAAAATTCAAGCATCAACTTATCGCGCTCAGGAGAGATGGTTGCGATTTAAAGCCACTTATCTGGATAGATTCTCCTGTTAAAAGGCGCTCATAAACGACTCTCGCTTCTTCGAGTTTTATATCTTTTGGCAAGAACCGGAATGCGCTAGCAGCAACATAATCAAGGCGTTGCTCAAAAGCCAACCACTTTCGGCCTTCATCTTCAGCAATCATACCCGTAGTATTAGATCCGGCAAATATGTCCAATACCAGGTCGCCTGGTTCTGTCAAAAAGCGAATAAAAAAAGCAGGAAGGGCATCGGGAAACCGAGCAGGGTGAATATCAGCTCCAACAGATTTACAGGCTTGAGTGTATTGTCCACTCGACTCAGTGTTGGG
>CAXUBB010000371.1:3545-5595 GCA_964249105.1 uncultured Bryobacteraceae bacterium | reverse complement strand
ATCCGTTCCGGTTGCGGATACGGCAACGCGCGCAGCAGGAAGCCATTCACCATGCTGAAAACCGCCGTATTCACGCCGATGCCCAGCGTGAGGGTCAAAATAACGGCCAGGGAAAAGCCCGGATATTTGAATAATTGGCGTATGGCAAAACGAAAATCCTGGATCATGATGAAACTCCAGTAACAATGAAGGCATTTCGCCTGCCAAAAAGGTAGGAGTGAAAACGCTATGTTTGGAGCACTTGCTTGCTACTGCAAGTGCTCCAAACTGTCCCTAAGCGGGACTGACGTTCCCGGAAACGGACACGGCCGCCGGGACGAAAGGGATGCGGCAAAAAGCCTAATTAACAGCAACTTGCCGGGATTGAGCCAAAATATCGTTAATCTGATCTTTCAAATGAAGCTTCAGCTTCTTAAGGCGCTGTTCCTCCAGTTCGTCCGCCTCAGTAACATGAGGTTTCGACTCAATCTCCTGAATCTGGTGCTTCAACTGCGCATGCTGCTCGCAGAGATTGCGAAACTGTTCGTCTGTTGAGAGCAGATGCGCTTTCAATTCTTCTTCTTGCGTGTGATTCTCCATCAAAGGGTCTCCTGTGTTGAGTAGGGTCGCCGAGTCGGTTCTGCAATGCCAAAAGAATCTGGCCCGGTGGATTTGAGTGCATAAGTTCACTCGCGGCCAGTCACCAGGGCCAGCCGCAATCAAACATTAGCACTTTTTCATTTTCATGACAATAGCGGTTTCCGCAGGGAACTGGTAATAACGGGCACGGCGGCCCACTTCGACAAATCCAAAACGGCGATAAAGCGCTTGCGCCGCCAGATTCGATTCCCGCACTTCCAGGAAAAAATCCGCGGCAGTACGTAGTTCTTGAGAAATCAATGCGGAGCCGATCCCTAGACGGCGGAACGGGGGAGCCACGGCCAGGTTCAGGATTTCACGCTCGGGAAGCGAATCCGCATCGCCGGGGTAGCTTTGCCGTGAAACGAGGAATCCCGCAATCCGTCCCTCCACTTCCGCCACAATGGTGGTGTACTTGAAAAATTCGGGCGCTTTCCAGTGGGGGCGGGAAAACGATTCTACTTCGATAGCGATTAATTCTGCGGTGTCCTTGTGCTGCGCCGGACGTATCAATATTTCCAGCAATGGACGGTGCTCAACGAGCAGGTTGAATCTTCAGCGTGGTTACAGTTCCGCTCGTCTTCAACTGCTCGTCCGGCTGCGCGGCAAAACTGACGGACAGCCGGGCAGGGGAGCGCTGCTCACCGCAGGCAAGACCAAACTCCGATGCGTTCTTCAGCAGCAAAGGCGTGGACGTGCCGTCCCTGCTGCGCAAGATTAGGCGGGCATCGCTGCCCAGGCAATCCACGCGAGTCAGCACACCCTCCAAACGTTTTTGCGGAATCACATCCGACCAAGGAACCACCGTTTCAGGCCGCGCACTGCCCGCTTCGGCATCGAGCGCCCGGTTCGCCTTTTCTTCAGCGACGCGGACACGGTTCGCCTGCCGTTGCTGCGCGCGCCGGTTTGCGACGTGAACTGCTTCGCGCTCCTGCTCTCGGGCCGCATCGGCGGCGTTCAGCCGCTCTTCTTCGGAATCAAGCCGCATCTGATGAATCCGCTCTCGTTCCTTTTCCGAAGCCGCCGCTTCTTCCGCCCGCAGCCAGGAGCCTTGCGCGAAAGCGGCATGGCCGTCCGCTGTTTGCGTCTTTGCCAATGTGATCCAATACTCCGGTTCGCGGCGGTTCAACTCCGTGGCGGATTTTAACAGCATTTCCTTCTCGCTCGGCTGCTCCGCCAACTGCGCTTGCAGAAACACCGGCTCGGCCCAGCGCGGATTCAACTCCGCTGCCCGCTTCAATAAAGGGAGCGCCTGCTCCTGAGGCAAGTCTTCCGCCGAAGCCGTATAAACCGGAGCGCTATGGGTACCCAATTTCCTGGCCTCATCCAGATAAGATCCAGGATCACTACCCTCAAACCGAGCTATTTGAGCTAACCCTTCAAAGCCCAGAGCGCCCGCCGGACCTTCCGCTTCAATCGCTGATCGATAAGC
>CAXUBB010000371.1:1683-3535 GCA_964249105.1 uncultured Bryobacteraceae bacterium | reverse complement strand
CAGTAATTGGCTATCCGCTAGATAAACATCAACAACAGGGGAAGCGAGACTATGCTCCCCAAAGTCGCGGCGCGGATCAAGAGGACGTCCAGAAACCGGAACTGCCTGCCAATTGCCTGCGGCAAGCCGGGCCGCCGCTTCTTTTTCCAGAGTGTCCGTGGGCTGATGAAAGGCGTTTTGCTCTGCTGCCCGGAACGTTCCACCGCTTTGCAGGGACTTCAGGAAGATATGGAAGCTGGCGCTGTACTCGAATTTGGTGGCAAAAAGCTGAATGCGCGCCCAGTTAATGTCAGGATGAGGCGGAGCGCCGCCCCACGTCACGCGGCTGCCTTTCGCTTCCAACGTGTCAAACAATTGCCGCAGCCCGGATTCCACCTCGCCGGGCAAGCGGGGCGTATTGGCATCCAGCAGGATTCCGGCAATTTCAAACAAAGGGAGCCGGGTACCCGGTTTCGTGACCAGCAGATACTGCCCATGCAGAACAGCCGGGTTCTGCCAGGCAAATTCGCCGTCAGGAGCCGATTGCTTCACAAAACCAAGCTCTCCATGGCCGTTGCGTGCGTCTGCGTTCTGAGGAATAAATTGCCCTGTCGCCTTTCCGGCTTCAGACTTGGTTAAAATCACCCGAATGGGCCAGGTGCTCTGAAGGTTTGGGTTTTCCAGGAGACCGCCTAACACCCATCGGACCTGCTCTAATTGAGTCAATGCTTCACGAGCCGCCGCCGCATCGCCGTCCGTATCGACATAAAACGGACCAATGTTGATCTCCGTCCAGCGCCCACGCGCAGGAGAGCAAAAAACAACAGAAAGAAGAATGGCGTAAATAATGAAGCCGCGAAGGAAGGGACCAGCTCGGTGCCGAAGCTTACAACCGTGGTGGAGTGGTAATAACAATGGCTTTGGCGGGCGAATCGGATCTTCCGTGGTACGAGTGCGCTTCGGACGAATCGAAGTAAACACTATCTCCAGTCTCAAGAATGTGCTCTTCTGATTGGTAGTTTATCGCAAGCGAACCCTGGAGCACATGGATAAACTCCGCGCCCTCATGAGAGTGTTTGGAAACATCCGTGGCCTCCAGCTTTGGAAATTCCGCCAGGTAAGCTGATAGGTTCTTATCAACGGCTCCATAGGCCAGCACCTCAAAGTAGTAACCAGGAACAGGATTATCGGATAGTTCGGGAAACCGGAAGCGTTCATCAGAGCGCACAATCGAAAAAACATGCTTCGAACGCTTTTCCCCAAAAAAGAAATCTAGGCCCACGTCAAAAACCATGGCAATCCGGGCCAGAGTAGGCAGAGTAGGAATCAGTTTGCCGTTTTCAAGCTGAGACAGCATGGACGCCGACAGTCCAGTGTGCTTCCCAAGATCCACTAATGCGATCTTTTTACGTAGCCGCAGTTGCCGCAACTTCTGCCCAATGTCATAGCTAGTCAGGATATGCCGGATCGTATCCTGGGCATTTTCAGTGTTCTTAAATTTAGTTTCATTATGGTCAACAAGATCCTCAAAATTTTCTGTCACACTGAAACCAGATTCAACTCTACCAACCAAATTGCCTTCCTTGGGAATAAAGTCGTTCATAGAGGCTTAATTGGATGGATTCTCAAGCCCAGCGTCAGATGCAAAACCGTACTGATCCTGATGCTACCGATGATTTCCTGGTGGAGCAGTGCAAAGCAGGTAATCAGTCGGCTTTTAATGAATTGATGCGGCGCTATCATGCTTCCGCATTGAAAGTGGCGCTTTCGATTGTGCGCGACAAGCAAGATGCGGAGGACGAGGTTCAGAACGCTTTTTGGAAAGCTTATGAACACATTGGCCAGTTCAATAAGGACGCCAAGTTCTCGACTT
>CAXUBB010000371.1:0-1673 GCA_964249105.1 uncultured Bryobacteraceae bacterium | reverse complement strand
CGTTATACCTATATTGATGATGTGCTGGTAGGCGAGGAGATCGTGAGTTTGGATTTGAAGGACTCCCGCCAAACGCCGGAACAAGCCTTGGGCCGCGCGGAAATAGCGGGCGTATTGTATGAAGAGATTCGCCGCACTCCCCCACTTTTGCGTAACGTATTTCTTCTGCGTGATGTCGAGCAAAGGCCCATGCCCGAGGTTGCTGAAGTTTTAGGTATTTCCGTGGCAGCCGCAAAAAGCCGCTTGCTGCGGGCCAGAGCCGAACTTCGCCACCGGATGCGGCGTCATTATGGGGAAATCGGCCCAGCTACCCTGATCGTATAAAACGTTATTGTGATTTCTGGTCCGGAGTAACCTTTTTGGCGTTCGGCACAACTGCGTTTTTGATTCCTTTGGCAACGCTCTTCGCGGCATGTCCCGTGCTTGCGCCCATTTTCGCGGCTCCATGGCCTACGCCCTTGCCAAAGTCAACGGCACCCTCACCCACTTCGCCATGCTTGACATCGGTGGCCATGTCTTTGCTGCCAGTTCCAATATCTTTGCCGCCCTTCGCGTAGCCGTTCTTAACTTGTTCGCCGCCCATTTTTATCTGAGTGGTGGATTTCGCCTGTTTCACTCCCAGCGCATCGAGCGTCTTCGGACCAAGCCGTCCGTCCGCGGTTAAATTCTGCTGCGCCTGAAATTTCTTAAGGGCAGCTCGTGTTGCGGGTCCATTGACGCCGTCCACGGATCCTGGATCGAAACCCTTGTCTTTTAAAGCTTGCTGCGCTTCCCGAATCCTGCTATGGCTCTGCGCCATGACCGGAATGGCCGATAAAGAAAAGGCCAAAATAGATGATGCTAAAATCTTCCGCATTGTTTTTCCTCCAACTCTGCCAGGCAGAAAAGTTGATTTAGTGATCGCTGAGCCGACGCTTTCGTCTCAACTCCCGCAATACTATTTTATATTCGTTGAACTCAAAGAGCATCGGCAAATTAGCGCTGATCCTGGGGAAGACACCATTAATTCACTTTAAGACTCCAGAATAATGATGCTTTCAGCGACTGAATCCGCCGAAATGGAATTGCGGAGTTTTTAGAATTTGGATCAGATTATTGTAATTGTCAGTCCACAGCCGCAGGTTCGGACGAAGAGCAATCGGAACGGAGTGAAGCCTGACACTTGCATTGCTTAAAACAGCAGGGTTGTTCGTCACCAACACCCAATCAGCGGCTAGAATGTCATTCTCCGGGTCGTCATGATTTCTGATTAATACTGCCTGCGAACCAACTGATTCCGCCAATTGCTTCACCACGGGCGCGAGGTCCAGGAAGACATTGGAAACATGAAAGGCGAGAACGCCGTCACCGGTAAGATGCCGGCGGTAAACAGCAAGCGCTTCCCGCGTGAGCAGATGGACCGGAATGGCGTCCCCGGAGAAGGCATCCAGGGCGAGAACGTCAAAAGACGGCTCGGTTTCCCGTGCCAGCGACAGCCGGGCGTCGCCACTAACGGTTTGCGTCGTCGCTTTCGATTCGCGCAGATAATAAAAAAGCGTGCGTGCGATGTCGGAAACCTGCCCGTTGATTTCATAGAAGCGAAACGTGTCACCGCTTTTGCCGTAAGCGGCAATAGTTCCCGTGCCAAGACCGACAACTCCCACGCGTTTGGGGCTGGGAACGCACTCCCGAAG
>CAXUBB010000370.1:0-5621 GCA_964249105.1 uncultured Bryobacteraceae bacterium | reverse complement strand
ATGTAAACGTGGAGCCGGTCTGTCGGCCAGTCAATTCCCAGCGCGGCCAGGACCGTGGGTCTTACCACATCCAGCGGCTCGTTATAGGTTGGAATGTAGACGTCAACGGAAGGCCAGGAATCGGTATCGCTCGGCAGCGCCACCGGTCTTCGCTTCAGCGGCCGGGCGCTTTGAAAGTAACCCAGAACCAGGATGAAAATGGCATAAGTCTCCGCCAACAGCAGCAATAAAGCGAAGGCGAGTCCGATAGGATCAACATGCCAGCCGGAGTTGTTGAGATAAGTGATGGAACTGGTCCAGCGCCAAAGGCCGTAGCGAAGGGTGCAAAACACCGATAAAACCGTTAAGGTCAGCGTGACGGCGCGTGACTCGCTGATGCGGCCCAAAACGACGCTGCACAAAATGAGAAGGCCGCTCAGAATGGCTTGATCGGTCCAGACCAGGGGTAAACGCAGCAAAAATCCTAAAATCAAAATGGCGGGAATCAGCGCTATCGACCAAAGACGGGACATGCGCGGAACTTCGGTTAACTTCTTGGAGCTTAAGAGCATAAGGCAAATCCTCCCGGTTGCTGGGAGTGCAGCGGAGCAGACAGCAGATTTTGAATGTTCTTAAATAAGCTCAGGCAGTCCGCTGCCGCTGCGCTTTGCGGCATCCAATCCACAACGGTTAAACCTTCGGCGAGCGCTTCGTTAAATAGGTCGGAGCGGCCCAGCGTGAGAACTTGAGAGAAATTCTCCTGGAACCAGTCGCGAATCTCGGTATGAAGCGTGAGGGAAGAATCAAATTTATTCAAAACGCACAGCAGTTTGGAACTGCTGGCTTTCTCGTTCAAGATCTGTTTTAAAGCTCTGGCGCCCACGAGCGAACTGACGTCAGGAACGGCCACCACAACAGCAACCGGCATTGCTACCGTGGGTAATGTTGACTCCTGGCCTCTCTGAACATCCACTACCAAGTGATCCAGATATTTCTGAACGGAGGAAACGCTGCGCTCAAGCCAGCAGTTTTGCTCTCCTGTCTCTTCATTGGTCACGCCGGTACCGTCCGGCTTGCGAGTAATGATCCGGACTGCTGTTTCCGAAGCGGCATGCAGACCCGCATGGCGTTTGTGCTCGTAAATCGCCCGTTGGTCGCCGAAAAAGAACGGCAAAACAGATTCATGGCGGTCGTCAACAACGGCGCAACTCCGGCCGGCTTTGGCGAAAAGACGCGCGAGCGTGGCGGAAATCGTGGTCGCGCCCACGCCCCCTGCCGTGCCGTATACGAACACGCTCGATTGGAGCAAGTCATCAAAGCTGAGCGCCTTGCTTTTACCTTCCGACAGCTCAAGATGCCGCCACAGGTTGCGCAGCGCCGTCCGGCTGGTTTGGCTTGCGGGAGCGCCATCCTCTTCCTGATCTGCACGCACGGCCATCACCGCAGGGGAAGAGCCTTCCGGCTCGACCGGGGCGGCAAGAGGAAGTTTGGAACGGTTCGAGGAAGGCGTAATCGGCTCCTTCCTCGGAAACACGCGATAGCTCTCTTGATCAAGATCAAACCGCGAGCACAAAGCAAAAATATCGTCGGGCGATTTTTCAGTCATAATGATGTCGGAACAAGGCGGAGGAAGAGCGCAGGCCGGAAAACAGTCCTTCCCCAATGTCAGTGAGGATAAGACCGCTTTACTCTCGATGGAAGTGGGTGTTTGGCGCGGTGAATAGGCGTTGTGTGAAGTGCTTCACTTGCTGATACGGACTGACCTACTGCCAAATCGTTGCAACCTGCCGATCCGAACCGCGATATCAGATGAGAAGTGCACTGTCGGCTCTCCCGCAGGCCGTGGCACCCCGGAGCGCTCGACTAAATTCTGCTCCAGTTGTAGAACCGTGCCGGTGTGCAGTGACCAGGGTTGGTGGTCAATATCCGCGAAGGCGATTTGCCGGCCGAAGGTGGTATAGAGCCGGTATCGGGCCGTCAGGAAATTATCAAACGGGCCGGATGCGATCCGTTCGCCCCGCGCTATCGCGATATCGGTGTGCGCTTCACCGAACGGGCTTTTTCGTTGGCTTTGATACTCCATCACCTGCGGGTTGCGCTGTCGTACCCGCATCGCCGACCAACGGTAGGGCAGATGATACAGCGCCCGTGCGGCCAATACGGCCAAGAGCCGGTCCGCTTCCAGGGTGAAAAACCAGACTCCGCGTTCGCCGTCGCCTCCCTTGACATAAGTCCGTACGTTGGTCTCAGGAAAGCGTGAAATCCACGGCGTGTCCGGCGTAAAAGGGGCACGCAAGTGGCTCAGAACGAAAGGAGTCAATCCTACGAAGGCGCTGCCGTCGAAAGTATCGACGGCAAGACCTGGCGGCAGTAAGCGCTGAATCGTTTCCGGTTGGTATCGCCAGTGCAGAAACGTTAGGTTTTGCCAGTGCTGAAACATCACAGGCCGCCGGACCGGACGCGGCGCATAAGGGCTTATCAGTTCCAAAGCCCAACGTACCGCGAAGCGCTCTCGGTCACACCCGTTACCGTAAAAGGATGAAGGTTATTTCCTCCAAAGAGCTGCTGAAAACTAAAATCTTCACCGTTGTCGAAGAGGTGGCAAATGATCCGAGCGGCTTTGAAATCAAGCGGGCCATTGTCGCTCATTCCGGTTCGGCGGTCATGATGGCTGTTGACGAGAGGGATCGCATCCTGCTGGTCAAACAATTCCGTCTTCCCGCTGAGAAAGAACTGTGGGAACTGCCGGCGGGCCGTCTGGACCCAGGTGAGTCCGCTTTGCAGGCTGCCAAACGCGAGCTGCGCGAGGAAACCGGCTATCGCGCCAAAAAATGGCTGAAGCTGACGTCCTTCTGGCCCAGTCCTGGCTATGTGGCGGAGAAAATGACGATCTTTCTCGCAACTGATCTCACTGCGGGCGAACAGCAGCCGATGGATGACGAGCGTATCGAAATCAAGTGGTTTGCCAAGCGAGAACTGAGTGAAGCGATCCGGTCCGGGCAGGTAGCCGACGCGAAAACCATGATTGGCTACTATTCCTGGCTGGATCACCGCCGTGCGCGGGCGAAAGCTAATCGCTAAAATTGTTGCTCTGTCTGCTACGGCGTCGTGTGTCCCAAGTGCGCCAGGTTTACTCGCAAGCGTTCATAGGCGCGATAAAGCAAGCTTTTCACGGCGGATTCCGAACACTGTAATTGAACGGCAATCTCACGATACTCCATCTCGCGGTATTTGTGCAGAATGACCGCCGTGCGCTGAGTTGCCGGTAAGCGGCTAATAGCGGTGCGGATCTCCTGCGCTTGAACATCAGCAAGCAGCGCTTCCTCCGCGGTAGGTTTGCAATCGCTGTATTGGCGATGGTTATCTTCACTCATCCGACCCTCAAGACTCTCCTGAAAGTGCCGGTGTCCACCGCGCAGCCAATTAACTGCTGTGTGGGTGGCGATCCGAAAAAGCCACGTCGTAAACTTGGCTGCCGGCTCGTAAGAGGCTCGTGACTGGTACACGCGCAGGAACACCTCCTGAGCCAGTTCTTCCGCGACGAAGGGGTTTTGCACGATGCGGCGCAAAAACGTAATGAGCGGTTTACGATTTCTTTCGACCAGAAGGCCAAAAGCATGGATGTCGCCGTCCCGCGCCCGGCACATCAGTTGCACATCCAACTCTGTTACATATGGCTTAGCTTCGACAGTCAGGCTGCTCTGGTCGTATGCCGCATCCGCCAGCAAAAGAGTACCCATTCGTTTCCCCACCTGACCAAACGAGGCACGCGGGTCGAAAGTTTACACGAGAAATCAGCTTCAGGCAGAGTTGCTACTCGGTGGTTAAGGGCCGCTCCATCAACTCGCGGATCGCTTCCCGCGGATCTTTCTCCCCGTAGAGAACTTCATGCATTTTGTTGATAATGGGGAGATCAACGCCCTCTCGTTGTCCCAGCAGATACGCCGCCCGGCAAGTTCCCACGCCTTCGGCCACTACCTTCATCTGCCGCAAAATTTCATTCAACTTATACCCCTGTCCTAGCTGCGCCCCCACGTAGCGGTTGCGTGACAGGCTTCCCGTGGTCGTCAGCACCAGATCGCCCAACCCGGCTAGCCCGCTCAGCGTTCGAGGATGGCCGCCCATCTTTACGGCGAGCCGCGTAATCTCCGCCAAGCCCCTGGTCACCAGCGCCGCCAAGCTGTTGCTCCCCATTCCCAGGCCGCTGCAAATGCCTGCTCCAATCGCAATGACGTTCTTCAAGGCCGCTCCCAACTCCACCCCGATCACATCCGTGCTGGCATAAAAGCGTAACTGTGGTGTTGCCAGCGCATGTTGCATCTGTTCCGCCAGTTCCAGGTCCTCGGATGCAATGACCAGAGCCGTTAATTCGCCGGCCGCGATCTCTTTGGCGAAGGTGGGGCCGGAAAGCACGGCAACGGCGCGCTCGCTGCCCGTCGCCAGTTCTTCCTTGATGATTTGAGACATGCGGCACAGCGAAGGGTCTTCCAGTCCCTTTGTCGCGCTCACGAGGACGGCCTCCGGCCTCAAATGGCTCTGGATCAGCCGGGCAGTTTGCCGTAGATATCGTGAAGGAACCACATATAGCACAACATCCGCGCCCTCCAGGGCCGAGGAAAGCTCGCAACAAATCTCTACGTTCCGCGGCAAGGGAAAGCCTGGCAGGTACTCGCTGTTTTCCCGCGCCGTAGCCATGGCACGCGCCCGCTCCCCATCGTGGCCCCACAAGTTGATCTGATCAAATCGCTGGGCCAAAGCAATGGAGAGAGCCGTGCCCCAACTGCCCGCCCCCAGCACGCAGAGTCGGCTCCTAAACAGTTTTGCCGCCCTTCAACGAGAACACATGCTCCTCTCCCCTGCGCAGCCGCTCGATGTTCGCCTGATGTCTCAGGATAATGAGAACCGCCGACGCAATCGCGGCCAGCAGAATCGGTTGCGGCGGGCGCTGAATCAGCCACAGCGCCAGAGGAAACAAAGCAGCCCCCACGATGGAACCTAGCGAAATATGCTTGCTCAGAGCAACGGTCGCCACGAACACTACCGTGATGGCCGCCAGCGCCAGGGGCGCGAGATAAAGGAACACGCCGATAAAGCAGGCGACGGCTTTGCCTCCCTTGAACCCCAGGAAAACCGGATAACAATGGCCCAACATGACTGCCACGGCGCTCAGCGCGATTTCCGCATCATTGTGGCGTGTCATGAAATCAGCCAGGAGAACAGCCAGCAGGCCCTTAAAGATATCAAGAACCAGCACAATCACTCCCGCTTTACTGCCGGCGGTTCGCTGCACATTCGTGGCTCCAATATTTCCGCTTCCCATCGTGCGGATGTCCTTGCCAAAAACGAGCCGCACGAACCAGTAGCCAAACGGTAAGCCGCCTATCAAATACGCCAGCAATGCGGAAAGGACAATCGCTATGAACGGAGAAGGCACTCTTTCGATATTACGAGGCGGCCATGGCCGCTTGAAAATGAAAGTCGCGCAGCTTCCGGTAGATGCTCGAATTGGACCCCGGATCGCTGCGGAACAGGGAAAAGTAGGATACCGGAAACGCGCCGAACTCCGCTGATTCCATTTCGTCTACTTTCTGGCGAAGCCTTGACAGTGAAACCGGACTCTTGATGCGCGCCAGCGTGAGATG
>CAXUBB010000369.1:0-5628 GCA_964249105.1 uncultured Bryobacteraceae bacterium | reverse complement strand
CCGGTTAACGGGGCTGGCGATGAGCCGACGCGATCTGCTGCGCGTGGTTAAGCAACGCTGCGCCCAGGCAGGTCTTCCCGATACTATCTGCAATCACAGTTTTCGGGGAACCGGCATTACCGTTTTTCTGCAAAATGGCGGCTCACTGGAAGTGGCCCAGGATATCGCAAACCATTCCGACCCCCGCACCACCAAACTCTACGACCGGCGCAAGGATTTGGCTACGCTCCAGGAAATTGAACGCCGGATTGCGTTCTAGGCAAGTTGCAGTAGGAGCGATGATACACTCAAATGTGCGGACGCGGATTCTCGGTGTTATTCCCGCCCGATTTGCCTCCTCCCGGTTTCCCGGAAAAGCCCTTGCCTCCCTCGCTGGAAAGCCCATGATCCAGCATGTGTGGGAGCGCGCGCAACAATCGCGCTATTTGCAGCAGAACCTTGTGGTCGCCACTGATGACGAGCGTATCGCGGATGCGGTGCGCGGGTTTGGTGGACGCGTGCGGATGACCCGCGCCGATCACCCTTCCGGAACTGACCGGCTGGCCGAGGTGGCCTCTTCGGAACCAGCTTCTCTTTATGTCAATATTCAGGGCGATGAACCGTTGATCGATCCCGAAGCGATTGACGCGGCAATTCTTTCCGCCTACGGCGATGAAAGCGTCTCTATGGGCACGCTCAAAAAGACCATTGTTGACCCGACCGACGTGGTGAATACCAATGTTGTAAAGGTAGTCACTAATCTCCTGGGTGACGCGATCTATTTTTCACGTTGTCCGATCCCTTATGAGCGGGATGGACGCAGTGCTATGCCGTTATATGCAAAGCATATTGGTCTTTATGTCTACCGGCGGGATTTTCTGCTGGCATATCCTGATTTGGAGATCGGCCCGCTTGAAAGGGCGGAATGTTTGGAGCAGTTGCGGGCATTGGAGAACGGCTATAAAATTCGTGTGGTGCCGACCGAGTATGAGTCGCTCGGTGTGGATACGCCGGAAGATCTGGAGCGGGTGAACCAGCTTTTCTCTGCCGCTTCGGAGGCGCTGAGATTTTCTTGATATTTGAAATGCGGGTGTTTATTCTTCGAGGAACTAATGGCTAAGTACATATTCGTCACGGGCGGTGTGGTTTCGTCGTTGGGGAAGGGAATAGCAGCCGCTTCCATCGGCTGCCTTTTAGAGAGCCGCGGCCTGCGGGTTACGCTCCAGAAATTCGATCCTTATTTGAACATCGATCCGGGAACCATGAGCCCTTTTCAGCACGGAGAAGTGTTCGTGACCGACGACGGCGCTGAAACGGATTTGGACCTGGGACATTACGAGCGCTTCACGCATGCGCCGCTGACGCAAAGCAATAATCTGACGTCGGGCCGGATTTATGAGAACATCATCACCCGCGAACGGCGGGGTGATTATCTCGGAAAAACAGTGCAGGTCATTCCGCATGTCACGAATGAGATTAAAGCGGCGTGCCGGAAGGTGGCGGCGGATGTCGATATCGCCATTGTCGAGATCGGCGGCACCGTGGGCGATATCGAATCTCTCCCTTTCATTGAGGCAATTCGCCAGATGCGCCATGAAGAGGGGCGCGAGAACACACTGTTTATTCACCTGACGCTGGTGCCGTGGATCGCGGCGGCGCAGGAACTGAAAACCAAGCCGACACAGCACAGCGTCAAAGAACTGCGCGCCATTGGTATTCAGCCGGATATTCTGCTGTGCCGCTCGGAACGTTCCTTGCCGGAAGAGGTAAAGGAAAAAATTGCTTTGTTCTGCGATGTGGATGTCAGCGGCGTTATCACCGCGAGAGATGTTGACTCGGTTTATGAAATTCCGCTTGTTTTCGCCGATCAGCGGGTAGATGAAAGCATTCTGAAGATGCTCAATGTTCAGGCTGAGCCGCGAAACATGACGCGCTGGACCGAGATGCTTCATCGCATGCAGCATCCCCGTCGCGAAGTGACCATCGGATTAGTGGGCAAGTACGTTGAGTATGAGGATTCGTACAAGAGTTTGAAAGAAGCGCTTCTTCACGCCGGTATTGCGCATCAGGCTCGCGTCAATATCGAGTGGATCGAGTCCGAGCGCATGGAGTGGCCGGCCTGCCGGAGTTTACTCGAACGCTTTGACGGCATTCTGGTGCCGGGCGGATTTGGCAAGCGCGGCATCGAAGGCATGTTGAATGCGATCCGTTGCGCCCGCGAAGAGCGGATTCCGTACTTCGGCATTTGTCTTGGAATGCAAACCATGGTGATTGAGTTTGCCCGGAACGTCTGCGGCTTGGCGGGAGCCGATTCCACGGAGTTTAATGGAAACACTCCTTACCGCGTTATTTATAAACTGCGCGAGTTGAAAGGGGTTGATGAACTGGGAGGCACGATGCGTTTGGGCGCGTATCCCTGCCGTTTAGCGGAAGGAAGTTGGGCGCATGGGGCTTACGGGACAACCGATATCAGCGAACGCCATCGCCACCGTTATGAATTCAACCGGGAGTTCGAGGATACGTTAACGCAACACGGTTTGCGGCTGACCGGTCAAACGCCGGATGGTGTTTATGTGGAGATTTGCGAACTGCCCGGCCATCCGTGGTATCTGGGTTGCCAATTCCACCCTGAATTTAAGTCCAAGCCGCTGGAGCCGCATCCGCTATTTACTGCTTTTCTGAGAGCGGCGCTGGACCACCGGGAGCAGAAAATGTCGGCTGCGGAGAAAGAGTCCGCCGTGCTCACGCCTGAATACTCGCACGCTCAATGAGCAGTACGGTTATCGTAGGCGAAGGAAAGGGCCGGGTCTCATTCGGAAATGAATCGCCCTTGGCCTTGATTGCCGGTCCGTGCGTAATTGAAAGCGAAGCGCATGTGTTGCGTATCGCGAAATCTGTTCAGGAAGCCGTCGGTCCGTTTGTATTCAAGGCATCGTTTGACAAAGCCAATCGCAGCAGCGTTCATTCGTATCGCGGCCCCGGCCTGACCGAAGGCATTCGCATTCTGCAATTGGTAAGGCGCCTCGGAGCGCCGGTCTTGACCGATATTCATGAGCCTGCTCAGGCTGAGATGGCTGCTGAAGCCGCGGACATCCTGCAAATCCCCGCCTTCCTCTGCCGTCAAACCGATTTGCTTTTGGAGGCGGGGAAGACCGGACGCGCCGTCAATATTAAAAAAGGACAGTTTGTCTCGCCCGCTGATATTCAGCACGCTGCCGAAAAAGTAGCTAGTACAGGCAACGAGCGTATCATCTTAACGGAACGCGGTTCGTCGTTTGGTTATAACAACCTGGTGGTGGACATGCGCGGCCTCCGCATTATGGCGGAAAGCGGATATCCGGTCGTGTTTGACGCAACCCATAGCGTGCAGTTGCCGGGAGCAGCCGGAAGCGCCTCGGGCGGCCAGCCGCAGTTTATTGAACCGCTCGCCCGGGCCGCTACGGCAACGGGCATCAGTGGCGTGTTTGTGGAGGTTCATGATAACCCTCCCCAGGCATTGTCCGATGGGGCGAATGCGTTGCGGCTTGAACTGTTACCTGAGTTTTGGAAGCGCCTGACCGCCATTGACAACTTAGTAAAAGGATTTAGTGCGGAAATGTGACGTTACGCCGGCATCTCTTCCGCGAACCTCGGGCGCTTCCACCGTCAGCGTGGCAGGTGTTGGTCTGCCGGCCAGGGGGAGATCACGAACTTGTTTTCGCCATCGATTGTGACCGCGTGTAGTTCATCAAAACCTTCCGCCATCGTAGGCTCCTGAAGGTGCTTAAATGTGCTGACGACTCCGCGAATAGGAATCAGTTGTTTGCCTGCCCGCTGTGCGTTCCGGCGCAGCGCATCACCTAAACGAGTCTGAAAGTAATATCCGGCGACTCGAAACCGGGCTGCTCTGGCCGCCATGATATAGGGCGCGCGCTCGGTAACTTTCGAGTTTGTATTATCAATCACGAAACGCTGCTGTGTGGCAAGGCAGACTTCCAGGAACTTTCCTTGACGACGGCGTGTGCGCAATAAATCCAAGCTGATTCGTACGTAACGGTCAAAAAACTGTTCGCGGTAGAACGTGCTTTTGCCCGCTCCTTGCACACCGATCAAAATGACGGCTTCCATGATGGCATCTGAGCGGTGTCCGATTCGTTCCAGTTCTCAAGCGTTAAAGGAGCGCGAATTCGTCCGTAATGGCGGATATTGTTCGTAATGAGGACTGCACCGGCGGCAAGCGAGTGCGCCGCGATCATCATGTCCAATTCGCCGATGGGTTGACCCGCAGTTACGAGTTGATGACGAATATCAGCGTAGAAATCCGCAGCTTCGCTGTCCCACGATAATACTCGGACAATTTTTAGGAATTGGCGAACTCCCAAGTGAAGTTTATGATCGGGGGAAAGGCGTTTCAATCCATAAAGCAATTCAGCGCGGGTAATGGCTGATACGCACATCTTAAATGGCTCGATAGCCGACAGCTTTGCCTTTAGATCACGAGAACGTCCCTTAATGATGTAGCTGGAAATATCCGTGTCGAGCATGTAAAGCATGCTCATGATTCCTCGTCAAATAGAGAATGATCTTGCTGCGGCGCATTCATGGGACGTTCCGCCATGAATTCATCCGGCACCTCAATGTCCTGCATCATCTCAAAAAAATCGTGCCACGCTTGCGTGCCCGGCTGGCCGGATAGCACGACGTCACCCGTTGTGTCATCACGCGTGGCATAAACCGCGTTACCTTCAAATTGAAATTCAGCGGGTAATCGCACTGCTTGGCTGGCGCCATTTTTGAAGAGTTTAGCGATTCGTGTTTTCGACATGTAATCTGAAGTCTATATGTCAGTATATACGCACTGTTGGTTCAAAGTTTGAGACAACGCTAGACGATAGGGCCACGTCGTATTATGTGAAATGTATGTGGTCCTCTGTTCGTGAACGCCGCCGGAATCAGCGTGGTTTCTCGCTGATCGAGCTTTTGATTGTTATTGCCATTATTCTGATTATTCTTTCCGTTGCGCTGCCGAAAATGAGTCAGTCGCAGATACACGCCCGCGAAATGGGCGCGATTAAAACGCTACAAACGATTAATACTGTTCAGATCCAGTATCAGTCTGAGTTCGGGCAATATGCGAATTCGTTAGCGCAACTTGGCCCGCCCGCCGGAGCAGGCACTAATGAGGGCGCACAGGCGGCCAATCTCATTTCCGGTAATCTGGCGAGCGGGACGAGCGGCGGGTACAACTACACAGTGACGCAAACTCCATCCGGCTATGCCGTGGTAGCCGTGCCCAAGGTTTATAACAGTACCGGGCGGCGCAGTTTTTACACTGACCAGACCGGGGTGGTTCGCGAAAGCGCTAGCCAGGAGCCGGCAACCGCCAACAGCCCCGAATTAAAATAGCGGTTTCCTTGTGCGATGGCTATGCGTAAGCGCCTTCCTCTTTTTTACGATCCCGCCGATCCATGCCGCCGGGGTAGTGAGCGCCGCTGACCTGTCGGTAGCGCTTCAGCATCTTTCACTCGACGGAGAACAAACGTACCGCGTCCGCGACTTGCACCTGACGCGAGGTGATATTAAATTTTATCTTTCGGAAGGCATTCTATCGTTCGCCCATCCCGTTGCCGGCCATACCGTAGCCGCTGTCTTTACGGCACAGAATGTGGA
>CAXUBB010000368.1:3369-5628 GCA_964249105.1 uncultured Bryobacteraceae bacterium | reverse complement strand
CACCAGCGCAATCATTTTGTCCAGAAATGTCTCGCCGGGGTTGGACACAATGCGAATTTTGACCTGGTCCGAAAGGATTTTGGTGCCGCCCGTGACCGCGCTGCGATCACCGCCGGACTCGCGGATCACGGGAGCGCGTTCACCGGTAATGACGGATTCATCAACAGTAGCGATTCCTTCGACAACCTCCCCGTCTCCGGGAATCAGGTCGCCTGTTTCGGCCAGCACGATATCGCCAGCCCGCAGCTTGGAAGCCGGCACGATCTCCGTTTTTCCATTCAGCAGCCGTTTGGCGACGGCGTCCGTTTTCGCTTTGCGGAGCGTATCCGCTTGCGCCTTTCCGCGGGCTTCGGCCATGGCTTCCGCGAAGTTGGCGAAGAGCACCGTAAACCATAGCCATAACGCGATCTGAATTTCAAAGCCGACAGCCGCATGTTTGGTGACGAGATCACGCAACAAAAACACAGTGACTAAAGCAGCTCCGACTTCCACAACAAAGATAACCGGATTTTTGAGCAGCGTCAGCGGGTTCAGTTTCAGAAATGAATCACGAACGGCGCGCCGCACGATTTCCCCATCGAACAGGGGCCGGGAGCGGCTCAGCTTGTGAGGAAGCAGCGAGGTCGAATTCCCTTGCGGCTGCACGGGCGCGGGTGCTGGCGTCTGAACGGAACTGGTCATGGTTAACTCCAAAGGGGAAAGAGCAGAAAAGAAAACAGCTTGCCATCCTGCATCAGGTAGTGTTCGACGATGGGACCCAAAGCGAGCGCTGGAAAGAACGTCAATGCTCCCACCAGGACGACGGTTCCTACGAGCAGACTCGCAAATAATGGGCCGTGCGTCGGCAGCGTTCCGTTCGTGAAAGGAATCTTCCTTTTTGCCGCGAGACTGCCTGCCGCCGCGAGGAGCGGAATCAGAAACAGAAAGCGGCCGATCAGCATCGCCAAACCGAGCGTCAGGTTGTACCAGGGCGTATTGGCACTGATGCCGGCGAAGGCGCTGCCGTTATTGCCTGCCGCGCTGCTGTACGCATAAAGATCTTCGCTGAAGCCGTGCGCGCCCGAGTTGTTGAAATTAGCCGTGGCCGGACCGGGCGGATTCCAGTAGCTGTGCGCGACCAGTTGCCCTTTGGCGTCCTTGTCCGGTCCCGGCACCGGAAAGTGAATCACGGCTGTGATAGCGGAAAACACCAGAGTGCTGAGGGCCGTGGCGATCAGGGCCAGCATCGCCATTTTTACTTCCTTACCTTCAATTTTTTTCCCGACGTATTCCGGTGTGCGGCCTACCATCAGCCCAGCGATAAACACGGCCACAATCGCGTAGAGAAGGATTCCGTATAAGCCCGCTCCCACGCCTCCAAATATGACCTCGCCGGTCTGGATGTTGAACAGCGGAACAAGCCCCCCCAGAGGAGTGAAGCTGTCGTGCATGCTATTGACTGCTCCGCAACTGGCGTCCGTGGTAACGGTAGCGAAAAGGGCCGAAGCCGCGATGCCGAAGCGTGTCTCCTTGCCTTCCATATTTCCGCCCGGCTGCCATGACGTGGCCTTAGTTTCGAGGCCTAGCTTGGCAAAGTTAGGATTGCCGTTCGCTTCCGCCCAGTAGCAAACAAAAGCGCCGACCAGAAACATGAACGCGCACGCGCTGAAAACAGTCCAGCCCTGCCTGCGGTCGCCGATCATGACTCCGAAGGTGTAGGTCAGACCCGCCGGAATCAGGAAAATCAGAATGATCTGAACAAAATTCGTGAGCGGCGTGGGATTTTCAAACGGATGCGCTGAGTTGGCATTGAAGAAACCGCCGCCGTTAGTGCCCAACATCTTGATTGCTTCCTGTGAGGCTACCGGACCCTGCGCAATCACTTGTTTTGCGCCCTCGATGGTTTTTGCCGTGGTGTACGGCTCGAAGTTTTGAATTACCCCTTGCGAGCAGAAAAATAAAGCAACCAAAATCGAGAGGGGCAGCAGAATATAAAGAGTCGCGCGGGTGAGATCCACCCAGAAATTACCCAGGCTGTTCGCCCCTTGTCGCGCGAAGCCCCGCACCAGCGCAATGGCGACAGCGATCCCGGCTGCCGCCGAAGCGAAGTTCTGAACGGTCAAGGCGGCCATTTGCGCCAGATAACTCAGCGTGCTTTCGCCGGAGTATGCTTGCCAGTTGGTGTTCGTCACGAAGCTGACGGCAGTGTTAAAGGCCAGATCCGGCGATACATTCGTGCCATTGAAGCCTTGCGGGTTAAAGGGCAAAATACCCTGGAGC
>CAXUBB010000368.1:1757-3359 GCA_964249105.1 uncultured Bryobacteraceae bacterium | reverse complement strand
GAGCCGCTGCAACAGGTAAACAAATAAAAAGCTGAAAATGCTGAAGCAAAGGAGGGAAGAGGTGTATTGCGTCCAGCGCTGCTCCGTCGTTTCACGAACGCCAATCAGCTTGTAAATCAAAACCTCGGCGGAGCGCAGCGCAGGGTGTAAAAAGGTCCGTTTGCCCTCAAAGAGCCGGGCCATGAACACGCCCATCGGCTTTGCCAAAGCCAAAATAATCAAAAAGAAAAAGAGAATTTGCAGAATGCCGTTGCTTGTCACGGATATATCTCCAGGCGGGAACTTGTCAAGGAACTAGAACTTTTCGGGTTTCAGCAGCGCGTAAAGAAGATAGGCAAACAGGAGCAAAGAGGTTACTCCGCCAATGATGTAGTCCATAAAGGTTCTCCCAGTCGACCCCTCTTACAGGCGATCACACGCTTTGGTGAAAGCCCAACATCCAATAAAGAACAGAATTGCGGTGAGTGGGTATAGCAAGTCGGCCATAGGTCTTTCGCGGCGCACCGGTTGATCTTCCCCGCCCCGCTTTTTTAACAGTAGTTCGTCCGGCCTAAAGAAGGGCTAAAGATGCGCTAAGGAGTGCCTTTATCGCGCTGCTATTTGGGCGGCCATTGAGGACGCTGGAGGTCAATGCGGTCGCGGGTACGGGTGTAGGTGGGACCGCCCATTCGGCCAATGGCGTTGAGCTTGCCGGGATCGATTTTGAAAACACTTTTTTCCGGTTCGGCCAGCACGCTTTTGGCAAGATGTACCAGAACAATTTCGCCGATGACCAGACTGCCTCCGCCCGGTTTATCGCTGAGCGTCAGGACCTCTTTCAGCGCGCATTCCATTTGCACGGGCGATTCTCCCACGCGGGGCGCTTTGACGCGCTCGCTCGGAACGGGCGTTAAACCGCTAATGACGAACTCATCCATCTCAGGCGGATAATCGGCGGCGGTCTGATTCATCTGCGCCAGGAAGTCTTCCGAGACGATATTCACGACAAAGCCGCCAGTCTCCCGCACGTTTCGAAGCGTGTCTTTCGGCGGCTGATCCGGCCCTCGATGCACCGGGCTGAAGACCGCAAAAGGAGGATTAGAGCCGCAAAGAGTGAAGTAACTGAAGGGCGCCAGATTGAAAATTCCCTTCGCATCCACCGAAGAAACAAAGGCGATCGGGCGCGGCACCACGGCGCCGATCATCAGCTTGTAAACGTCGGAATAGTTGTGTTCCTTGGGGTCGATAGTGACAGCATTGGTCGGTTCCACTGTTCTTTGGACGGCAGGAGAATGCATTTTTGTTCATTGCCGTAAGAAAAACATAGTTTTGCGGCCACTTGTTCAAAAAGATCGAGTTCAGCGCCTTGCGAATGGAACAAACGCACCACTTCACAATCCGGGCATTTGAGCCTGTGCATTCCGAAAATGTCTGGGAACTGAGACGGCTGACGGAGATCAGGTTTACAGCCTGTACCGCTCAGGAAGGCAAGCAACGATTGTCAGACATGATTGCTGAACAATCGCTTTTCCGGAAACGATTTTACAGGTTTGAGGGGTCCGGCTGCTTTCCGGAAGTTCGCCCGGATTTTCGCTTCAACATCTCGTTTTATCTGTTTGAGGA
>CAXUBB010000368.1:0-1747 GCA_964249105.1 uncultured Bryobacteraceae bacterium | reverse complement strand
TCGTATCTGGAACCGAACGGAAGGGGGCAGTTTTCACCCCAATGATCCCGAGTGGACGGCCCACTTCGACGGGATTCCGCCGTGGTCACTGGTCGCCTCCATCGAACCGCGCTGGCATTTGCTGCCATCGGTCCCCGCCGGCTTCTCATGGATGGGAACATCGAAGCGGGATTGGCAGAAGCGCAACTGCTGGAGTCTGACGCCGGTCAGCTCATCCCGTCATGGAAATCTGCGTGCGCCAAACCACGCGCCAGTTGCCTTCACGCCAGGCCAGCACTAAAATCTCGCGGCCCCGGTCGTCATAATCTATTCCCGCGCTGGTCCACGCCATTTTCCACTGGTACTCAACCACAGTGACATCGCCGCGGCGCGTCATGATGTGATCGGACGTGGTGTAGTGCTCGACGGACGAACTGGCCATGAACTCACGATAGCTTTCCACGGCGGCAGCGATGCCTTCCAGACGATTCTTTCCATCCGGCGCAACAATCACCACATCGTCGGCCAGATAAGCGTCGAGATCGTGAAACCGGCTTTCCCGCCAGCAGCGGTCCATATCTTCGACGAACTTGATGAAGTCGGCATCAGGCATGTAATTGGGCACTAAATTCTCATCAGCACTCAATCCGCAGTAAGCAGAATTAGGTCTGGCGTACGAAAGCCGGGTCCATCGCTTCTCTTGCCTTGATATCTTCATACATCCGTCGCAAGTCGTAATCAAACTGCGCGGCATAGGCTTCCCGGTACGCATCCAACTCGGCGATGATCGGGTCTTCTAACGGCTCATTCTTCCAGGAAGGACTCGGGAGTGCAGATAAGCGGTGGTGTGTAGCCATACTCTTCTATGATTTGCCGGATAGAAACGGATTGAAACGCATTCAGAATATGTTTGAAATTCCACGTTAGCAGAAAACGGCAGTTGTAAAATGCAGCACAAGCAATATGGATAGCGTCATTAGCTACTTTTGTTGGAATAGTCCCGCGCTCCAGGAACGCATTGGCTAACACTAATATATTTTCGTTCAGCGGAAGAGCTGTGGTTTCAGCCAGCAATTGAGAGCGCCGCTGCACAGCCTCAGGATCTCCTCGTAAACATTCATCAAAAACGATTTTTGAGACACAGAGCATAAAACTCTTGCTGTAACGCTCCCACCAGTAGCGACTCAGTTGGATTCTGGACAGGACTAATATGTCAGAGTTAAATTGGGCTGCGGCGTAGCTAAGAAAAGAAGTTTCCAGGTAAACAGACGGTTTCACGAGAGTAGGAGCCAAGTATCAGCCATGCTTAATCAATTCCCCACGGCGCGCAAAGACCACTGTTGATTTCTGAAGCCCAGATAGTCGTATTGCTGGACCCCTGCGCCCAAGGCTGTCGAAGCGCCAATAACGTCCAGCGCTTTTCCGCTTTGCCGGCTCACAATCTGGTAATACCCAGAATCAGTAGGGGCAAGCTGCCACTGCTGATTTCCGTATCCCAGGTAATCGAACTGCTGGATCAATGCTCCGCTGGCGTTCGACGCTCCGGTTACATCCAGCGCCTTGTCCGTCGAATCGTTCACAATCGCGTAGGAACCGTTACCGGCCAGCGCTAATTGCCACCATTGTTGCTGATTTCCGTTCGCGCTCCACTGCTGAAGCTTCGTTCCGCTCGCGGCGGTTCCTCCAGGGATGTCCAGCACCTGTCCGCTATTTCGATTCACGATGTTATACAGAACCACCGGCGTAAGTTGCCACAGCTGATTGCCGC
>CAXUBB010000367.1:0-5653 GCA_964249105.1 uncultured Bryobacteraceae bacterium | reverse complement strand
GGCAGAATGGCATTAGGGATCATTTCCGATATATGGCGCTGTGAATAGTCTTCCTGCTTGTGCCCGTGAAACGTAGCAAGAATCGGATTTACATAAAGGTAACGACAGTTGACATCCAGCAGTGCAACACCACTATGCTCTCCTTTTAAGGTGTGATCTCGCATCATTTCAAAATCACCCACACAGAATTCAAAAGATCGCGTCATAAACTGGTATTTTGCAAACAACTGGTGCAGGTCTGCTTCGGCTACTGCTGATGGAGTTCTTTTGGACGTGCATCGCAGAAAGCTTTAGCATTTTATAGGAATTCCCTAATAAAACCCCTAGCACTTGGCAACTATAAAACGAGAACTTTTTAAAGTCAAATGAAATTTGAATAGTTTTTTCGTTAGACTTTGCTGCTGAATACCGAGTGCCTGCCGCTCGCTTTGCCACGCAACTTTTGCGATATCTCCTTGTAGAGGTGAATCAGTGCTTGGTAGGACAATTTAGGAAGTTGTCTAATGGAACTGAATTTACGCTACCTTCAACTGCTTCCCATACCCTGTTCCAGCGGCAGTCCGGAAGCCTCAATGGCCCGCCAGCCGCCGTCCAGTGAAATCACGTTGGTATAACCCATTTTTTGGAGATTATCCGTCGCTAAGGCCGAACGGTAACCGCCGCCGCAGTAGAGCACCAGCTTTGTATTCTTTTCCGGAAATGCTGTTTCGATATCGCGTTCAATGATGCCTTTGCTCAGATGAACGGCACCCGCCGCGTGAGCCAGATGCCACTCATGATCTTCCCGAACGTCAACGAGCTGCCCGGCCTCGCCGCGTTCCCGCAAGCGCTGGTACTCGTCAATATCGATCTCACGAATGCGCCCCTTCGCCTCATTCACGATGGCCAGAAATCCTGGGCTGTGGTGCTTGGCTGGTGTGCTCATGGGGCTTTCTATTGAATTCGCTCGATCTTTGCGCCGACGGAAGCCAGTTTCTGCTCGATCCGCTCGTAGCCGCGATCCATATGATAAACCCTGTCAATGACCGTCTCGCCGTCGGCCACCAGGGCAGCCAGCACGAGTGAAGCGCTGGCGCGCAGGTCCGAAGCAATCACTTGCGCTCCCATGAGCTTATCTTCCCCCGCGACAATCGCTTGTCTGCCTTCAATGCGGATATTAGCTCCCATGCGCGCCAACTCCTGCGTATGCATGAAGCGGTTCTCGAAAATGGTTTCGGTAACGAAACTAATGCCCTGAGCCGTGGCCATCCACGCCATGTATTGCGCTTGCAGATCGGTCGCGAATCCCGGATACTCTTCGGTGGTCATATCGGTTGCCTGGGGGCGGCGGTCGCAACGCACTCGCAACTCGCCGTCGATCTCCTCGACTTCCGCCCCGGCCTGCTTCATTTTGATAATCAATGCTGTAAGGTGCTCCGGAACGCAATTCCTGATGGTCAGTTCGCCCTTCGAGATCGCGCTGGCCAGCAGGAAAGTTCCGGCTTCAATCCGGTCCGGAATAATCGTATGATCCGCTCCGCTCAGGCGCTCGACGCCCTGCACCCGAATGGTGGAAGTTCCCGCGCCCTCGATCCGCGCGCCCATTTTAGTGAGCAGGCCGGCTAAGTCCTGCACCTCCGGCTCGCGGGCCGCATTGCTGATGACCGTCTCGCCGCGCGCCAGCACCGCCGCCATGAGCACATCCTCCGTTCCCGTCACTGTGATGCGGTCGAAATGGATCGGACCGCCGCGCAGTCCATTGGGCGCTTGCGCTTCGACATATCCATATGACTGTTCAATGGTAGCCCCCAATTGCTCCAGCGCCTGCACGTGCAGATTGATGGGCCGCGCCCCGATGGCGCATCCGCCGGGCATGGAAACCCGCGCCCGGCCAGTTCTGGCTACCAACGGACCTAAAACCAGGCTGGAAGCCCGCATGGTTTTCACAACATCATAGGGAGCTTCGGGTTTTTCGAGCGATTGGGCGTGAACGCGCGCAGTTCCATCTCCATCGTCCACAGCCGCTCCGGTAAAGGCCAGCAGCTTTTTCATGGTGGCAATATCCCTTACTTGCGGAATGCGCCGGAGAGTCACCGGCTCGCTCGTCAGCAGGCAGGCTGCCAGGGCAGGAAGCGCCGAATTCTTCGATCCGCTGACCTGTACTTCTCCGCTGAGCGGCGTGCCGCCGGTAATCTTGAACTTATCCATCTGTGCTGTTGTTTCGAGTTACTGACCGAGAGCGACGCGCAAACGGCCTTTAGCCGCCGCCAGAATTGCCTCGGCTTCTTCGCGGGATGCCTGCCGTTCGTGCATAACAACCGCCGTCCGAACGGAACCGGCTTCCGCTAGCAACCGTGATGCTTCATCATAAGACACGTCGGTAATCGCGGCGATAATCCGGCACGCCCGGTCTGTCAGCTTATCATTCGTGGGCTGGACATTGACCATCAAATTGCCGTAAACATATCCCATCCGGATCATCACGCCCGTGCTCAACATATTCAGCGCTAATTTTGTGGCTGTTCCGGCGCGCATCCGGGTCGATCCCGTGATAATTTCCGGTCCCGGTATCGGCGTGACGGCAATTTCCGCCGCTTGCGCTACCTCCGAGTGGGCCGTGCAACTCAAGCCAATCGTCAATGCGCCCAAATCTCGCGCATACCGCAAGCCGCCGAGGACGTAAGGCGTTCTTCCGCTCGCGGCAATTCCCACTAAAGCATCGCCGGGAGCAAAACCGCGCTGCTCCAGATCGCGCCTGCCTCCTTCCGGGTCATCTTCCGCCTTCTCAACTGAGCGACGCAGAGCGCCGTCGCCGCCCGCAATGAGGCCTTGCACCATTTCCGGCGGCACGTTAAAAGTGGGCGGACACTCCGAAGCATCCAGAACGCCTAATCGGCCTGACGTTCCAGCCCCTATGTAAAAGAGCCGCCCTCCCCTTTCGAGCCGTTCAGTAATACCGTCCACAGCGGACGCAATGGCAGGAATTTCACGCCGGACCGCCCCTGCGATTTCCGCGTCGGCAGCATTGATTACTTCCAGCATTTGTCGCGTCGGAAGCGCATCAATGGCGGAAGAAGAGGGATTGCGCGCTTCCGTTGTCAGATCATGACGCATGTCTTTCCATCATGCAAAAGGGCCGAAGGAGCGCTATGTTCCCTCGGCCCTACTCATCACTCGCGGTAACAATTGCGAAGTTTACACGTTAAATGAACTGCCGCAGCCGCAAGTTGATTTCACTTGCGGATTGTTGAACTTGAAGCCGGACCCTTCAAGCGTTTCGACGTAATCGACTTCAGCGCCATCCAGATACAACATGCTTGCCTGGTCGATAAACACCTTCAGATCGCCAAAATTGTAAGTTTTGTCCAGCATATTCGGCTGGTTCTCAAAGGCCATCGAGTAGCTGAACCCGGAGCATCCGCCGCCCACTACGGCAATGCGCAGCCCAGCCGGCTTCGGCTCCTGCATGGTCAAGATCTCAGTCACTTTGGTAACGGCGGTTTCGGTAAGCTGAATCATTCTCTATTCCTTCCAAACACGAACTTAAACCTTTAGTTTACAACGAACGGAACAAGCATTGGATGTCAAAAAGCCCTGAAAGTTCCGGCCTTGCCATTCTTAGCCTAGCTGGAACTCGTAAGATTCATTAGTGCCGACTCTCTTACTGCGACGTCAAATTGTTGTAACGCATAGCAAGAGGGGCACGTCCGTCGGCATATATGAGCGGATTAGGCGTAACTCTTCCCTTTCCGGTTGTCTCCGGCGAGGTAACTCGATCGAAAAAAGTGGATCACCGGATGACTGAAGAAGCCGCATTGGTCCGGCGGGTACAGGGACGGGACGAACTTGCCTTTCGCGAGATCGTGGAGCGCTACCAAGCCAAGGTGTTTTCCATCATCTATGGTATTCTGCGCAACCGGAATGACGCCGAAGACATTGCTCAGCAGGTTTTCGCCAAAATCTATTTTTCTATTAAAAACTTCGATTTCCGTTCCTCGCTCCTGACCTGGATATATAAAATCACGGTGAACGAATGTTACGATTATCTGCGTAAAAAAAGGGTTCGGAAGTTAGTTTATGAAAGTGATTTCTCCTCCGATGCCTCGCTGCGGATGGAGAACTCAGAGCCGGCCACCGATCATGCGCCGCCTGTCGATCAGCAACTTGCGCAGCATGACCTTATTTTTAAGCTGCTGTCAAAGATCTCGGAAGAAGATCGCTCCCTGATTCTTTTGAAGGAAGTGGAAGGCCATTCCGTGGAAGAGCTATCCGCGATGACAGGGCTGAATGAAAACACCATTAAGGTGAAGCTGTTCCGTGCGCGTCAGAAGCTCGTGAAAGCAGCTCAAAGATTGGAAAAAGCGCCTGCGGCTTCAACAATTGCCTGATTTTAAGCTTTTGCAGCTAGTGTTTTAGTAGTAAAGTTTTAATAAGCGAACAGCAGATTCGCAATTGAGTAAGGCTTTTGAGGGAAATATGCACGAGCCGGTACGGAATCAGTTAGAAGATCTACTTGCAAAAAAGAACGGGGTTATTGAACAGGGCAAGTCGGGGCTTCACCTGGCCTCCTGTTCTGAGTGTTTGTCGGAATTAAGAGCAATGCGGGCTCAGTCTGAACTTTTTCAGTCGCTGCGCTCACCAGAGGAAGTGGAACCGGCCGTCGGTTTTTATGCCCGCGTGCTGCAAACCATCGAGGAGCGCGCCAAATGCTCTATTTGGGCCGGTTTCATCTATTCTCCCGTGCGCACGCGCCTGGCCTATATGTCTCTTTCCCTGGCCGTGGTGTTAGGCGTTTATGTGGTGGCGCAAGAAACAACTGAAAGCAATCTCCAACACCGGAGAGCAGTTGTGGAACGAGCTTATGCCGATGCTCCGGTGTTCGGCAGCCCGACACAGCAAAGGGATGCGGTACTAATCAATTTTGCTTCGCGCTAGGGGGTTCTGAAATCAGCAGTTCTGTTACATCACGGGATTCCATGCTGCAAAGCGACGACGCAAGTTGGTCCAATCCCAAGGTGCTTGTCACCCTTTTTATCGTTTTCCTGTGTGGAGCGGCTTTCGGCTCGGTTCTAACGCGCAGCTATATCCATAAAGGAATGGATGAAAGGCATCCAATTGCCATCAGCCTGCAAAGCCTGAAGGCGGAATTGAAGCTCACGCCCGATCAGGAAAAAACCATCACAAAAGAGCTTGACGACTATGTCAAGTACTACCAGAACATTCGAGAAGAGCAGGAGGACGTAGCGGCAGTAGGGAAACGGCACATTTTTGACGTCCTCACGCCCGAACAGAAAAAGCGTTTTAACGAAATCTTCGATCAGATGCCCCGGTAGGAGCCGAATTTAACGCAATCCGCCGGTGGTGTAAATGGTTTGCCCAGTCATCCATCCAGATTCGTCTGAGGCCAGAAATGCGACTGTGTTCGCAATATCCTGCGGCTTTCCGATTCTGCCCAGCGGAATTTGAGGCAGCATTTGGTTGAACAAGTCTTTGGAGCCAGGTATTGCGTTTGAGCCTTCCGTTTCCACTGGTCCCGGCAGCACGGAATTAACTCGAATGTTGCGTGATCCAAGTTCTGCCGCCAAGCTTCGCGTAATCGCGTCCACAGCCGCTTTCGTGGAGGCGTAAACAGCGCCATTAGGCATCGGCATGGTCGATACCAGTGAGCTTACAT
>CAXUBB010000366.1:3354-5654 GCA_964249105.1 uncultured Bryobacteraceae bacterium | reverse complement strand
GCCTTGACGCAAGCGTGGGCAAACCGGTATGAGATGAACGAAGACGGAATCTCCTACCTGGAAGTCGCTTCCGCCTATGCGCGCCACTCCTGGGCAGCCGCTATCAGCGCTTACTGGAACCCCCTTTATCCCGTGTTGCTGGCGCTCGCTCTCGCGTTGCATCGATCCTCCGGCGCGACTGATTTCGTTATCGCTCACGCGGTCAATTTCGTCATTTTTGCCGGTTCGTTTTTCTGTTTTCGGTTCTTCTGGGCAGAACTGCTGTGCAGGCAAAGAAACCTTTCTCCGTTGTCAGCCTTTTTCGAAGCGCCGCGCTGGGTTTGGGAGTTGCTCGGGTATGCGTTATTCTTTTCGTGCTCGCTTGATTTGATTACGCTTACTCTGGTTACGCCTGACCTCCTCATCTCGGTCCTGGTCTTCGCGGTGATGGGACTGTTGCTGCGTATACTGCGTTTGCCAGGAACTCAGTCCGAGCGGCCCTTCTTGGTCCTGCTTGGTGTCTTGCTGGGTCTCAGCTATCTCGCAAAGCCTGTTATGCTGCTTTTTGGCGTGATTGTCATCGCGACGATGATTCTTGCCAGATTGCGCGAAGCGCGTCCGATACGCAACATTGCTCTTGCTGTGTTCGCTTTTGCACTGATCGCCGGATCTTATATCAGCTTTATCTCCAGCAAAAAGCATCGGTTTACCATCAGCGAAAACGGGCCGCTGACATATTTATTTGTTGTGGACGGATTTCCTTACGGCTATCCCCATGGAGTTCGCTTGCCCAGCGGAAGCAGATTACAGCACCCGCCACGGCTGTTGTTCAACAAACCGGCTGTTTATGAGTTTGCGACGCCTGTGCCCGGCTCCTGCCCCATCTGGTATGACACCTCTTATTGGTATGAGGGAGTCAAAGTGCGGTTTTCCCCTGCTGGCCAAGCGCATCAATTAATCAAAAATGCAAGAACGTTTTCCCGTATCATTTTGGTGAAACAAGCTCCACTCTGTGTCGCTCTCCTCACTTTGTTTCTGGTCATTGGCAATCCTCGAAACATCCTGAAAAGCGTTTGGAGGCAGCAGTGGGCGATCATCATCCCTGCCGGTGCGCTCGTGCTAGTAAATGTATTGTTTAATCTAGAAGCGCGTCTTATTGCCCCTTATGTGACGATTTTGTGGGCTTGCTTGCTCGTCGCTGTTCGACCGCGCTCCCATGCGGAGAGCGCCCGCTTACTGGAACCGCTGCTTGTTGCCGCAGCGTCTCTGCTTATTATTGGCGTCATCTTCCAGGTGGGAACAGATGCGGCCAATGCTCAGCGCGGTCTTTCCACTGATGCGCATCGTTCAACAAGCGGGGACCGGGCGGTTGCGGCCGGTTTGCAAAGAGCGGGTCTGCCGAGCAGCGCGGACGTTGCTTACGTCGGCGATTCGATTTCGGCTTATTGGGCCCATCTAGCAGGCATACGCATCGTGGCCGAGGTCCCGGTCGAAGACAAAATAGCTTTTTTGAACGCCAAGCGAGACACCATGAAATCCGTTTTAACGGCCCTCGCCGGTACCGGGGCCGCTGCTGTCATTTCACAGAGCCGGCCAGTGATGGCAGATGCCGGTTGGCAATCGGTTCCCGGTACTGACTACTACGTGTACTTCTTGCATCGCTAGAGCTTCGTATGCTGTATCCATTCAAATTTACGGTCTTTACGCCCACCTACAACCGGGCTAACACCCTGCACCGGCCATATGAATCGCTGTGTGCGCAAAGCCTATGTGATTTTGAGTGGCTGATCGTTGACGACGGTTCGACTGACGAGACTCGTGACTTAGTGGAAACATGGCGCCGGAAAGCCGATTTCCCCGTGCGTTATCTATACCAGGACAATCATGGCAAGCCGACTGCTTGCAATCTCGGTATCAGCCAGGCCCAAGGAGAACTTTTCCTGACGCTTGATTCCGATGACGGCTGCACTCCGGACGCGCTGGAGCGTTTCCTGCATCACTGGAACAATATTCCCGCCGAAATTCAGCCGCAGTTCAGCGCGGTAACTGCCTTATGTCAGGATCAGCATGGAAAGTTGGTCGGCACAGGTTATCCGAAAGATATTCTTGATTCGAACTCTATAGAGCTGAGCTATAAGTACAAAGTAAAGGGGGAAAAGTGGGGTTTTCAGCGCACGGATGTGCTGAAGCAGTTTCCTTTTCCGGTTGACCCCGAACACAAATTCGTCTCCGAGAGCGTTGTCTGGCTCGCGATCGCACGCCGGTACCAGACTCGTTTTGTCAACGAGCGATTACGAATTTATTGGATTGATGACGGGGCC
>CAXUBB010000366.1:0-3344 GCA_964249105.1 uncultured Bryobacteraceae bacterium | reverse complement strand
CCGACCATCTGACGACCCTACGCCAGGAAGTGGTGAACGGCCGTGCGGCGTGCCACCGCATGATCCTGAACGATCTGATTGACTGGTTTCCACAGGCGCCGCGCGAACTGGCGCAGTCGGCGATCAATTTCAGTCGTTATTCCTTTGACCAAAAAGTTGGCTTGGCGCGGCAGCTCAGACAAATTAACCCAGGAATCGCAAAACTGCTCCTGCTCGCTTCGTTACCGCTCGGGTACGCTATGTCGCTGCGCGATCGGCGGCACATGGGGAGAGCTTAGAACCCCGAGCAACTGTAGTATCGAGCTTGAAGTGATAATAATGAATTCGAAGAAACTTTCGAAGGGGATCCTCTTCCTATTGAGCGCCTTGGTTCTGCCTACAATTTCTCAAAGCTGGGGCCAAACTCAACCTAAAATTGTGAGCCTCTCTACCTTTGGAACAGCCGGTCAGGGGCTAAACGACACTGCGGTTATTCAAAAGGCGCTTTACTCAACAGCGGTGAATGGCCAGACGCTGGAGATACCGGCATCGCGGGAACCTTATAAAGTAGGACCACTTTTCATCCCCAACAACTCGAATATTCTCCTTGATGCGGACGTCACAGTACGAGCCACACCCGGCTACACCCAAAATCAGCGTTTGCTGAACATTTCTGAAGTAAATAACGTTACGATTATCGGCACTCCGGGCCGGAGCATTTTTCAGATGCTGAAAGCCGAGTATACTTCGGGAGAATATCGCCATTGCCTCGCGATCACCGGAGCAAATAATGTAAACATCTCCGGCATCGAGTGCAACGACTCCGGCGGTGATGGCCTTTACATTAGCGGAGGGTCGCAAGGCTATAGTTCAAACATTAATGTGGTGAATTCCACGTTCAATAATAACCGGCGGCAAGGCTTGAGCCTTATTTCGGGCAGGCATGTCACCATCAGCAATTGCCGGTTCACTCATACAACCGGGACTGCTCCTTCGGACGGCATTGACATGGAGCCGAACCTTCCCGCTGATAGCTTGCAAGACATAATCATTGAAAATAGCAGCGCTATCGGAAACGACGGCAATGGCGTCGTTTTTGCGCTTTCCAACCTGAACTCCACGAGTCAGCCTGTTTCAGTGAGGGTCTCGAACTTTATGTCAGCGATAAACAAAGGAAGCGGCTACTTCGCCGCAAACGGACAGGTGAACGGCGCGCCTGAAGTCACAGGAACAGTTTTGGTGAGTGATTCCACGTCGGATACGGATGGAAACTACGGGGCCGTCGCGTCGTACTGGGACGTTGGCGGAATATCGCTGACATTCCAGAACTTAAAAGTGTTAAACGTCAATCAATCTAAAACAAACATCGATAACGCGGCAATTGCCATAAAACGAGGCGGTGGCGACCGAAACTACATGGGCAACGTTCATTTTTTTGGCACCTCCGTTATCGATACGGATGGAAATGTTGATGTGTACTTTACTGTATGGGATTGGTCGAAAATTGGCATTAAACAAGTTCAGTTCTTGAATCCGGGGCAGCTTCTGGGCGCAAAGCTCGGCACGGGACTTTTTCAAGGAAAACACGCTATAACTCTTGACGAGTTTTAGCGGCGCATTCCAGAAGACTCCGAATTTCTGGCTGTCAATATCTATCACTGAGACTATGGAATCCATATACTTGGTACCGTCTGGCGCTCGCGCCATGAAGGTACGGAGCAATATCGTAGCGAACTACGTTTTCTGGTGTTTATTGGCGCTCTCTTGCGCGGTCCTGCTTGCCTGCTGGTCTTTATCTCTGCTGCCGTATAATCAGGTCACACACTCACTTTCCCAGCAAATCGGCGCAGGTCGAACAGCGAAGTACCTGACAGAAGATGTTGCGGATACTTGGCTTTGTTCTGCTGGGCGTTGCGGGATCGATTTACTTTTTTCGCACCAAGCTCATCTTGGTGTTAGAGCGCGCCACGCTGTATTTTGCCCGCGATGCGGTCCGCCTCTTGAAACGCGCCCACGCATTTTGGAGTGAACTGTCGCCCCTGGAAGTTCTGGAAGCACTCGCTATTACATTTGTTGGCCTGCTCAACCGGCTATATTTTCTGTCGCAACCTGTGCGATTTGATGAAGCAGCGACCTATCTCGATTTCGCCTCAAAACCATTATTTCTCGGGGTGTCGATGTATCCCGAACCGAATAATCAAGTGTTTCATACGATACTCGTACACTTCTCGACTGAAATTTTTGGTAATCATCTTTGGGCTTTGCGCCTTCCGACTCTGCTAGCCGGAACGCTGATGGTTTTTATTGCTTACTGGACCGCTAGACGCATATATAGTAGAGCAGTCGCCCTTGTTGCAGCAACTCTTGTGGCGACCTCATCAATCTTGGTTGAATACTCTACGAACGCTCGGGGTTACACCATTGTCACGTGCTGCTTCCTTGTTCTGCTTTTGAGTATCGAGCTATTATTGGCCAAAAGCAACGCTCTGTTATTTGCGTTAATGACCGTAACTGCTGCGATAGGTTTTTACACCGTGCCTATTATGCTTTTTCCTTTTGGGGGAGCAATTATATGGCTTCTGATCCGGCTAGCAAGGCAAAAGACGTCTTACCGAACGCTGATTTGGAAGCCAGTAGTGGTTTCAGCGGTCTGTGCGGCTGTTATTACCGGCATCTTGTATATTCCCATCTTAGTAGTGTCTGGTATTCACACAATGACGGCTGTCACTACAGGTCCTGCTTATGTGCAAAAACAAAGCCTATACGCATTCTTAAGTAAGAACGTTGCTATGTTGGATCAAACGTGGAATCTATGGCACCGTGACTTGCCCCCTTGGTTCACAATTTTGTTAGTAATCGGCTTTCTAATTTCCATTGCTGCTCCGTCCAGCGCCGGTCAAAAGCATCGATCCCTGATCGCGGCTACCGTGTTGTGGTGCATCTCACTAACGTCAGTGTTTCGTTTTGCTCCTTTTCCTAGAGTTTGGCTCTTTGCGGTGCCGCTCTTTTTAATTTCGACTGCCTTCGGCTGGCTATCGATCCTCCAACGGGTATCCTTCGCGACCCGGCCACAAGTTCTTACCTGCCGCGTGACTGCGCTCTGTATACTGATTTTCCTATCCATTCGCAATATTTCAAGCACATCAGTAACTGATTCTCTCGAAACCGGTACGCTACCGGGCGGCGAGGATGTGGCAACCTTTCTCATCAAGCGCAAGCTGCCTTTAGATCATGTGATTCGAAGCGCAGTATCGAACATGCCGCTCGATTATTGGTATGCGAAGGAACGGAACATCAAATTTACTGACATTCCACTCCCTCCTAAACCCAACCAGATCTGGACGGCAAGCGCCTTCCCCATGCAG
>CAXUBB010000365.1:0-5693 GCA_964249105.1 uncultured Bryobacteraceae bacterium | reverse complement strand
GGAGAAGCGGCATCGGCGCAACAGAGTACAGAAGTCCACTTGCGGGCTGAGATCACGCGATTAACAAGCGAGGGATCTGAAGTTCGCCAGCGCACGGAGGAGACGATACAGGCTGAGATAGTCCGTCTCAATGCGGAGTTAATTCATGCACAACGGCAGGAAGCGGAAACCCGTGCGCTGGCTCAAGACCTGGCACAGCAATTGGAACAGTCGAAAGCCGGCGTCGAACGCTTACACAGTGAGTTGGAAGAAAAATCCAGGCAAGAAGCGCAAGACGCGGCAGAGTTGGAAAGGCTGCGAGAAGAAGCAGCGCAGGCGAATGTCGAGCTGAAAAGGATACGCCACCAGAGCAAACAGGAATGCGCCAGCTTCATAGCGGATCTGATGCGTTTTAAGAAAGAGTTAACGCTGGCGAGAGAAGGCCAGTTTCGCGCTGATGAGGCTTATCAGCGCAGCCAACAGGAGTTGGCGCTTGCTCGCCAGCAATTAGCGGCGTATGAGCGAGTCGCGTCGGGATCTCAAGAGTGGGTGGAGGAGATCAGCAATTCACGCAGTTGGCGGCTGACTCAACCATTGCGGCATTTCGCGCTCAAAGTTCGAGGGACCGCCCTAGTTTCTCCCCAAGCGAGAGCGGCCACGGAGAGCGTGGCGGCGGCGCGGGCCCACATTTCGCTGCTACAGCCCAGCGCGCCGGAACCGGCCTCGCGAAACGGCGTTGTCCGGCCCGAGATAGCGAAGGCTGAGCCAAGGAATTTACGTTTTGATGTTCTTTATGTGATCGGGTGCCGTGAAGGAGAATCGAAGCGATATCGTGTTCACAACTTAGCGGAGGAATTAAATCAATTGGGCTACTCGGCTCATTCGATATCCACGGATCAAATACCGGAATTTGTCGAACACCGCTTCAGCGCCCGCATCGTCGTCTTATTTCGTTGTGACTACGACGACCGCATCAAACATCTTCTGCAATACTGCAAAACCAACAATTTTCAAACGGTGTTCGATGTTGATGATCTGGTGTTCGAGCCGGACAGTATCGAATATGTTCGCGTTGTCAACTTATTCGAGCCGGAGCAAAAGGCCGCTTATCTGCGGGGAGTGCAGAGCTACCGCCAAACGCTGCTGGCATGCGACAGGGCCACTTGCACAACCAATTATCTGGCCAGAAGAATTGCTTCGCTGGGCAAGAAAGTTGACGTGATTCCGAACTCATTGAATGAAAAGCAGATCGGCATTGCGCGCAAAGTTGCTCAAGCGGGTAAGAAACAATTCGAGACAGTCAGGATCGGTTATTTCAGCGGCAGCAACACGCACCAGGTTGACTTCGAAGCTTGTGAAAGCGCATTGCTCGAAGTGATGGAAAGGAAGCCTGAAGCGCAGTTTGTCGCAGTCGGCATTCTCGATCTAAGTTCGAAATGGGATCGTTTCTCCCATCGGATTGAGAGACATCCTTTTGTTCCGTACCAGGAAATGCTCAAACTGCTTGCTTCCATCGACATCAACTTAGCGCCGCTTGAGTTGGACAACCCTTATTGCGAAAGCAAAAGCCAACTCAAGATTTTTGAAGCGGGACTGGTGGGCGTTCCCACCGTGGCGTCCGGCATTGAGAGCTACCGGGACGCCATTGACGACGGCTCGGACGGATTTCTCGCTTCAACTAGCGGCGAGTGGCGTTCGGCGCTGGAAAGATTGATTGAATCGCCGGAACTGCGAACGACTGTTGGTAATCGGGCGAAAGGGCGCGCCCTTTCGCAATTCGGTCCCAAGATAGTAGCCAAGCGGGCTGAGCAAGTCTACGGATTTTTCACGCATCAGGATAGCGTTTCCGAGCGGAATGCAGAGCCGAAGACCCGGCTGCGAATCTCATGGATTATTCCGGGATTGATTGTGGGAAGCGGCGGACACCGCAATATTTTCCGCGCCGCCTACCATCTTGAGCAGTTCGGCCATCAACTGGAGCTGTATTTCACGAATACCGAGTTGGATTCCAAACAACTGGCCGAGGAAGTCCGAGCGCACTTTTATCCGCTGCAATGTCCCATGTACCGCTACGACGGGCATATCAGATCAACCGACGTTTTGTTCGCCACGCACTGGACCACCGTGGACGCCGCCGTTCGCGCCCGTGATTCCGCGCGTGAACTGATGTACTTCGTGCAGGATTTCGAGCCTGCTTTCGCCCCCATGGGCACCGAGTACATTCTGGCCGAGAACACTTACCGGCTCGGCCTCTATTGCATCACCTCCGGCCCCTGGTGTGAAACTCTTCTGAAGACTCAGTTCGGTTGCGAGGCGGACCATTTCATATTCCCCATTGATCGAGGAATCTACCATCCCCGGCCACGCACTAAACGCGAACCGAACGTCATCTTTTTTGCCAGACCGGAGATGCCCAGACGATGCTTCGAACTGGGAGTATTCGCTTTGGAAGAATTACACCGGTTGCGTCCCGATGTGGAAATTATCCTGTTCGGTTCCCCCAAAGTGGAAACCCACCATCTTCCGTTTCCGGCGACCAAGAAGCTTCTGCTGCCGACCATTGACGATTTAGCAACGCTCTACGCAAACGCGGATCTTGGCATTGCGTTTTCAACGACCAACCCCAGTCTGGTTCCGTACGAAATGATGGCGTGCGGCTTGCCCGTGGTCGATCTGGGGCGGCCCGGCAATGAAGTGAATTACGCCGGCAGAAAAGATATAGCGCTTCTCGCTGATCCCGATCCGAAACACATGGCCGCGCAAATACGCAATCTGCTGGGAAACTCAGCGGAGCTGTTTGCCCGGTCCAACAAGGGCATTGAATTCGTGCAAACATTTCCTTCGGAAGAAGAGATGGCGCGCCGCGTGGAAGAGCTTATTTTGGAGCGGATGACGCGAAGCGAGAAGGCAATGGCGGTGGCGGTTTGAGCGGACAAAAGTTACTTTGCCGGTGAGAGCGGGAGCAGCAAACGACAGCAGCCCATTAGCGAGAATGGGTATTGCCGCGACCTCCTTTGGAGGCGCTATTTACGGATCGCGCAACGCCGCCGCGCAGTTGCAAGAGCAAACCTTAACGACGGTGCCCAGAGTTCCCGGCGCGCCCGGTTTTCAACACGCGGACACGCTTGAGTTCCTCCAACGTTGTCATGCGCTGGGAGCGTCCGGCATTCAAACGCACATCAATGGGGATCTTTTGAAGTTGCGCGCGCTCGCTGAAGAACTCGGGATGTGGATCGAGGGAATGGTTTCGGCGCGCCATAGCACGCCGGAGCAGTTTGAAAAGGCGATCCTTGACGCGAAAGCCGCTGGATGCAGTGTCGCCCGTGATGCCATGTTGAGCGGGCGGCGATATGAGACGTTCCATTCACTCTCCGAGTGGCATGCCTGGCTTCAGCAAAGCTTTGAATTAATCGAGAGAATTGTTCCGGTGCTGGAGAAACATAAGTTCACGCTGGCGCTGGAGAACCATAAGGACTGGACCATTGAAGAGTATGTGAAACTCTTCCAAACATACTCCAGCGAATACCTGGGCGCTTGCTTAGATTTTGGAAACAATCTTTCGCTGCTGGACGACCCCATGACAGTGATTGAAGCCGCGGCGCCCTATGCGAAGGCAACCCACATTAAAGACATAGCCGTTATGCCGTATGAGGATGGGCTGCTGATGTCGGAAGTCCCGTTGGGGACAGGCATTTTGGATTTGCCCCGGATGGTATCGCTTCTGCGAAAGGCAAATCCGAACATCCGCTTCGCGCTTGAAATGATTACGCGTGATCCTCTGGAGGTGCCATGCCTGAGGGATCGCTATTGGATTGCCTTTCCAAACCGGAGCGGTATTTACTTGGCGCGCACACTGCGGTATGTAGATAAATATAAGAGCTCGAACCCGTTGCCGACGTTTGATCATCTCTCGCCAGGGGAGCGTGCGCGTGTTGAAGAAGAGAATATCCGGGCTTGTTTTCAATATGCAAGGAGGGCGGCGTAGCGCCTTCATTAATGCTGCATAAAATGGATTTTGTCTTCTCAATTGAACGTATCCATGAGCAAATCGGAGGCGCTGTCGACCGGGTCGTGCGCCAGCGCCGGAGCACTTTCTCCAGCCAGCTTTCAAAAGACCGAGCCGGCTCGACGATTTTCATGAAGCGAAGCGCCCTGGTGAACTCTTTGCTTATTTATGGCTCGGGTCTGCGATAATCGCATTTCGCAGCGCACGAAAAATGGCCAGCATGAATAGAAATCATTTTTCGCGCCGTGGCGTTCTGATCGCCGGAATGGGAGTTGCAGGCGGCGCGAGGGCGCTTGGCTACCGGAATCAAGCGCCCCTAACGGCAGCGGCCATAGTTGAACGCATCCAAAAGATGGTCGGCATTCCCTGGCGTGCGCAAACGGTTGATCAAATTATTGCGGGGAGTCCAGATCTTGCTGTAAGCGGGATTGCAACGACGATGATGGCGACGCTTGATGTCCTGGAGCGCGCAGCGGAGCGGGCCAGGAACTTGGTGATCACACACGAGACTCCGTTCTATCTCCACCAGGATCAAACCAGCGACCTTGCCGATGACCCCACTTACCAATTCAAACTCCGTTTTATTCGCGAGCACGGAATGGCGATCTTCCACTTCCATGATCATTGGCACGCGCGTCACCCCGATGGCATTGCAGTTGGCATGATGCGAGAGCTAGGTTGGACTCAGAACGCTGATCCTCATGACCCTCGCCGTTTTACCTTTGCAGGCATGCCGCTCGAAACGCTGGTTAAAGAGATGGAGTTCCACTTGCAGGCAAGGACCATACGGGTGATCGGAGATCCGAAACTTCCTATTCGTCGAGCACTGGCGAGTTGGGGGTATGCCAGCCGCATGCCGGGCATCCCGCAGTTCCGGGAAGCAGGCGTGGATCTTTTCATCGTGGGAGAGACGCGCGAGTGGGAACTGGTCGAATATGCGCAAGATTCGATCACGCGAGGCGAAAAGAAAGCGCTCATTGTACTGGGCCACGTCGTTTCAGAGCAGGCAGGAATGAAGTATTGCGCTGAGTGGCTCCAGCCGTTTGTGCCGGAAATTCCGGTTGAGTTTATTTCAGCCCGGGAACCGTTTTGGCGGCCAGATAAACCTCCTGCTCAAAGCGCGTAGAGCTGTTGCGCTATGGCCGGTTGAATTGTTCGTCAACCTCCGCCAGCTTCGGCACAACGGTATCCGGCCGGATGGGCGGCTGCCGCTTGTGCCAATCGGTTGCCTGCTGATACGCGCGCGCTAAGGCCAGAACCTTGCTTTCCGCAAAGCGCGGCCCGGCAATCATCAATCCGATCGGTAGTCCTCCAGATGTGAAACCGCACGGTATCGAGATAGCCGGGATGCCATAGTAATCGAATGCCTGCGTGTTCTCCAGTTCCGGATTCCTCGGCTTCTCGTTTTCCTCTCGTTTCAAAGCGGCGTCGATGGTTCTCGGCGTGTGGCGGCGCGTGGGCAGCACAACAAGATCAAACGTGGAAAAGCTATCATCAATCGTTCTTCGCAAAGCTTCCAGTTTCCACTTCGAACGAACGTATTCACCGACTTTGGCGTTTCCTCCGTTTTGCAAGGCCCGGCGCGTCGGCAGCATATAGCGGTTCGCCTCTTTCGTGATGTACTCTTCGTGATAGGCGTAAGTCTCACCGGCCAAGTGAATTTCGCTGACCGGAGGTAAGGTGACATCTTTTGCGCCCTTTGTCAGAC
>CAXUBB010000364.1:0-5738 GCA_964249105.1 uncultured Bryobacteraceae bacterium | reverse complement strand
GCCTGCGTTTGCGCCAACTGGGCCTGTGTTAGTTCAACAATGGAAGACAGGCCGAGACTGTAGCGGCCCTGTGCCAGATCCAAAGCCATGCTCGCCTGTTTTAGCAACTCCCGCGATGCCCCAATTGCTCCGTAAGCGCTGTTTGCCTGCGCCCAGCCGATGCGCACATCCCTTGCAATCCGCTGCTGGAGGTCGCGTATCCGTTGGCTGGTTGCTTCAAGCTGATATTGCGCCGCCTGCCGCCGGGCGGTAAACAGATGACCGTTGAACACCGGAATCTGCACATTAGCCGCGATGCCCTCATACCCCAGGGGAATGTTCGGATTGGCATTGCCTGGTTCAATGAACGGAAGAGAGCCGCCCACTCCTGTCAAAGTCACCGTGGGTCTCTTAAGGTCGCGTTCCGCGTTGACCAGTTTTAAATCCGCTTCCCGCTGTAATTGCAGGCTCGCCAGCTCGGGCCGGTTTTGAAACGCTTGCGCCACCAGCGAATCGGCGCTCGCCGGGGGACTCGCGGGAACCGGCTCGTCCTGCAATTGGTAGATCGATTCTGTGTCCAAACCTAGCGCCTGGCTCAGCGTTGCGTAAGCGCTTTGTTTCCGGTTCTGTGCGCGAAGGAGCATTAGCTTGGCATCCGACAAGTTCACCTGCGTAAAACTCAGATCAAGCTCTGATTTCAGCTTATTTTTTGTCAACTCACTCACCTGATCCACCACGCTCTGGCGAGTCGCCACGGTTTGCTGCGCTAATTGAACGAGCGCATCCGCCAGGAGCGCATCATAATAGGCTCCATCAACCGCGAGCAGTACGTTCTCACGCGCCGTTTGATAATCCTTACGGCTCGCTTGCGCTTGCAGTTTCGATTGCGCCACCAGATTGGGGGTCCGTCCTGAATCGGTAATCAGTTGCGACACTGTCAAACCGTAACCAAAGCGGTTAAATAAGCGCGAGTCGGTCAGAAACCCCGCGCCGATCCGCGCATTTTGATTCGCCTGCGATCCCGTGATTTCGCCGTTGATGCTCGGATAATAGGCTGAGCGTTCTTCGGTTACCAGTTGATCTGCCCGGTGAAAGTTCGCTTCTGAGGCCAGAATTTGCGGCTGATTCTTCAAAGCTAAAGCATGCGCTTCCGCCAGCGTCAGCTTAAGGCTGTCGGCGGCTAACAGCGGGCACGCCAAGCACAGATATGGCAGCGCTTTTGCGATCTTCATCATCCGTGCTGTTCCCGGTTCCGGTAAATCAAAAGATAAGCCGCCGGAACTATAAAAACCGTGAGCATGACGGACGTTGTCAAGCCGCCGATGATCGCCCGCGCCATCGGAGCGTACTGTTCCGCTCCCGTGCCCAGCTTCATCGCCATCGGGATCATGCCGATAATAGTCGCCAGCGATGTCATCAGAATCGGACGCAGCCGGACGCGGCAAGCCTTGACAATCGCGTCGGAAACAGGTAGATGCTCGTTTTCCCGCAGCTTATGGGCAAAGTCAACGATCAGAATACTATTCAATCCCGCAATTCCGATCAGCATCAAGACGCCCATCAGCGACATCACATTCAGCGTCGTCCCGGTCAAAAGTAGAATGAGCATCACTCCCACAAAGCCCATTGGAATCGCCAGCATAATCAGCACCGGATCAACAAACGATTTGAACTGCGCCGTCAGAATCAGGTAAAGGAGAATGAATGAAAGAATGAATCCCAGTCCGAAGCTTTTGAAGCTTTCGTTCATGCCCAGCACCATGCGGCGCAGAACAATCCGCGTCTTGCCCGTGCTCTTGGTGTTTTTGATCAGTTGCTCGATGTGTTTCGAAAGCTTCCCCAAATCCTCCCCTTTGGGAGTCACATAAACATCCGCCGCGCGCTGGATCTGATAGTGATCCACCTCGGTCGGCGTCTGCGCATGCTGAAGATTAACAACCGCGTCGAGCGTTGTCGCTTGCGTGCCGTTCGGCGCTCGCAAGGGAATGTTTTTCAGATCGATGCTGTTGTGTATGGCCGCCTTGCCGTGCTCGAAGTACTGAACCGTCAGGAAGTAATCATTGCCCGTCTTGTAATCAACCCAGTAATTGGGAGCAATCATCTGATTGGAGTTGATGGCCGTAATGACGTTCTACACAACGTCTTTCTGCGTGAGTCCCAACTCGCCCGCATGGACCCGGTCGATGTTCATGCGCAGGGCAGGATAGTCCACATCCTGCGGAATGTATACTTCACCGACGCCCTCCATCCCGCGAATCTGCGCCGTCAGTTGTTGCGCCATTCGGTAATCTTCGGGGTAATTCCGCCCGGTCACTTGAACATCAATGGGCGCGGGCATGCCTGAGTTCAGAACCGCATCCACCATCGACCCGCTTTGAAAAAAGGTACGGAGTTCCGGAAAATGGTTAGCAATCGATTCCCGCACCCGGTCCATGTAGAAAAAGCTGCTCTCCTTGTGCTCTTGCTGCAAAGCCGCCTGCACGGTTGCCGTATAGGCGCCCGAGTTTGACGTGTAGAGAGAAGAAAAATCGTTTACAACGCCAATGTTGGACACCGTCATTTTGTAGTCCTCGGGCCGCAGGTTCTGACGGATGAGATTCTCTACCTTCTTCACGTAGTCCTCCGTCACCTCAATGCGCGAACCGGTCGGAGCTTTCAGGTTAATCGTGAACTGCCCGGCATCCGTGCGCGGGAAGAACGCTAAACCTAGAAAGGGAAAAATTCCCAGGCTCAAGACGAACACCGACAGCAGCGCCGCCACGGTCAAGCCGGGATATCTCAGCACGCCCCGCACCGACGCTTCATAAACGTTTAACAGCTTTTCAAAACCTGCATTGAACGCAGTATTGAACCGGTCCCACAGAGACCGTTTACGTCCCGCTTCGCCCTCCGCATGTCCGTGGTGCGGCGCGGTCAGGAAGCGCGAGCAAAACAGCGGAATCACTGTCATTGCCACCACGAATGAAACCAGCAGTGAGATACAGAATGCCAGCGCCAAAGCCGAAAACAGAAACTTGCTCACGCCGTAAAGAAACGTGACAGGAAAGAAATCCACCACATCGACCAGCGTTGCCGCCAGCACTGCCAGCGTCACTTCTGATCCGCCAATCTCCGCTGCCCGGCGCGGAACTTCGCCCAACTCCAAATGCCGGTAAATGTTCTCCAGTGAAATCACCGAATTGTCAATAACGCGCGAGAAGGCAAGGGACAAGCCGCCCAGGATCATCGTGTTAACCGTGCTGCCCATCAGCGAAAGAATGACAAACGTCGCCAAGGCGGATAGAGGAATTGACAATAGTACCGCCAGCGTTGCTTTCGGGCTGCCGAGAAACAGCAGAATCATGATGCTCGTCAACACCAGACCAATCAGCCCCTCATGCAGTACCGTCCGGATGGCCTCGCGCACGAACGTTGATTGATCGAACAGCACATCTGTTTTCAACTGCTCCGGTATATCCACCAGCTTTTTCAGGAGCTCGCGCACTCCCTCCACCACTTAAATCGTGTTGGTATCGCCGCCCTGTTTCATGATGGGGATGTAAGTCGATCTCTGCCCCTCCACACGCACCACGTTGTACTGAATCTGACTTGCGTCCTCGGCCTTTCCTACATCTTTCACAGAAACCCAGGAGTCTCCCGTTGACTTAATCGGGATGTCGTTCATCTCGTTCATATCCTTAACTAAGCTGTTCGAGTAAACGTAATAGTCGAATGGACCCATCTTGACGTCGCCCGCCGGAAGAATTAAGTTCTGCTGATTGACGGCATTCACGACATCCATGAGGCTCAACTGCCGGGACGCCAGTTTGTACGGGTCCACATACACCATGGCCTGCCGGTATTTGCCTCCAAACGGCGGCGGAATCTCCGCCCCTTTCACTACCGCGATTTGGTTCCGGATAGTGAATTGCGCCTCATCGTGCAACTGCGCTTCGCTCAGGCCCTTGCCCCTGACTGCCACCAAGCAAACCGGCTGGCTTGATGAGTCAAATTTCAAAACCACTGGCGGCAGAGTACCTGGAGGTAAGCGCTTCAAATCCGCTAATGCCAGGTTTGACAGCTCCGTTACGTCCGCGTCGGCGCTTGTGCCCGGTTGGAAATAAACCTTGATTAAACTGACGCCCAGCATGGAGCGCGACTCCATGTGATCGATGCCCGACGCCAGCGTGAAGAACCGCTCCAGGGGATTCGTGATATCCACTTCGATATCTTCGGGCGGCATGCCTGAATAAAAGGTAGCCACCACCACCTCCGGCAAATTGATTGCGGGGAACAGATCAACGGGCATACGAGCGACGCTGACGCCGCCAATAACGCAAACGATCAGGCAGACAACAATAACGAAATACGGGTTTCGAATGGAAAATCTTGATATGTGAACAATCGTTAGCTTCTGGTGTGATACTCCGGCGCGGGCGCCGCCATCACCCGCACTTCCTGGCCCGGCTTCAGGCTCGCCCGGTCGCTCACGACTACCTGCTCGCCTTCGCGCAGGCCGGACCGGATCTCGACATCGTTCTCGTTTTCCGTTCCAAGCACTACCTGGCGGATCTGCACTTTGTTCGAAGGATCAATAACGTCCACGCTTGCCTTTTCGCTTTCGCGCGCCACGGCTGTTAAAGGAACGGTGATCGCATCTGCGCTTCGATTGAACGTAAGCGTTGCCTCCGCATACATCCCCGGAAGAAGCGTTCCTTTCGGGTTCGGCACATCCACCTCCGTATGCATGGTTTTCGTCTGGTCATGCACGTCGAAAGAAGTACGCGACACTTTGCCTGCAAAACTCTGGTCCAGGGCCGAGACCCGAATGGCCACGGGATCGCCAACTCTAACGAGTCCTGCGTAGGTTTCAGCCACCGGAATCACTAGCCGGTATAAATTCTCTTCCGACAGCTTGACAATGGGCGTGGCTGCTTGCACCAAGGCTCCTAAGTTGGCATAGCGCTGCGTGACAACACCTGAAAAAGGCGCCGTGATCCGCGAATAGGAATAAACGTCCTGGTCGCGCTCCAGCTTGGATTGCGCCCCCAGTAGGTTGCTGCGAGCCATCTCCAAGTTTGATCGCGCGGCTTCCACCTGGGCCTCGGCGGCAAGATCCCTTGCCTGGACATCGTCGATTTCCTGTTGCGCGACCAATCCCGGCTTGCTTTGCGCCACTCCATTGAACCGCTCGTATTGTAGATGCAAGGCTTTATGCTGCGCCTCGGTGCGGCTCAACTGGCTTTGAGCATTTCCGACCTGATCGGCCATGCTCTTTGCCGACGCTTGGTCTTGCCTTATTTGCGCCTGCAGTTCTGGAATCTCCAGCACGGCGATCTGTTGACCTTGCGTGACATGGCTCCCATAGTCAACCAGGAGCTTGCTGATATATCCAGCTTCTTTGGCGTAAACATCAATCTCCTGAAACGGAACCAGTTCGGAGGAAATGGTGAGATTGCGCTCAAGCGCATGCCGCGCCGCCTTCACCACTCCCACCGTGACGATTTTTTCCTGAGGAGCGGGAGCAGCGGCGGTATGCTCTCCGCCACAGGAATAAAGGCTCAAGCTGAAAAAGGCAAAAATACTAAGGAAAAACAGGCGAAAAAACATCGCAATACTTCACTGTTGGAAGATTTCGGGAACAGGAACTATCCCGCGAAGAGGGTATTTTTGCCAGGATCTGCCGGTAGGAGAGGGGAAACGGCGATTTAGCCCTGCTTGCGGACAACAAGGCAGAATGCTAAAGTGAAATTTACCACTGTGCAAGATGCGGGTAATGG
>CAXUBB010000363.1:0-5741 GCA_964249105.1 uncultured Bryobacteraceae bacterium | reverse complement strand
TTGATGACTCCGCTACTGCCGCTGGCAAAGGCGGCGCTTCGCTAGGTTTTATAATTCGTTTTGACGGATTCATATCAGCCTGCGCCTCGCGGACGGATTCTGGCGCTGGATGTCGGCAAAAAAAGAATCGGCCTGGCGGTTAGCGACCCCCTGGGCATTACGGCGCAAGGTATTGAGACCTTGCAGCGGACCCGGATTCGGGAAGACCTTCAGCGGCTTGGTGAAGTTGCGTCGCATTGGAATGTGCAAACTCTGTTGATCGGCAGGCCGCTGCACATGAGCGGCGCGGAAAGCCGCCAGAGCAATTACACGGAGGAGTTTGCCGAGCGCTTGCAAAAACATCTTCAGCTTCCCCTCGTTTTCTGGGATGAGCGTTTGACTTCCGCCGAGGCGGAGCGCACCTTGCGAGGGAGCGGCGGCACCACCGAACAGAAGCGCAATGCCGTAGACCGGCTCTCCGCTGTGTTGTTGCTCCAAAGCTACCTTGGTTTTCAACAGATGACGGCTGTGCCGGGGGAGGAAGAGCCTCTTGGTTAAACGTTCCTGGTTCCGGCGGGTTGTTTTTGCGTTATTGATCACCGCGTTGATTGCCGTCGCGCTGGCGGCCATTGGCGCTTATCAGTATTTAGGGCCGTATCGCGGCTATGGAGGAGAAGAGTTTGTGGAGGTCGAGCGCGGCATGTCCTCGCGCGAGATCGCCCGTCTGCTCTCCGAAAAGGGAGTGGTTCGATCCCCCTGGGCGTTTCTCCTCGTGCGGGCCGTACACCCCCGAGCGACGCTGCAAGCCGGCGAGTACCGATTTGACGCAGCGCAAACGCCCTGGCAGATCTTTAACAAGATCCGTCGCGGCGAGATATTCTACGAACAATTTACGGTGCCCGAGGGAAGTAATCTGTTTGACATTGCCGCTCTTCTTCAGCAGTCTGACACCGTTCCGCCTGACGATTTTCTCAAGGCTGCGGCGGACCCGCAAAGCATCCGAGATCTCGATCCGCTGGCGCCGAATCTGGAAGGCTATTTGTTTCCCTCCACCTATCGCGTGACGCATAAAACCACCGCCAGGCAGTTATGCCAGATGATGACGGGGGAATTCCGAAAGCAGTGGGCGGCTATCGGCGGATCAGCGCGGAAAACTGATACTCATCGCGTTGTTACGCTAGCGTCGCTGGTGGAAAAAGAAACAGCGGTTCCCAGCGAACGTCCGCTGGTCGCGGCAGTATTCGTTAATCGCATCGAGCGCGGCATTCCATTGCAGTGCGACCCGACCACGATTTATGCCGCCCTGCTCGAAAACCGTTATCATGGCGTGATCCACCGGTCTGATCTGGCCAGCACCAATGCTTACAACACGTACGCGCATCCCGGACTGCCGCCCGGCCCTATCGCCAATCCTGGGCTGACCTCTTTACAAGGGAGTTTGCATCCCGCGCAGACGGACTATCTCTATTTCGTCGCCAAGCCGGATGGTTCCGGGTCACATCACTTTTCCGCCACGCTTGGAGAACATGAGAAAGCGGTGCTGGCGCTTCGCCGCGGGTCACACTGACATCACTGAGCGCCGCGGTTCAGGAGCATCACCTTGACCGTATGAAAGATGATGTAAAAATCCAAAGCGGGCGCGACGTGCTTTATATAATACAGATCATATTCCAGCTTGATCATGGCATCCAGTTCGGTATCGCCGTACTTGTGATTGATCTGCGCCCATCCCGTGATGCCCGGCTTCACAGCTAGGCGCTGCCGGTAATAGGGGATTTGCTGGGCCAGCACGTCAACGAATTCCGGACGCTCGGGGCGCGGGCCGACAATGACCATATCGCCTTTGACAACGTTCCAAAATTGCGGCAGTTCGTCTAACCGGAGCTTTCGCAGCCATTTTCCAATGGGCGTGATGCGCGGGTCGTCCTTGGAGGCCCAGACCGCGCCGGTTCGCGCTTCAGCATCCACGTACATGGAGCGGAACTTATAGATATTAAATGGGCGTCCATTGATTCCCACTCGGCGCTGCCGGTAAAAAACGGGGCCTTTCGAGGAGAGTTTCACGGCCAGAGCCGTCACCAGCATTAAAGGCGAACAGAGGATCAGGCCGATAATTCCAATCAGAAACGAATAAGCGCCTTGAATGGCGAGCGCTTGCGGACGGGGCCCTAACAGAGCGGAAAAGATGAGTTGTGAAGGCTGAATCTTGCGGCTGCAAACGCGCCGCATGGCAATTTCGTAAGTATCGGCGGCGTCTTCAATAATGATGCCCCCGAAGCGAATCTCAAGCAGGTCGTGTACCGGCAGGCGGTTTCTCCGTTCGGCCATGCCGACGACAATACGGGTCGGTTTGTACTTCTCGCAAACTTCACGAATATCCGACATCTGGCCTAAACAGGCAATGGGGAAGTCGCAGGGATCATCCTCGCACAGGTAGCCGACAATCGTGTAGCCGAACTCGGGTTTATTGTGGAGACACTCGATTACCTCGCCGAGGATGCTGGAATTCCCCAGCAGCAGCACCCGCTCCGAGCGGAGCGTCCCGATAATATAACGCCAGAAAAAAACCCGGTATGTGGGCAGAATCAGCACGACCAGCACGCTGCCGATCACCATCGGCCATCGGCCCAGCACAAAGTCAGGCTGCAAGTAGCCAAGGAATGCCATGAACAGCAGAGCGCTGCCGACCGCTAGACAGATCTGCTGAACAAGCAGAATGCGGGAGGTGATGCGCAGATCCTGGTAAAGATCCTGGAAGTAAAGCGTCAGAATGATGCATGCGGTAACAACCAGGATTTTCCAGTAATTCCCTTCCACGAACAGAAAGAAGCCTGGATCCTCATACAGAACCACTGCGGAGCCGGCATAACAAGCCAGCACAATCAGAATTTCGGATAGGAGGAGCGCAAGAACGCTGGCCGGTATGAAAACACGAAAAAGTCTAATCAAGCGAGATAGTTACGGAGAAGCAAGCGAGCCTTAAAAGTGTACCATGCACGGCAGATATGCCCCCCATCCCTTCCCATGGATTTACTGTGAAACTCAAAACGTTAACGCTCTTGAAACTCAAAGGAGATGAAAATAAAACTCTACATTTAGTTTCAACCAACATGTTATAAAGAAGTAGGATCTTCTTGGTCTTAGATTTAGATTTCTGCCTCTTGCCTCAACGTTAAAATGCTTCGACTGACAAAAAAGGCGGATTACAGTCTGATTGCTCTCAGACATTTTGCGGCGCGCCAGCAAGCGACCGGCGAAGCGGTGAGCGCTAAGGACGTATCGGATAACTGCGGCATTCCGCTGCCATTATTGTCGAAGCTATTGCAGAAGTTGGGGAAAAGCGGTTTTTTAGTGTCCGAGTACGGCACCAACGGCGGATACCGGTTGGCTCGTGATCCCCGGAAGATCTCGGCCTTGGAAGTCATTCGAGCGATTGACGGGCCGATTGTGCTGGCCAACTGTTTCACTGAACACGCTTTTTGCGGCCATTCCGATCGATGCACGGTGAAGCGGCCTTTGAAGCGAATCCACGACGGGATTTTGCGACTTCTCGATGGCGTCAGCATCCAAGACATGCTACAGGATTCTGAAGCGGAACCGGTTATGCCCGTGCTAGGCTCGTCCGCCCTTGTGGCTTTACAAAGCACAATAAAACCTCTTGAGTCGCAGAGTTTGTTAAGGAAATAAGCTTATGAAATTGCCTATCTATTTGGATAGTCACGCCACGACCCGCACTGACCCGCGCGTGGTTGAGGCGATGATGCCCTACTTTACGGAGTATTTTGGAAACGCTGCGTCCCGGAATCACAGCTACGGCTGGGAAGCGGAGGAAGCAACCGAGAAATCGCGCAAGCAGATTGCCGACCTGATCGGCGCGACTCCGAAAGAGATTGTTTTTACCAGCGGCGCCACGGAATCGAACAACCTGGCGCTGAAAGGCATTGCGGAGATGTATGCCGAGCGCGGCAATCACATCATCACGCAAGCCACCGAGCATAAAGCGGTTCTGGACACCTGCAAGCGTCTTGAAAAAGAAGGCGCGCGGGTGACTTATCTTCCGGTTCAGCAGAACGGCCTGGTTGATCTGGACCAGTTGCGCGACGCTATTACGGACAAGACAATCCTGATCTCGATCATGTATGCCAATAACGAGATCGGCGTCATTCAGCCGATGAAGGAAATCGGCAAGATCGCCAAGGAGAAAGGCATTCTTTTTCATAGCGACGCGGTGCAGGCAGTAGGAAAGGTTCCCGTCAACGTGACGGCCGACGGCATTGATGTTCTTTCCTTGACTGCCCACAAGCTTTATGGACCCAAGGGCGTGGGCGCTCTTTATGTGCGGCGCAGAAACCCCCGTGTGCAGATCACGGCGCAGATGGACGGCGGCGGTCATGAGCGCGGTATGCGGTCCGGCACGCTGAACGTGCCCGGCATTGCGGGTCTCGGCGCGGCTTGCGAAATTTGTAAAAACGAGATGCCGGAGGAATCCAAGCGGCTCAGCTTCCTGCGCGACCGGTTGAAGGACAAGCTAATGGGCGAGTTGGATGAGGTCTACATTAACGGCACCATGGAACACCGGCTGCCGCATAACCTGAACATCAGTTTCGCCTATGTGGAAGGCGAAAGCCTGCTGATGGGCATCAATGACATTGCGGTGTCGAGCGGCTCGGCCTGCACGTCGGCCACGCTGGAACCCAGTTACGTGCTGAAGGCCTTAGGCGCGGGTGATGATCTGGCGCACTCTTCGATCCGCTTCGGCATTGGACGGTTTAACACGCAGGAAGAGATCGATTATGTTAGTAACAAGGTGATCGACGTCGTTAGAAAACTGCGCGATCTGTCTCCTTTGTACGAGATGGCAAAGGAAGGCGTGGACCTCTCGAAAGTCGTTTGGGCAGCTCACTAAAAGAAAATCAGTTCGGAAGGAAATTAAAATGGCTTATTCTGACAAAGTTATTGATCATTACAACAATCCCCGTAATGTTGGTTCGCTCGATAAGAACAGCACCTATGTGGGAACGGGCATGGTCGGGGCTCCCGAGTGCGGCGATGTGATGAAGCTGCAAGTGAAGGTGAATCCCGAAACAGGCGTGATTGAAGACGCCAAATTCAAAACGTTCGGCTGCGGCAGCGCGATTGCCAGTTCATCGCTGGCGACGGAATGGCTAAAGGGCAAGACCGTGGATCAGGCGCTTGAGATCAAGAACACCGATATTGTGAACGAATTGGCCTTGCCGCCCGTGAAGATCCACTGCTCGGTGCTGGCCGAAGACGCCATTAAGGCCGCGATCGGCGATTACAAGCAGAAGCAAACGGCTTCCACTAAAGCGGAAGCCGTGGCAGTTAGCTAATTATGACTGATTTAACACAGCTCGGCGGAGTAACGGAAAAGACGGAAGCCCCGGAAACGGCGGCGAAGCAGATTTTTGTTACTCCGAAAGCAGTCGGAAAGATCCGCGATGCGTTCCAGCGCGAAGGCGTATCGGGCGGGCTGCGTTTGGGCGTTTTGGGCGGCGGCTGCTCGGGATTGAGCTATCAATTTAAGTTCGCTCCCGAGCCGCGTCCGCGCGATCATGTGTTTCAGTTTGAAGATGTCCGGGTGTTTGTTGATCCCAAGAGCATGCTGTTTCTGGACGGTATGACGTTGGATTGGCAAGACTCTCTCATGCAGTCTGGCTTTGTTTTTCAAAATCCGCATGCCGCGAAAAGCTGCGGTTGCGGAACTTCGTTTTCAGCCTGACCCGAGGCTGCCGGCAGTCTCC
>CAXUBB010000362.1:4040-5746 GCA_964249105.1 uncultured Bryobacteraceae bacterium | reverse complement strand
TTCCGTGAATTAGTAGGAACTAACGATTAAGTCTGCCGATAAGTGTACGACGGGTGTTTTTTCCTGTCAACGAATAATTTCCCGGTGTCGCTAGCACGGTAATTGTCCGGCGTAATTAGCACGGTATCTGTCCGCTTTGAAAAAGCGTAGCCGGGACGCGTGAGGCTGGAAGTTGGAACCCAGTCGAACTTATTCCGGCTCCGCCATGGAGCGGATGATGAAACTACAAGATGTGATTTTGAAGGCCTTGGCCAAGCGGATTACTTGGCTGGAAGCGGCCGAGATTATTGGCGTGTGTGACCGCACGATGCGGCGCATGCGTGAGCGCTATCAGGAGTTCGGCTATGACGGGCTGTTCGATCAGCGGCGCCGGAAGCGCACCACCTTGCGTGTCCCGCTGGAGCAAGCCGAGCGTGTGTTGGCGTTGTATCAGGAGACGTATTTCGACCTGAGCGTACGCCATTTTCACGAGAAGCTGCGGCAAGAGCACGGCATTGAGCTCAGCTACACCTGGGTCAAGCAAGCTCTCCAGGGCGCTGGCCTCGTCACGCGACGCAAGAAGCGTGGACCTCATCGGCGGCGACGGCCCCGACGCCCGTTTCCCGGCATGCTGCTGCACATCGACGGCAGCAAGCATCGCTGGTTCCAGGATGAGCGCTGGTACGACCTGTTGGTGATCTTGGATGACGCCACCAGTGAGATCTACTATGCGCAACTGGTCGAAGAGGAGTCCACGCGCACGGTCATGAGCGCTCTGCGGGAGGTGATCGAAATGAAAGGCTTGTTTTGTGCGCTCTACAGCGAGCGCGGCAGCCACTTCTTTGTGACGCCGAAAGCGGGCGAGAAGGTGGACAAGCACCGTCTTACCCAGGTCGGACGGGCCATGAAGGAGTTGGGCATTCAGATGATCCCCGCCTACTCGCCGCAGGCGCGGGGCCGCTCGCAACGAAGCTTCGGCACTTGGCAGAACCGCTTGCCGCAGGAGCTGCGTTTAGCGGGTCTCAACACCATGGACCAGGCGAATCTCTTCTTGCGCGCGCACTATATCGAGGAGTTTAATGAACGCTTCAGCCAACCCGCCGCCGAGAAAGGAACAGCGTTTCGGAAGTGTCAACGCCCGGACTTGGACCGGGTGTTCTCGATGCAAACCGAGCGGGTGGTAGCGAAAGACAACACGGTCACCATCCAGGACCGCTGCTGGCAGTTGCGGAAGACGCGCTTTCGCCACACTTTGGCCGGCTGCACGGTAACGATCTGCGAACACCTCGATGGCCGGGTCTCCATCCAGTGGGGGCCGCACGTGCTGGAAACCTTTGAGCCGGAGCAAGGCGATGGAAAAGATGGCACCCCTGGCGCCTTGGGAATCTCGCAAAAGGCGCGAGATTCCCACTTTGCCCACCGCCCGACGACGGCGACCCGTATACTCAAACCAAAGACAAGGAGCAAGGTAGCTTGACCGGACAGATACCGTGTCAATAAAACCGGACAGATTCAAAAGCTAACGACATATGGATTTCAGAGCTTGGTCCTGGTCACTGGGATCAAGTTTTCCGATCCACGATGCAGTCACAGTTCCGTGATCATCTAGGAGAAGCATGGTAGGCGTGCCCCTTACTCCTAGTTTCCCCAGCGATACTTGTTTAATTTCATTAAGACGCACCCCTTCGCGTTTCAGGTATATTCCTGCCTCTGCGGGTGTCTCCGGC
>CAXUBB010000362.1:0-4030 GCA_964249105.1 uncultured Bryobacteraceae bacterium | reverse complement strand
GCTTCACACTGTTCCCCGCTTTTTCGCTGAGCTGCCGAAAGAATGGCGCGCTTTCCGTGCAGAAATGACAGTGCGTTGAGAGGACGAGTAGCACGGTGCGTCTATTTCTTTTCCAATCGATTCCAGGGAGCCGTTCTGCTAATTTGGTGCCCACGGCTGTCGCGTCTGTGACATTGGCTTGCGCCAATAGTGCTGGAGTTTTGTGCGGCCACGACGCAGGAAGGAAATATGTTTTTATCAAGACTGCCGACAGCAGACTTGCAACGATGATTGTTGCGATGTTTGCCGCCGTCTGGATTTTTGCGGATAGTAAACCAGAACTTAGCGATCCTTGTGACATTTTTCTTCCCTCTACGAAAGCGTGGCCTGCTACGTGGCATTAATAGTACAGAGCATCTACGATAAAAGAGATTTGCAAGCAGCAGAAAACACGCGCAGATTTACCAATGTTGTCATTTCATTTCTTTGGCATTCGATGATTCCTCAGGACTTGCTTGGGGGTGCGCTACGGTCAAGAAAAAGTCATGGATTACTTTGTCTACAGCGTGCGACGTGCTTACAATCGTTGATTTGTAACGGAACCGATTGCCAAATTGGTCGACTTTTTCTGACTTATAGTAGTGAAGGTTAATTGAAACAATGTCGAGTTGAGGCAACGTGAACATCTCATCAGGTTCTGAGATTCCGTTGTGATTTTTGTCAATCCACACCCGCAGCGATGAATAAATCCTGTCTTTTGCGTCGATGATTCCATCGTCATCTCCGCCATTTTCCGGTCGATCAAAAGCGGCAAGTGCCAGAAATCCGTTTGGATTCTTAGAGTTCGGTTGAGGAGTGATACTGCCGAACATCTCTATCCCGTTGTCGATGACGCCGTTGTGATTTCTGTCAAGGACCAGCCACCCATTCTCCGAGCTAGCAGCAGTCCATGAGATTCGCATCTTCTTGCCTTTCGCAAGGAAACCGAAATCAACTCCATCCTGCGCACTGGTAAACAAGAATCCTTTCCCGCTTACGTCAATGACGATAGGGGTTGTACCGCAGCAGCCGCCGGAGCTGTCGATCAAACAATTGCCATCACAATCGCAGCAGGCACAGTTGGGGTCACTACAACCACCAGGGCAATTTTGTGCAAAGGTCGGAATTCTTGCAAACAGGAAGAATGCTAACGCTGAAACGATCAGTAACTTCTGTCTCATAAAATCCTCCTTGAGACAACTCGATCAATGTGCGTTAGAGAAAATGCCTGAATGCAGATTAGTGCAAAATAAATGTGCTGTCAATATGCACTTAATAGAAAATTTCAGTGCAGAAATGATCGTATGATTACCGGCTGGCGGCTTTCCGCGTTTCCCGCAGGGTAGATAACAGCGACTCATAGGGCGTTTTCTGCACATACGGAACTACCGCCCAGGCAAGCCCCTGCGGAATATCGCGGGACAGCGAAAGCGTCCGGCATTCCGCCAGCACTCCGCCGTGAAAGCTTTCCAAGCTCCAGTAGGAATAGAGGCGCCAAAGATATCCGTGCCCCTCGCCGGGTGGAAATTTTCGCCCACGCGCAAATAAACCGGTATCAACTTCCGTGATATTCCGTGCATAAGCGCGGCACGTCCATTTGCCTGGGGATACTTGCTGATAATGCGCATTCTGCTCCACGTCCAGCACCACGGGAACAATCCCTTTCCGCTGCAATCGCCAGTATCCGGTCACATCCTGCCCGTTCCGTCGTACCGTCCGCGAGTCAGCGACCTCAGGATAAATTTCTTTATGGCGATCGAAATCGCGCAGCACCTCCAACACCCGCTCCATACCGGTATTTGGAATGTAAACCTCTCCGATCCAGTCATGCACCAACCCGTCTTTCACATCGGTAGGTTGTCCATCGGGCAGCTCCCGAATCGCAAACTCTTCCGCCAGCACCTTCTGCATACTAACCGGATCGTCTTCAATCGCCAGAAAGTTCTTTTTGCCCTGCCATCGTTCGTTGATTTCCGCTTCGACCGATTGCGCATAGCGCTCAAACTCACTCACAGTCTGGGGCTGGAGCTTCGTGACGAATTGACTCTGTGCGGGAACCCTGGCGAGAAGCGCCAAACCCACAACCGCGCCGATCAGCTTGAAACCTGGAATAAGAACCTCACGCTCGCCGCGACTCAGCCGCGCACGTAACCAAACTCCCGCGCGCCATCGCTCAGAATCGAATCGATAAACTCCGCCAGGTTTACATCCTTCTCAGTCATGTAATTGCCTGCGGAGTGCGTATTCAGTTGAATCTCGACGGAATTGTATGTATTGCACCAGGCCGGGTGATGATCCCGTTGCTCAATGCCCTCGATGCAAGCCTGCATAAACCTCATGGCTCCCCGAAAATCAGCAAAAATCAACTTCCGTTTCAATCCTTTCTGATCCCCGGACCAACCTTTCAGCTTGGAAAGCGCCGTCTCGACCTCTGCGGCTTCCAAAGGTCTCGGCTGCACGTTCTTCATGCTGTCATGATACTGCGAGAAAACTCTTCAGATCCTGTTCATTCACAACTGGTTCGCCCAGAGCCACATTGTTCAACTTGCCTGCGCGCATCCACTTTTCGAGTTGATCCACCAGGCTGAACAAATGATCGAATGAGTCAATAATGAACAGCAAAGGCTGGTAGCGGTTAATCTCGAATGCCTGATTGATGACCCATTCGAGCTGCATCGGGTATCGCTGCACATCCTCGGACTCGACCGCATGGGTAATCTCTCCATAGGAACTGAGCAGCCCGCTACCATACACTTTTATTTCATCCTGTTCGCGCATTAACCCAAACTCCACGGTGAACCAGAAAAAGCGCGCCATCGCCCGGATAATGCTCTCCAGTTGCTCCAGCTTTTTGGCGTCGCCGCGTGTTCCCGCCACCATTTCAGCCGCCGTGCTCGCGCACTCTCCCAACCGCACCAGCGTATCGGCAAAAACCCGGTCCGTGTGCATCGGCACATGCCCCGCAATGTCGTGAAAGATGTCCGGCTCCGGCAGGTAATCCAGCCGGTCGCCGCGCCGAATGGTAATCGTGGTGGGAAATTCGCGATTACGCAAGCAATCAAAAAACACAAAACTGGGCACATACCCGCTGACTGCCTTGGCGCGGAATCCTGTCAGTGGATTTAAGAACCGGTTCACGTCGTCCAGCTTGGGTACATAATCCGGGTTGAAGCAAAGCGAAGCGATCCCGCGCAGAAAATGCTGATTGGCATACCGCTGCCATTTCGACTTCATGCGCGAGTACAAAGAACGCCACGCCGCATGGTTTTCCGCTGAGTACAATTCATACGGCTGATGAATGTAGAGCTGCCCCTGGCTGCGCGCTTCTTCAATGAAAGCCGCTTCCGTCGTTGTCAATCCCTCGCAGAGCGTCATAGCCTATCAGCTCCTGTTGACTGCATCATAGCACCACCTTCGCGTGGTGCGCATTGGATATGTGTTATTGGCTTGCTTTCCGCACTTACCAAATGCACTAAGAAGATAGACCAGACTTCACGGCGATGGCCTTAGGCGGCAGGTTTGAGGCGTAAACAAAAAACCCTCTCCCCGGTCACCGGAGAGAGGGTTTTTCGCAGTCGGAACGTGTTCTATTCGTCCACGTCAGATGTGTTGGGAGCCGGCTTCTTGAATTCGCTCGGGGGGCGAATCTTTTTCTCGCCGGGATAGGGCCGCGTAAACGCGGTGGCTAGATACCAGTTCAGATGGTTCACCGTGTCCGGGTCTTCTGCGTCGGGCTTGGTCAGTTTGCCGGCGAAGATCTGCGCTTTCTTTTTGAGCCAAGCTTTCTTCAGGGCCTTCGCCGCAGGGCTAAGGGTTGAGTCGGCTGCGGCCGACAATTTAACTCCCTGATCCAGCGGGATCTGGTTCGGGACGTGCGTCCACGGCTTGAAGTTGTCCGCGGGTGGCGTGCCCTCGACGAAAGCCGTCCGCATCGGCGACGCCACCAGGTCGAATTGGTTCATGGGCGGCAAACCGAGGATTTGCTCGATCGTCCGAGTCATGTTGACCTGCG
>CAXUBB010000361.1:0-5759 GCA_964249105.1 uncultured Bryobacteraceae bacterium | reverse complement strand
GGAAGCACCGCCAGACGCTGGATTGAATGCTTCGGAGGCGCTTGCGAGCAACTCCCTAACAGGAGCAGCAAGCAAAACACAAGAGATCGAAATCGCAGGAAGGGTCCCTTTACAAAGGCTTCGGATTCGCTGCGAGAAGTTCAAGAAAAGCCGGACTCTTGACGAGCAGCGCGAATTCGGGCATGCTCGGAATCTTTTCGCGATCCTTGACGCCCTCTTCCAAAGCCTTTCGCAAATAAATGATAGCGCGATCATTCGCGCCCGACTTGGCATACATCTTTGCCATATATAGATGGTAAGTCGCGCGTTCTTCCACCGTTCTCTCCTGCATCAGGGTGCCGAAGGAACTATGATGCTCAAAAACGTCGGGGTCCAGTTTCAACGCTTGTTCGTAGTACTCGGTCGCCTGTTGATAGTGCTTGCGGCCAAAGTAAGCGGCTCCCAGGTTGGCGTAAATGGAGGCCGTTGGATTGCTATACCGGAGCGCGCGCTTATAGCAGCCAATAGCGCGCCGATAGCTCTTCTGCGAATAGTAAATCGTGCCTAGGTTGTTGATCGCTTCTGAATACTTAGGATCGAGTTTGATCGCCCGCTCATAATTTTTCTTCGCCAGATCGAGTTGCAGGAGCTGGTGGAAGGCAATGCCGATCTTGTTTGCCAGGACCGGCGAATCCGGCGAGCCCGTGCGGTACATATCAATGGCTTCACGGTACATTTTGCGCGCCATATAGATATCGCCGCGAAGTTCGTTCGTCAGCGGCGGATAGACCGGTTTCTTGACTGCCGGAACAGAACCGTCCCGCGGCATAAAACCATTCGAAGCAATAGGAGAAGTGCCTTGCGCCTGGGATAACAAAGGCATGGAGCAGACAAATAAGCAACAAAGAAGCGGTGTTCGGTTTAAAGAGATCATAAAGCTCTCCCTTTGTGATCTACTTTATACCTTTTAGTTGAAGGATGGGAGAAAAAATGTTACTTGAAAATACCTTTTAACTTTTCGAAGAGGCCTTTTTTCTCTTTCGGACGATTGGACGGTTGAGTTTGCGCGTTCAGATCCGGATTATCGGTACTTGCGCCCAGTACTCCGGGCTGTGATGGAATGTTCGGCAAAGTTGTGGCGTGATTGGGGGAAGACGTGTCCCAGCCGGCGATTTCGGTTGACCCGCCCGTATGCAGCGGGCAGAAAGCGACCGGTTGCGTGCCCACCAGATAATATTCGGTCCGCGTCTTTTCGGGCGGACATGCGCTGGTTGCCAATTGGCCCGTATCGGAATCAATCTGGGCGCTGACGATTCCATCCGGAACGTCAAACTGCCCCACATCGCGGTAAGCACGGTGTTTATGCGCCCGCTTCATGAACTCCGTCCAAATCGGCAGCGCCGCTTTCGCGCCCTCCAGCTTTAAATCCTGGTAGTTGTCCATCCCGACCCAGACCACGCAAAGCAGTTTTGTGGTGAACCCGGCAAACCACACATCGTGGGATGTGCCGGTTTTGCCGGCCGCCGGAAGAGTAAAGCCGCGCGATCGCACGCCCGCGCCTGTGCCGCTCCGCAGAACCTCCTGCATCATGCTGACCATGAGAAAGTTCACTCGCGGATCAAGAATCTTTTTGGTTTCCGGTTGCGACGACCAGACGTCTGAACCGGCGCGATCCACAATTTCCGAGATGAAGCGCGGCTTGACCATCACGCCGTTGTTGGCAAACAGCGTATAAGCTCCGCTCATTTCGAGCGGTGTGACATCATAGGCCCCCAGCGCCATGGCGGGAGTCGCTCGAATGTCTTCCAAACCCGCTTTATGCGCCAAGGCCGCGACCGTGCCGTATCCGACCGATTCCGCGACTTCCACCGTCGGCACGTTTAGAGACTTGGCCAGCGCTGTACGGAGCGTGACATCGCCCAGCCAAGCGCTTTTATGAAAATCGACCGGCTCATAAGCTTTTCCGGCGTAGTAAAAGGTCCGCGCCTCGTCCTTGACTACCGTGGAGGCCGTCATGGGGTCCGGCCTATCCCCCAGGCCGGTATTGAGCGCGGCGGCATAAACAAACGGCTTAAAAACGCTGCCCGACGGTCGTTTCGCAATCGCGTGATCGAGTTGACTCACGCCGTAATTGCGGCCCCCGATCAGAGCTTTTACTTCCCCGGTATGAGGGTCAAGACAAATCAAAGCGACTTGCGGCTCACTGACGCCTTCGCCCGTGGTCTTGCTGCGTTTGACAAGGATGTTATTGATCTCACGCATTCCGAGGGCTACTGCTTCCGCCGCGTCGCGCTGCAGATCAAGATCGAGGGTCGTATAGATGCGCGAACCGGATTCCTGAAAATCGCGGTCTTGAAAGTCGCTCGTCAAGCGGTCATTCACCAGATCGACAAAGTAGGGCGCATCCGCCGACTCAATCCCCTGGCGAGCCGTTACCAACGGAGTTCCCGCCGCCGTTTGATACTGGCTCGCTGAGATATATCCGTTATCGAGCATCTGCCTCAAGACAACATTCCGACGGTCTTCCGCCCGCTTGGGATAGCTCACCGGGTTCCGCATACCGGGCGCTTGAATAATGCCGGCCAGCGTGGCGGCTTCCGGCAGCGTCAGGCTTCGGATATCTTTTCCAAAGTAGGCTTGCGCCGCTTCGCCAAAACCCCGGATCGCAAACGATCCACGATGACCAAGATCGACTTGATTGGCGTAGTACTCAAAGATTTTCTGCTTGGTGAGTTTGCGTTCGAGGTGAAGGGTAATCAGCAGCTCATCAAACTTACGGGTAAACGTTTTTCGGCGGTCCAACCAAATGTTGCGGGCTAACTGCTGGGTAAGAGTTGAAGCGCCCTGCGCATTACGGCGCTCCTTCAAATCAACAAAAACCGCTTTGGCAATGCGCATGGGATCAAATCCGGAGTGCTGAAAAAACCGCTTGTCCTCAATGGAAACAACCGCATGCACCAACACGGGTGGAATGTCCTCGTACTTTACGAGTCGGCGTTTTTCGCGGTTCTTGTCATATAAACTGCTTAACAGCCGCGGTTCCAGAATGTACTGCGTACGAGGCGCGTTATCCCGCAGCGAGATAATGGACGAGACCTGGCCGTTCTCGAACTTCAGCACACCCGGCTCTGAGCCGGAGAACGATCTACTGCCCGGAAACACTTCAATCGCGCCCGCTCGCAAGTGATACCAGCCCGCTTGGCTGTTACGGGTATCTTCGGTGTATCCGCTTTCACGTAAACGCGCCGCGATCTGCCCAGGCGTGCCGGAATCTCCGATACCCAGGATGGAGGGAGCAGCGTATAACGAAGATGAGTTAGGAAACGGTCCGGCCAGGAGTTTCTCATCCGTTAAGCGGGCATACTTGTTGTAATAAAAGCCGACAACAATCGCCAGAATAACGAGGAGAACGCCGAAACCGAGAAGACCATATTGAAGAATCGATCTGAGTTTCGGATGAAACCTGCTGGAAGCGACGCCTGTTTTGGCAGGGAGTTTGATGCGGACGGGCAAATAGTCTGGCCTAGAGTAAGTTACTCAAGCCTTGGACGTCCGGTATTGATCTTCGTTACTTCCCGGCTTGATAGTACGATTCTAGCTCTTTCCAGATGTTGTCGTCATGTGGATGCCAGTCCGGGTACTGGCGTCCTGTAATCTGCAGGTCTTCGATGTAGAGCGTACCGTGCCCAAACGGACAGATCATCTCCGTCGTAGGCCGGCCCAACATGACAATGTTGGCCCACGAGCCGGTCTTAATCGGCATAATCAACTTTTTCAAACAGGCGCGGCAACGACGGCGCTGGTCCCACAGCGCAAGGTTCACAAGACCTACGCCCATCATCCAGATCGCCAGCGTGATCAACGTGAACGCCATATCGTTCAGGAACAAAGGCCGCGGCGGACCAAAGCGCGGAAGCGGCGGTGGAGGCGCAGGATAAAAGCGCACCAGCGTGGCTTGCAGCGCACAAACGGCTCCAACGGCGGTCGCCAACTTAGCGAAAAAATAGAGCCAGTACTTCATTGCTTCTTAGACTCCTTCATATTTACCCAAGTTCCAGGAACTTGGCCCCTATTTCCTTAGCAAGTTCTTGGCCAAAAACAGAACATTCGCTGGGCGCTCCGCTAATCGACGCATGAAGTACGGGTACCAGGCATCACCATACGGAACATACAAACGCAGCCGGTATCCTTTCTCCACTACCTGCCGCTGCAAATCGCGCCGAATGCCATACAGCATCTGAAATTCAAAACGCTCCGGCGCAATTTTTTGTTCCTTGATATAGCGGAACGTTTCACGGACGATCTTGTCGTCGTGACTGGCTACCGCGGGATAAGCGCCGTGGTCCAACAACTGCTTCATCAGCTTGACGTAGTTGGCATCCACATCGGACTTGCGCGGAAACGCTTGCTCAGCGGCTTCCCGGTACGCGCCTTTGCAAAGCCGGACCGGAATTTCCCGCTCCGATAAAGCCTGAATGTCGCCCTCGCTCCGGTAAAGATACGCCTGAATCACAGCGCGAACGTGGCCTTTGAAACGCTGTTGAACATGGTGCACCAGCTTCAGCGTGCGGTCCGTGTATTCGCTCGACTCCATATCCACTTCCACGCGGCTCTTCATTCCCTGCGCCCGCTTGACCACCGCCATGACGTTCTCGCAACAGGCGTCTTCCGAAAAATCAAGACCGAACTGAGTCAGCTTGATGGAAACAGTAGCAGGCAAACAGGCTTCCTCAATGCTGTCGAGCGCTGCTAAGTAGCAATCGCGTGACCGGGCCGCTTCCGTTAAGGAATGCACGTTCTCGCCGAGAAAGTCGAGTGTGCCGGTGATCCGTTCGCTCCCTAGTTTTTGCAGAACCTGAATGCCGTCCGCCAGAGTGTTCCCGGCAACAAAGCGGGAAGTCAGCTTTCGCGACAAGGAAGAGTTTTCCATCCACTGTCGCATCCAGTGATTCTGGGAAAGTTGTAAAAGCGTGCGGCGCAGCATGAAAGTGGTGCAAGCGTGGGCTTTCCCACTATAACGAGTTGTATTGAAGCGCCAAAAGTCTCGAAGGGATGCGGCCAGCGATCTGGCATGCTAGAAACGGCACTGTGACTGGCAAAATGATAGACAACCCTGTTATCGCCAAATTCCGCGATGTCCTGTACGAAATATATGGGGAGCGGCTGGTACGTGTGGTGCTGTATGGTTCCCAGGCACGCGGCGATGCCCGTCCCGATTCGGACTACGATGTGGCGGTTTTCTTAAACGGTATAAACAACTCTTCGGACCGTTGGACCGAACTGGACAGACTGGCAGCGCTGCGCGTTCAATTTCTGGATGAAACCGGCGCTTTCTTCGATGTGAAACCCTATCCGGCCACGGCGTACCGGGAGCGGTCGCCCCTCATGCATGAAATCCGAAGAGAAGGAATTCATCTGTGATCCCGGAAACCGACCGCATTTTGCAAAAAGCCGAAAAGCACCTGGTGGATGAAACAGCCGCACCACTTGGCGCGAAACGGGATCCACTCCGGCGATATGAGGGCCTTTGTAGAGATTACAGTGTAGACAAGCAAAAGCAAGATTGTCCAGTGTCGCTTCTCCTCCGTGCTTTTCGGCAATAATATGGTCGATCTGGAACGGAGCTAGAAGAAGCGCCTCTGGTATGCGGCAGTATTCGCAACGGCTTTCAGCCCGCTTGCGCGCAATACGAGCCAGTTCCCTGTTTACTGCCAAGTTAAATCAAGCTTAATGTTTAACAGCTTCCGGGCTCTAGATTGCATAATCCCAAGCAGCATTCC
>CAXUBB010000360.1:1798-5770 GCA_964249105.1 uncultured Bryobacteraceae bacterium | reverse complement strand
TTGGGTAATCGAGCCATTGTCAGCGTTCATTGCCATGATGATTTGGGGCTGGCGGTTGCGAATTCACTGGCAGCAGTGAAGGCAGGCGCAAGGCAGGTGGAATGTACGATCAACGGCATTGGCGAACGGGCTGGAAATGCAGCTTTGGAAGAAGTAGTCGTAGCGATGAAAACGCGCCGCAACCACTATCCTTTTGAGACGAGAATCAGAACCGAGCAGCTTTACCCGGCTAGCCAAATGCTGACGAGTTTGATCTCCTTCGGGCCGCAACCGAATAAAGCGATTGTGGGCGAGAATGCGTTTGCGCATGAAGCGGGCATTCACCAGGACGGCTACCTGAAGGAAAAATCCACTTACGAAATTATCGATCCGAAGAGCGTGGGCGTGCCCGAGGGACGGCTGGTTTTGGGCAAGCACAGCGGACGCCATGCTTTGAAGCAGCGTACGGAAGATCTTGGTTTTCAGCTCAGTTTGGAAGAGCTGGATGAGGTCTATCAACACTTTACGCTGTTAGCAGATACCAAGAAAGGTGTGCGGAACGATGAGATTCTGAATCTGGTTCAAGACACCGTGAACCGCCGCGCTGTGGTAGCGAAATAGAGGAATTTAACCGATGAAACTGAACGTTCTTCTCCTACCCGGCGACGGGATCGGCGTTGAAGTAACCCGCGAAGCGGAAAAAGTGCTGAAGCAGGTGGCAGAAGCGCATGGCCATGAGTTGGTATTGAGTCATGGGCTGCTAGGAGGGATTGCGATTCACCAAACGGGCAATCCGTTTCCGGAAGAAACCCGCAAACTTGCTTTGCAGGCGGACGCCACCTTGATGGGTGCGGTAGGGCTGCCGGAATTCGACAATGCTCCGCCGGAGAAGCGGCCGGAGCGCGGGCTGCTCGGCATCAGGAAAACGCTGGAAGTTTATGCTAATCTGCGTCCGGTTCGCTCTTATAAGGCGCTGATCAATTCGTCGCCGCTTAAGAATGAGCTGGTAGATGGAACGGACATGATTATTGTTCGTGAACTGACCGGCGGCATTTATTATGGAACGCCGCGCGGCATTTCGGGCGAGGGTGCCAACGAACGAGCAGTAAATACCATGACTTATACGCGAGCCGAAATTGAGCGCGTGTCGCACATGGCGTTTCAACTGGCCCAGAAGCGCCGGAAGAAAGTAACAAGCGTCGATAAATCGAACGTGCTGGAAAATTCCCAACTTTGGCGCAAGGTGGTGGTGGAAGTGGCCGCCCATTACCCAGATGTGGAACTGGACCACCTGCTGGTGGATAACTGCGCCATGCAGCTGGTTTTGAATCCGCGCCGCTTCGATGTGGTTCTGACAGAAAACATGTTTGGCGATATCCTAAGTGATGAGGGGGCAGTGCTGGCTGGTTCTATCGGCATGCTGCCTTCAGCATCGATCGGGAACAAACGTCCTTCGGGCGCATGGACCGGTTTGTATGAGCCTGTTCACGGCTCCGCGCCAGACATTGTCGGGCAGAACAAAGCAAATCCGTTGGGCGCTATCGGGTCGGTTGCGGCAATGCTGGAATACAGCTTCGGGCTGACGGAAGAAGCGGCCATTGTGAACCGGACAATGGAAGAAGTTTTAAACAGCGGGCGTGTGACGGCGGATTTGAAGCCAGCCGGTACACCTGCTACGACAGCGGAAGTGGGCGATGCAATTTGCGCTGCCCTCGGTAAAGCGGTAGCGGCTTAGTTTTTGGTTTATCAGTAAGGCATACAGTCCTTACCTAAGAGAACAGCGGATAACGGGTTGGCACACCGGCTTGGCCCTGCATCCGCACGTACAGAAGAGGCACAACCATGTCAGAGAATAACGGGTCACAGAAGAACAGCGCGGCACGGCCACGCACAATTATTGAGAAGGTTTGGGGTAACCATATTGTCGCGGAACGCGAAGGGGCTCCGACGATGATTTACGTTGACCTTCATTTAGTCCATGAAGTGACGTCTCCACAAGCCTTTTCCGGTCTTCGCGAGCGCGGTTTGAAAATGCGCCGACCCGACCTGACTGTAGCAACAACCGACCACAGCATTCCCACTCACGACCGTTCCCTGCCGATTCTCGACAAGATTGCGGCTACGCAGATCGATCAATTGGAGAAAAACTGCCGCGATTTCGGCATTAAGCTGTTTGGGCCGCACAGCGATAAGCAGGGCATTGTTCATGTGATTGGGCCTGAACAGGGGTTAACACAGCCAGGCATGACGGTAGTTTGCGGCGACAGCCATACGGCGACTCACGGCGCGTTTGGCGCATTAGCGTTCGGCATCGGCACCAGCCAGGTGGAGCATGTTCTGGCCAGCCAGTGCCTGCTGCAATCCCGGTCAAAAACTTATGAAGTCCGGGTGGAGGGTCAGTTAAAAGAAGGCGTAGGCGCGAAGGACATCATCCTGAACCTGATTTCGCGGATCGGGATCGGCGGCGGTACGGGATGCGTGTTTGAATTCTGCGGGTCCACGATTCGCTCACTTTCAATGGAAGAGCGGATGACCATCTGCAATATGTCGATCGAAGCCGGAGCGCGCGCGGGCTTGGTCGCGCCGGACGACACTACTTACGAATTTCTGAAAGGCCGTCCGTATGCACCCAACGGCGCGGAATGGGACAAGGCCGTGGCTTTGTGGCGCGAACTGCGGACAGACGATGGCGCTACCTACGACAAAAGCATCTATATTGATGCGGCGTCGCTGGAGCCGATGATCACGTTCGGCACGAATCCAGGGATGGGGATTTCGATTACGGCTCCGGTGCCAGATCCGGCTTCGCTGAACGATGTGCTGGAACGCGATTCATTGACGAAAGCATTGAGTTATATGGCGCTGCCTTCAGGCAAGTCACTATTGGGCCATCCGGTGAATGTGGTGTTTATCGGAAGCTGCACCAACTCCCGGATGTCCGATCTGCGGGCGGCGGCAGCCATCATGAAAGGCCGCAAGGTGAATCCGAATGTACGGGTGATGGTGGTGCCTGGATCGCAGATTATCAAGCAGCAGGCGCAGGCGGAAGGACTGGACCGCATTTTCACCGAAGCCGGAGCGGAGTGGCGCGAGGCTGGCTGTTCCATGTGCATTGCGATGAACGGCGACCAATTAAAGCCGGGTGAGTACAGCGTTTCCACCAGCAACCGTAATTTCGAAGGACGGCAGGGCAAAGGCGGTAGGACGTTTCTGGCGAGTCCGCTAACGGCGGCGGCAACGGCGATTACCGGCGTGGTGACGGATGTTCGGACGCTACTTTAATTTCTAGGGAGATTATTCATGGAAAAGTTCACTACGCTGCAGGGGCGTGTTGCGGTTATGCCGATTGATAAAATCGACACGGACCAGATCATCCCGGCGCGATTCCTGAAGACGATTTCAAAAGAAGGTTTGGGTGACCAGCTTTTCTGTGATTGGCGTTATGAGGCGGATGGCAGTCCAAGAGCGGATTTCCTGCTGAACAAGCCGGAAGGAAAAGCCGCGCAGATTCTGCTGGCGGGAGATAATTTCGGCTGCGGCAGTTCGCGCGAACATGCACCCTGGGCGCTGACGCAGTACGGGTTCCGGGCGGTGATCAGCACTTCGTTTGCGGATATTTTTCGCGGAAACGCGGTGAAGAATTCACTGCTGCCGATTGCGATTCCTCGTGACGCGCATCAGGCGTTGTTGGAAGCTTTGGAGCAGAACCCGGCGGCACCAGTGACGGTGGATTTAGGACGGCAGATTTTGACGCTGCCGGACGGCACGGAAGTGGGTTTTCCGGTGGATGAGTTTGCGAAGCACTGCATGGTTGAGGGCGTTGACGAACTGGGGTATATTCTGCAGCAGGAAGACGCGATTGCGGCGTATGAGGCGAAACGGCCGTTGAGTATCAATGTGCTGGCATCAAACTAGCGTCGTGAGCTCAACATCTGTAAGATCCGGGATGAGCGGTGTGTAGTCCTCAGACGACAATGGCGTAAACCCTTCGAA
>CAXUBB010000360.1:0-1788 GCA_964249105.1 uncultured Bryobacteraceae bacterium | reverse complement strand
GAGCAGGTGATCGGTTTACGCGCTCAACAGTGATGATTAGCTTTGTACTGGGGCGCTCCAGCATTTTGATGATGTCGCTGCAAAGATACCGGGGACAGTAGCCGACAAGAAACATATCGCGTGGGAAGATTTCGGCGGTTCGGAGCGCAATCGCTCGATTGTCATGCGGGTTTTGCAGGTCCACCATAATCAACAAACGTTCTTCAGGTGTCAGTTGCTCTACCCTGTTCACAGAACCTTCAGGCACGTGGCTGATGCCGTGAACTAAAAAATGAAGTTCAAAATCTCCTGTAGAGAGTTGTGCGGGGGCGGGAAACACTTCAAGAGTGTCGGTGACACGCTGGCCACCACTTCGGGCGAGAATAGCAATCGGGTCCGCTTCGGTCTCCGGAACACAAAACCACTCAAGATACTGCTTGTATTCAGGACGGCTTTGCCGCAGTGAGCGATTGCTGAACAGGGGAAATAGTTCGTGTGAGATGTAGATGCGGTCCAGATCAGGGAAGGAGGGCAGCGATTGAAAACCTCCACTCCGTTGCGCTTCCAGCGCGCCTTTCGTATAGGTGAAAATAAACTGATCGTCCTGTGAGACTAGTCGGCCCACCGGATACCACCTTCGCCTCGAAGGATCTTGCCAGGCTACAAAAAGCGTCCGCTTCATACATTCAAGCCAAATCAAGTACTCGCTTCCTATTATGGAGGATCATTCGACGGACAAACGCCTTTGCCACACTCGACATCCTGGTACTAGGAACGTTCTCTACCAGTATATTGATTTGAGTTTCAGTGATTAATTCAAGCTTTTCGAACCATGGTTTAGCCCCGCTGCTCAATTTGTTTGCAAGCTTCAGTGCTTCAAGATTGCGAAGCGGTTTACTTGCAGGAGGAGCGTATAAAGCGGATCGGGACCGGTCGGCGCAGGTTTCGACGGAGTGGCCTTTGTCGTTGGTTTCCAGTCGGGTTCTGCGGTTGTCGTCTGTTTCGTGGCAACCTAACGAAGAAGCGTGGTCAAAGGTCGGCGCTAAGTGTCTGCGATTGCGCGATTCCTCAGGCGCTTGTATCAAAGCCCAATTCTCTCGTGGCGGTCGGTGTTGCCAATCAAGGTATCAAGGACCAAATAGCCTGTAAAAACGTCGCGCGCTGTGCGAACACTGGGTAGCACATTCCAGTTCAGCGGGAGTTCACAGTTAGTCTCACCTAAAACATTCCAGATTGCTTGTAAAGTATGAGCAGACTGTTTGAATTTTCCAACTGCCTGGTTGTATGGAGGTTGATAGTGTCCAAGAAGTTCATTACCGGTGATAAGCGAGCAACCAGCCGGAACAATGCTGGGCGAGATCACGCAACGCTCCCCTTTCCATGTTCCTAACTCGTATTGGGCGTGGGGGAGACCCAAAGCCTCAGCCAGTTCAGCGGCAAGTTTTTCGGACCAGTCTTCACCGGTATTGGGGCGGCCAAATTTACAGAGGGTATACACCCCGAGTTGTCACGGAACCAAAGTTTCTTTTTTGTTCCAAGCTGCTCCCAGTATTCCGGTGCGTCGTCCGGCAGTTCAAGAATCGGGAACACTTGTACTCAGGATAGACTGTGGGAAGCGCAGTAAATTAGCTATTGCAAGGAACTATAGTCTAAGCTTACCTTGATGCCACTGCATATCTTATAAAGCACCTCGTTAATCGGAATAGGACCAGTAAAGTCAAGTTCTCCTTTACTTCCAGCAGCAATTTTGGCTGGCCACAGCATTGCATTACAGCTATCCTTCAGATTGTAATTTATTCCTTGCAGGAC
>CAXUBB010000359.1:0-5823 GCA_964249105.1 uncultured Bryobacteraceae bacterium | reverse complement strand
GAAGAAATTGTTCCTCAAGAAGCAACGCAGACCGTGAGAAAATAGTTTCTTGCGGATCGTTTCTGACGGTATCTATTATGCTGCTGTGCTGGCGGTAGCGGGGGGGGCTTGTGCCTTCGTCGGCTATTGGTGGATTGGTATTCTTTTCTTTAGCTTAGCGGCATTTTGTCTTTATTTTTTTCGAGACCCCGAGAGAACTCCGCCGCCCGGCGACGCCATCGTCTCTCCCGCCGACGGCAAGGTGGTTTCCGTCCGCCAGATCTCAGCGGATGAAACGCGAGTCAGCATTTTTCTGAACATTTTCAACGTCCACGTCAATCGGACCCCAATCGCCGGTAAAATCACTGAAGTGCTCTATCGCAAAGGCCGGTTCCTGGTTGCCAGTCATGAGGCCGCCTCGGTCGAAAACGAACAAAATACTTTGATCGTCGATGGGCCGCGCGGGCGGGTCGTTTGCCGCCAGATTGCCGGGTTGATTGCCCGGCGGATTATCTGCTATAAACAGGCGGGCGACTCCGTAGCCGCCGGTGAGCGCATCGGATATATCAAGTTTGGATCACGAGTCGATGTATTATTCGGTTCTCAGTGGAAACTGGCGGTGAAGGTTGGCGATAAGGTGTCGGCTGGAACCACTGTGCTGGCAAATCCTTCGTCCCTTGAGAGGGCTATCTGATACCCCAGGAACAATTGGCGGGATCGCTTCCCCCTGGCGGCAAAAGACCACGTCGGGCGGCCTATGCGCTGCCTACGCTGTTCACCAGCGGCAATATTTTTCTCGGCTTTATTGCCATTCTGCAAGCCTTTGAAGGCGCGTTACAAGTGCGTGGCGGCGATTTCGGCTTCAATGCCCATTTCGCCTTGGCGGCCAAACTGCTCGGCTTCGCGGTATTCTTTGACGGATTGGACGGCCGGATCGCCCGCATGACGAACACGGTCAGCGACTTTGGCCGGGAGTTGGACTCGCTTGCAGATGTGATTACCTTCGGCATTGCGCCCGCCGTGCTCGCTTTTGTTTGGGGAGTGTTGTTTGTGGCTGCACCCGAGGACGGCAACCTCCTGAGCCATCTGAGCCGGGCCGGTTATCTGCTGGCTTTTTTCTATCTCTTGTGCGGAGCCGTCAGACTGGCGCGCTTCAACGTGCAGACCAATCCGACGCCGAAAAATCCAGGGCGGCCCGATCGGAAGTACTTTGTCGGCATGCCCATTCCCGCGGCAGCCGGTTTCGTGGCGGCGGTGGTTTTTGTGGACCCGTCGCCGGTCCACTCCTTCTTTTTCTCTGTGGTCTGGTTGATATTACTGGCGATTGTGTCCTTGCTGATGGTCAGCTCCTGGCGGTATCCCAGCTTCAAGCAGATTAATACTTCCAAGCCGCATCCCACGCTGATGACTCTACTGATCGGAGTCGTCGCGGTGGCTATTTGGGCCTGGGCGCAGCCCGTGCTGCTGACCATGGCGATCACTTATGTGCTCAGCGGCATCCTAATTCGAACGGGTGGTTTGATCAACCGGCGCAAACGGATGCGACCATCCACCCCGGTCCCGGAACATCAAATTGGCTAGGCAAACATCTCTTACAACTCAAATCGCCTTATTAGGCGGCGAAACACTTCTAGGCCGTGAACTGCAGGACGTCCTGCGAAGCCGTGGTGGGGGCGTAACAGTCAGAACATACTCGGCCACCGGCGAAGGCAACTTTGGCGAGCGGAAGGAGAGCCTGTTTACGTAGAGCCTTTGAATGCCGAAGTCATAAACTCCAGTCTTGCCGTCCTGGTTGCCGGGTCACCGGATGGCGCGGATAAGGCCTATCAACTGGCGAAAGAAGCTGGCGGAAAGGTAAAACTCATCGATTGCACCGGTTACCTGGAAAGCCGGTCAGAAGCTAAAATTCTGTCCCCGTTGCTGGAGGAGCCGAAACAATCGAACTGGCTATTGGTGATAGCGCACCCGGTTGCCTCCGCGCTGGCATCCGTTCTCAAACGATTGACGAGTTATCGCCGGATTGAGCGGGCCATCATCAATGTATTCGAGCCGGCCAGCGAACGCGGCCAACGCGGTATTTCAGAACTGCACCAGCAAACCACCAATTTGTTAGCTTTCAAATCCTTGAAGAAAGATGTGTTTGATGCGCAGGCAAGCTTTAACTTGTTGCCCCAGTACGGAGAAGAAGCGCCCGTCCAATTATCGACTGTGGAACAGCGCATCGAACGGCACTTGTCGTTGCTTTTGAAGAGCTACGCCAATGGCGAGCCAATTCCCGCTCCCTCGCTCCGATTGATCCAAGCTCCTGTTTTTCATGGCTACAGCATCTCCTTATGGGTCGAATTTGACCCGCAAGCTGTCCGGAGCGTGAATGCGCGGGGGATAGAAGAGGCATTGGCGTCCGCGCAAATCGAAGTACGAAGCGCAGGCGAAGAGCCGCCGACAAATGTGGGAGCCGCCAGCCAGAGTGGACTTATTGCGGGCGACATTCGAGCGGACAGAAACAATTTGCACGCTGTCTGGCTTTGGGTAGTGTTGGATAATTTGCGCGTCACGGCGGATGCGGCAGCCGATGTGATTCGCAGCTTGGGAATGGGTAGCTAATGACAAGACGCGGAGCTTGCATCATTTTGGGAGCAGGCGCGGTAACAGCCGTTTCCTCCTGCGGCTACCACGTCGGCGGAAAAGCTGACCTTGTGCCCAAAAGCATACGAACGGTGGCCATACCCGCTTTTGCCGGCTCGTCCGCGGCCCGTTACAGGCTGATAGACGTATTGCCGCAACAGATCGGACGTGAGTTTACCGCCCGCACGAGATTCCGTGTTTTAGACAATCCTAACGAAGCCGATGCCATCTTAAACGGCAGCATCAGCGCTGCCCAGGTATATCCGACCGTTTACGATCCAACTTCGGCCAAGGCAACGAGCGTGCAGGCGGTCGTGGTGGTCACGATCAACCTCCTGGAGCGGTCCACGGGCAGGGTTTTATTCTCACGTCCCAACATGGCGTTTCGCCAGAACTACAGCATTGCCGTGGACCCGCATCAGTTTTTCGATGAAAGCGGCCCGGCTTTTGACCGCATCAGCCGGGACTTGGCCCGTGACATCGTGAGCGCCATTGTAGAGAACTTCTGACGCGCAGCCTATCATGACGCCTGAACACTTCCTCGCGAAAATCGACAAACAACCCTTAGCCGCAGCCTATTTGTTTCTTGGGCAGGAAGGCTATGGGCGGCGGCTGTGCAAGGAAGCGCTCATCGGGCGGGTTCTGCCCGGAGACGCCCGAGCCGAAGGTTTTACGCAACTCGACCTGCAAAACACGACGCTCGCGCAAGCGCTGGACGATGCGCGCTCTCTTTCCTTGTTTGCCTCCGAAAGGATACTGTGGATCACAAGCGCGGAATTGGCGTTGCCGCGGCGGCTCACGGGCGGAGATAGCGAGGAAGGCGGCGACGAAAATACAGCGGAGTCGCACCTTCTTGCTTACCTCAAAGCGCCCACTCCCGGCACTGTGTTGGTGCTGGAGTGCAGCCGTTATGACTTTACCGGTGATGATCGCCCTAAGATCGAGCGGGTACAAAAGTTCTATTCCGCCATTCCGGTGACTGTGGAATTCCGTCCGTTCACCCCGGAAGCGAGCCGCTTCTTAGCGCAACAGCTTGCCAACGAGCACAAGCTAAGACTCCCAAGCCGGGAACTGGCGATCCTGCTCGACGCGGTGGCGGGCGACGCCAACCGGCTGGCGGCGGAAATCGGCAAACTAGCGCTTTTTGTCGGCACGGAGCGGGCGGTCACGGCGGAGGATCTGCAAACGCTTGTTCCCAATGCGTCTCAGAGCACCATCTTTGCTCTAGTCAATGCGCTCGGCAAAGGTGATCGCATGGCGGCTCTGAACTCTCTGGATGTTCTGGTGCGCGAAGGCGAGTATCTTCCGCTTGCTTTGACGTTCCTAAGCACGCAGTTCCGTTTAGCCTTGGCGGCAAAAGAGGCCCGTGTCACTTCCTCGCAGCAGGCCCAAAGCTTCTTTGGCAAGCTGGGCGTGCGCATGTGGCGGGACCGCGCGGAGCAGGTCATTGCCACCGCGAACGCCTTCACAAAAGAGGCTCTGGCGAAAGGGGTGGCGGTGATCTACGCTACCGATAAAAAGTTCCGCGAAGGCTACCGGGATGATCGGGTCATCATGGAGTCATTGATTTTAGCTATGACCGCTGCCGCCCGACCGTAGACGCCTGCGCCATTCAAACAAAACCACGCCGGTTGCAACCGAAACATTCAGCGAGGAAACTGCTCCCGCCATGGGTATTCTGACCAGCACATCGCAGTGTTTTCCAACATTTTGATGAAGCCCTTTGCCCTCGCCGCCGAGCACAATGGCCGTCGGCGGGTGGTAGTTCACACGGTCATAAAGTTCCGTGCCGCGCTCATCAAAACCATAAATCCAAAAGCCGTTTTCTTTTAAGCGTTCGAGAGCTTGCGTAACATTCGTGACACGCGCCACGGGCAAGTATTCCAGCGCGCCCGCTGCAGCCCGGTCCACCGTTTCCGTCAACGGCGCGGCCCGGCGCTCGGGAACAACAACCGCGTTTGCGCCTGCGGCGTGAGCCGTACGGATAATCGCGCCAAGGTTATGCGGATCTTCCACGCCGTCCAGCACCACCAGAAGTTCCGCGCCCGGCATAACGTCATTCAGTTCCACATAGCCGCGAGCCGACCCGAACGCGATCACATTTTGATGCGCAACGCCTTTAGCTGCCCGATCAAGCGTTTCACGAGGTTCAAAGCGAACGGGAACATCCTGCGTCCGGCAGAGATCAATAATCTCCTGCAACCGTGGACCGGCGGCGCCTTTCACAATCAAAACTTTCTCCAACGCACGCCGCGCGCGCAAAGCTTCCCGAACAGGATTGATGCCGGCTACGAATCGGTTCACAAAGAAAAGGCTACAACGTAGTCGCCCAGAGGCGCCGAGCCCGCTGGTTGATGACTACCGGCGCAGATGACCAAATACTGCTGTCCGTCCGGTCCCGCAAACGTCATCGGCATGGACCGGGCGCTCGTAGGCAACTCTCCTTTCCAGAGTTGTTTGCCGCTTTCGACATCGAAAGCGCGGATGCCTGCATCGAGCGTGCCCGCTTGAAAGACAAGGCCGCCAGCCGTGACAATGGGACCGCCCAGCGAAATCGAACCCCATTTTTCCGGTAGCTTGGGGCCGAGTTGCCCCAACGGAACCTCCCATTGTTTTTCGCCGGTGCCGGCTTTGATCGCTAGAAGAGTTCCCCAAGGCGGCGCCGTGCAGGGTATATGTTTCGGGCTGAGCAGCAATCGGCGCATCATGCCGTAAGGCGTGCCGCGCTGACGCGCAAACTCCCAATCGCCGTTCAGCTTGCGGGCATGAGTTTCACGTGCTCTAGCGTCAAACTCTTCTCGAGGAATCAGCCGGACTTCACCCGCAATGTGATTCGTGGGGAGAATGAGTAGGTCGTGCTTTTCGTCGTACGCCGCGCCGCCCCAATTCATGCCTCCTATATTGCCCGGAAGCACGAGCGTGCCTTCGAGCGACGGCGGAGTGAAAACATCGCCGGACCGCAAATGGCTGATCTCGTCCGCGCACCATTTGCGGTCCTCCTCATCAATGCCCCAGGCATCGGCAGCCGTCATGCGCTGCGCGGAAATGGGAGCCGGTTTGAGCGGAAAAGGTTGGGTGGGGGAGGCCGTTTCGCCGGGCACGTCGCTCTTAGGAACCGGGCGCTCTTCCACGCCGAATATCGGCTTGCCGGTTTCACGGTTCAGGATGAAAAGATTTGCTGTCTTGGAGCGAATGGCAATGGCGGGCACCGTGTGACCA
>CAXUBB010000358.1:5107-5826 GCA_964249105.1 uncultured Bryobacteraceae bacterium | reverse complement strand
GCACACTGGTTTGCGAGTCGAAACTATGGTTAACTAAAGGTGAAAATTTACTCATGGTAAGCGCGCCTGTTGCCCCCCCGATGCAGGCTCCGGCCTCGTCCACTAAAGTTGCATGGCAGCCGATCGCCTGGTTCGGTGCTTTGCTGGTGATTTGCTACGCGCCCATTTTGTACCGCATGGGCGTGCAATGGGCGAACGATGAAAATATGGGGCACGGATTCTTTGTGCCTGTAATCGCCGGTTACATTATTTGGCAGCGCAGGGCGGTTTTGCTGGCGACTCCGCGACAACCAAATGGATGGGGGCTGGTGCTGGTAATCTGGGGCGCCCTGCAAGCATTGGTGGCAACGCTCGGCGCGGAACTGTTCACGGCTCGGCTGGCGTTTCTGATCGCCTTGTTCGGCACGATCCTCTACTTGGGCGGCACGCGTTGGATCAAAATCCTGCTGTTTCCTTTGACGCTTCTGCTCTTTATGATTCCCATTCCCGCCATCATTTATGCGGCGTTGACCTTGCGTCTGCAAACGTTGGCTAGTGAACTCGGCGAACTCATGATTGGCTGGATGGGCATTCCCGTGTTAAGGGCCGGTAATACGTTACAACTGCCGAGTCAGACATTGGATATTGCGGAAGCTTGTAGCGGTATTCGATCGCTTCTCTCCTTGGGATTCCTGTCGCTCGTGTATGCGTATTTTACGGATAAACGAGTATGGATGAGA
>CAXUBB010000358.1:0-5097 GCA_964249105.1 uncultured Bryobacteraceae bacterium | reverse complement strand
TGCCATTACCGGATTGTTATCTGAAATTAATACGCAACTGGCTCGCGGAGCTTATCATGAAGCAGAAGGCTACATTGTTTTTGTGGTAGCGCTGATTGCGCTGATCGCTACGCACCGGGTTCTTAGTTCTGCGGCAAAAAAGTTCGGGAGGGCTTAATTTAGTGTTAAATTTTCTAAAGTCACGTAGCGCACGAATTCTCACGATTGTACTTCTAGCGCAGGCATCGCTTTTTTACGGTTTCTCCCGGCGTGAGAATGTTCCCGTGCATAAGCAGCTTGAGAACTTTAACTTTCCCGGCAGCACGTGGACAATGATGGAAGACAGCAAGCTCGATGAGGAAACCTTAAAAGTACTCAATGCCGACGATATCCTATCGCGGGTTTACGTCGATAAACAGACAAACCGGGCGGCAACGCTTTTTGTTGCCTACTTTGAAACACAGCGGACGGGCAAAATACCGCACTCACCCAAAAACTGCCTTCCCGGCAGCGGCTGGACGTCAACGCAATCCGGGACCGCCGATATTGCTATTCCAGGTGAAGCGCAACCAATCCGGGTTAATCAATATGTCGTGTCACGCGGGCAGAATCAAAGCGTAGTTTTCTATTGGTATCAGGCGCGTAATCGTGTCATTGCCAGCGAATACTCAGCCAAAATCTACACCGTTACCGACGCGATCCGCTATAACCGGAGCGATACCGCTTTAGTGCGCGTGGTCGTTAACGTTGCTGACGGAAATATCAAAGATGCGGTGCAAACCGGAACTGCTTTTGTGCAAAGCTTTTTCGAACCGCTCAAGAATTACTTGCCCTCGTAGGTTTTTGTTCTGGCCTGTCTTTTAATCAGCCATAAGGCCAGGAGCGAGACCCCGAGCAGACCCAGCGTTGCAGGCTCGGGCGTTTCGGAAATCGAGACCGGCGTGACTCCATCAGCTTCAAAAAAGCGGAAGCGATAATCGATGATGTCTTGGCCGCCGTTCTGTCCGGTATTGAAATCAGCGTCGGCGAAAATATAACCTTCAGCCGAGAGCGTTATCGTTCCGCCGAGCGTATAGGGAACAAGCAAGGACTGATACCAGAAGCTCGGAACATAACAGCCTTGGCCAATGCTGCAAGTCACATTTGGCGGCGGAACGTTGGCCGGTGCGGAAGACAAATTGACATTCATATTTTCGCCGCCCGAATCGATCAGCCCTCCTCCGTTCAAAAGCAAATTAACTTGCAAGTAGCCGGGTCGTGCCGGGCCACCCATAAGAAATGTATCCGTGTAGTTTAATGCCGCGCTGGCTTGCGAAGTGATGTGCGAGCCCGTCGCATTGCCGCCGAAATTCCCATACTGGGCATACGCGTACTGATCGATGTAAAGTGTGTTGTATCCTCCTTGAGTTAAAGCAGGCATAAACGCGGCTTGCGCAAGGGCTTTGGCATTCGCGCCCGTCCGAGTGTCCACCGTATTGCAGGACGAGTATGAGGATGCAGAGACATAACTGGAATTGGCGCTCATTTGAGTTCCCGGAAAACAACTGGTCGTGACGTTGCCGGCCCACAGCGGAGAGCTGATTACGCTACAAAGTAAGATAAGCGATGGTTTCATAAGGCGCGCTGCTTAGTGTTCCTATCGGCCGGCGCGCTACTTTTCAAGGTCACGGAAAGTACCGCGAGAATGATGCAGCGTATCAGGACTGCTTAGGCCTGTTATGTTTTAGGAGGTAACGGCGAGCCTTAGGGGAGAATAGAAACTGAGTCACTAAAACGCGGCAATGAAATTTTTTCTCGATACAGCGAATCTGGAAGACCTCAAAAAGGGCACTGCTTTAGGCATTATCGATGGCGTTACAACCAATCCATCCCTGATTGCCAAGGAAGGAGTTGCCGTTGAAGAGCAGATTCGAAGGATTTGCGACATGATCGATGGTGACGTCAGCGCCGAGGTAGTGACAACCAACGCCGTAAAAATGATTGAGGAGGGCCGCCGCCTTTCCAGGATTCATAGGAATGTTGTCGTGAAGGTTCCCTCCACTCCTGAAGGCATCACCGCTGTATCCGCGCTGTTCAAAGAAGGCATCCGCACGAATGTCACCCTCTGTTTCAGCGCCGCGCAAGCTTTGATTGCGGCCAAAGCGGGCGCATACATCGTCAGTCCCTTTATTGGCCGTCTGGATGACCTAGGCTATAACGGCATGGACCTGATCCGGGACATTGTCACGATCTACAAAAATTATGGGTATGGAACGCAGGTGCTGGCTGCCTCCGTTCGTGGAACGCTTCACGTCGTGGAGGCCGCGAAGGCCGGGGCGCATATCAGCACCATGCCGCTCAAAGTGCTGGAGCAGCTTTTCAAGCATCCGCTTACTGACAAAGGATTAGAGCAGTTTTTGCAGGATTACAACAAAGCCTTTGAGCTGACTCACGCCTGAGCGCTCGCCCGCTGCAAGCGATCCAGGATGCCTGCCCATTCCGGGGTGTCCGGCGGACGGCGGACGGCAATCCAATCCCAGCCCTCGCGGTCCGCTTTATGCAGTTCTGCATACAAGGCTGCCGCGAATTGCTTGGGGTCTGCGGGCATATCGAGAATGCGTCCTCTCCCATCCGGCGCGGCGGCCCCTGCTTCGAGCAAAATAAATCGCGTTCGCGGCGCGTAGTGCCTTGGATGCTGGCCTGGAGACTCGACGATATGCGGGAGGTCCATCTCCCTTTCGAACCGTGTGCCCGCGACTTGCTCCAGTTCTTCCATCGTAATCATGCCGAGCCTTAGGATGGCCGGAGGCGCGCGATGCAGAGCCACGACGGTGGATTCGATGCCGACGGACGTTGGTCCACCGTCAAGCACCATGTCAACGCGATGGCCCAAACCTTGACGTACATGCTCCGCCGTGGTGGGCGAGATTTCGGTAAAACGATTTGCGCTGGGCGCTGCAATCGGCACGCCCGCCCGCCGGATCAGTTCGAGCGCTAGGGGATGCGCCGGCATGCGCACCCCTACTGAATCGAGTCCGGCTGTCACCAGATCCGGCACAATCGCCGCTTTCTTGAGTACCAAGGTCAACGGCCCCGGCCAGAACTGCTTTGCCAGTAGTTGCGCGGTGATGGGCCATTCCGCGCTGACGGTTCGGGCCATTTTCTCATCCGCTACGTGGACAATCAGAGGACTCGCCCAGGGGCGTTCTTTTGCTTCGAAAATGCGCCGGACTGCTTCAGGATCGAGCGCATTTGCGCCCAGGCCGTAGACGGTTTCAGTTGGAAATGCCACAAGCTGGCCGCTTCGAATCAACTCCGCCGCGCGCTCCATTTCCAACTCACTGACGTCAAGGCTCATTAATCCGGCAACTCGTCCTTGCTGTCACCGGAGATTTTCCCGGTTTTCGCCCAAACCAGATAAGCATGTATCAGCGGATCGATGTCGCCGTCCAGCACTCGATCCACATCGCCGATGGAGAGCTTTGTCCGGTGGTCTTTAATCATCCGATACGGCGCCAGCACGTAGCTGCGAATCTGACTCCCGAAGTTGATGCCAAGCTTGGTATCTTCCAGCTTTTGGTCGGCGACGCGCTTCTTTTCCAACTCGTGCTCGTACAGCTTCGCTTTGAGCTGTTTCATGGCGCTGGCGCGATTCTTATGCTGTGATCGTTCATTTTGACATTGCACGACAATACCGGTCGGCAAATGCGTAAAACGCACCGCCGATTCTGTCCGGTTTACATGCTGGCCGCCCGCTCCGCTGGCGCGGAACACATCGATCTTCAGATCTTCAGGCTTGATCTCGATATGGATGTCTTCATCAATTTGCGGATACACGAAGACGGAGGCAAATGACGTATGCCGCCTGGCATTGGCGTCGAACGGCGAAATCCGCACGAGCCGGTGTACGCCTACTTCGGACTGCAACTGCCCGTAAATGTTCTCGCCATTAATCTCAACCGTGGCGGACTTGATGCCGGCGCCCTCGCCTTCCAGCCGGTCCGTGATCACCGCCTCGAATTTGTGCCGTTCGGCCCAGCGCAGGTACATACGCAGCAGCATTTCGGCCCAGTCCTGGCTTTCCGTGCCGCCTGCTCCCGGATGGATCGTAACAATGGCGTTGCGCGCATCGTTTTCGCCAGAGAGAAGCATGCCTGTTTCAAGCTGCTCCAGTTTCTCCCCAAACGCTTTCATCTCGCGTTCCAAGTCGCCATTTACCGGCTCACCCTCTTTGGCCAGCTCAAAAAGCGTGTCGATGTCGGAAGCAACGGAAGCCACCGCTTGCGCGCTTTGGATCGCCTCCTCCAACCGCTTGCGCTGCTGCATTACGCGCTGACTTTTTTCGGGCTGATTCCAGAAATCAGGATCGTTAATCTCCCTTTCGAGCTTATGGAGCTCTTGCTGCTTTGCGGGAGCGTCAAAGATAGCTCCGCACAGCATCACCCTGCTGGCGGAGCGCAACGTACTCTCTTTCCAACTCTTCTAAAGTCATTCAATTGTAGTTTACTGTGCGGAAGGAGAAAGCGCGCCCGTTATAGCTGCCGCGCCGAGCACTCCCGCATGATAGCCCAGGCTGGAAGCCAAAATTCGCAAACGGCGCTGTCGCCACACGGTCACTAGCTCCGGTAATCTGGCTTTGAGATCGCGCAGGAGAAACGGATTATTCTGAACCAGACCGCCCGCGAGGATCAACGCTTCCGGGTCGAACAGTTGCAGTAAGACGCTGCATCCGATTGCCAGTTCGTTAGCAACCCGTTTGATGGCGGCAAGCGCCGGAGCTTCACCGGAGTGAGCAGCGGCAATCAACTGCTCGTTGCCGGAATACCGTCCCTCCGCGTAGGCAAGCAGAGCCGCCGCATTCGTGTAAGTTTCCAGGCAACCACGCAAGCCGCACGTACAGGCGCGTCCGCCGGGGTGGATGCAAATGTGCCCGAGCGCGTTTGCAAAGAAATGAGCGCCGCGGTTTAACCGCCCGCCCGTATAACATCCGCCGCCCACTCCGGTTCCGAGCGTAATGCAAACGAAATCCGTAAGGCCCCGGCCCGCGCCGAATGCCGCCTCGCCGACGGCCAACGCGTTTGCGTCATTTTCCACGTACACGGGCACCCCCGTCACGGATTGAATCTCCTCGGCAATGGG
>CAXUBB010000357.1:0-5856 GCA_964249105.1 uncultured Bryobacteraceae bacterium | reverse complement strand
TCACCCGGATTTCCTGCCCGGCGTCCAGGTGCTCGGTTTCAACCGTGGTTTCGGCTTTGGGAAAGGGTTCAGCAGTGAACGCGGAAGAGGAGTTGGCCCACCAGAAAGTGTCATAGTAGCGCCAGCCTTTGCGACGGAAAGGCGGCCAGACTTCGAGTACCGGCATCTGCGTCAGCGAGGTTTGCTCGCTTCGGGGATAAGTGCGGCTGACTTCGGCAAAGCGCGCATTCTTGAGCGGCAGGCGGAGCTTCACGGTAATCTCGCCGTCGGTTTCGGAGAACTCGACGCATTTATTGATCAGGGCGCCGGGAAGCAGTTCGGTAATGCGGGGAGAAAGCGGCAGAATGGGAAACTCGGAAAAGTGTTCCGCGATATGGCGCTGCCCCTTGGCGTTCAGCAGCCCGGCTCGCCCCTGCGTGTCGTTGAGGAGAAAGAGCCGATCCAGAAACAGTGACTTGGGATCGAGCCATTCCGTATTAGCAGGCAGGTCCCGGCCCGCGAGAACGCGGCGGCTGTCGCCCCATGCGCCGACGTTGATATCAAGCAATGACGTGCCGCGCAGAACGCATAGGGCGCTGGGGTCCGCTTCGGGCTTGATGACAGCATGGGGATCGTTGGCGCGCACGGGAAGCAGCACGGTATTTGGAAGCTGGAGCGGGGTGTCGAGGATAATATCGGAGTTTTCAAGTGTCGGCTCCTCCGCCTTGACCGGCACGGAAAGATATCGATAGGCGGAGGTTCCCAGCCCGAGCTGCCCTTCCGCCGCAGACGTAAAGTCGGGCGATTGGGCGCGCAGATCCGCCGCGAAATCTCGAAGCTGCTTGAGCAGGCGGGTATGCCCGAAGCGCCAATGCAGCTTTGACTCATCCAGCCCATGCTGCGCGATGTTGCGGTGCAGTTTCTCAATCCAGCCGTGAAGCTGTTCGCGGTCTTCCCCATTCAGCACGCCTTCGACAGAGGGGTCCTGGAAAGTTGCGCCGTTGAACCAAGCGCTGGGAAGCAGGCTTAGTCCGGTCAGGAATGCGCCTTCGGCGGGACAGACCAGCGTTAAGGGCGAAGTAATGCCAATAGGAGCGCCGTTATCAACCTGGAACAGGTAATTATCGTTCCAACCGGTACCGGCATAAAGTTGACGCAGGCCGGAATGCGGAGTTCCATCATCGGACTGGCGAGCAGCGGCGGCAAAGGCCCAAGTGTTTTCCGGTTTTAATTCGATGCGCTTCACGGTGAGGTTCAGACCCTTGCGGACGCGCAGCGACAGCAAGGCCAGAAATCCGCGAAAGGCGGAGCGGGCGATCCGGTGAAGCGTATGATCCTCGTGATAGAGGGCTTCGGAGAAAAGGATCACGCGGGCCCAGACGTCGGGGATGAGATCGACTTCGATGCGGGTTTTTCGGCTTGCGGGATAGTCGGTGCGTTCCGCGATGCCGGTCAGGTCGCCCCAATTGCGGCGGTCCCATTGTCCGGGCGTGCCCATGGCAAAGTTGTCTTTTTTAGGATTGGCGGCGGGCAGCATGGCAGGCATAATTGTGTGCGTCTATCTTTCTATTTTGGAGAAGCCTTAACGGCTCACAGCGGCCAGCGCGTGAACGAAGTGGCCGAAACCGGAAAGATTGGGCATGTTGTGATGAGGCATTTTTGCGATTTCGACAACGGCATCCTTGGCTGTTCGATTCAATTTTTGACCGGAAATGAGACTGGGAAAGCGCTCCTCGCGGAAGTGATTGCCGCTGAAGGCGGTAGTATCCACTAACTCAGGAGTGACGCCCGCATTGCCGTGCAACTCAGTCCACCATTGCAGGAATTTATGACAGAACCGGGCGAGTGAGTTGATACGGCCCTGCGTCTGGGTGTCATGCAGATTGACGCCCACTCTTTCGATCAAATTGCGATACCAGGCGGAGCGACGAATATCCCGGCTTTCTTCCGCTTTACGCAGGGCTTCATAAAACTCGCTGAGATACAGGAAGCTGAAACGGGTGAAAGAAGCCAGGAGCGGTTTGATGCGGCTGTGTTCGGGCAGATCATCCCAGGAGAACGTGTTCTCCTGGGCGCGATGCATGACGTAAAGCGCCGGGCCTTTTCCGTCTCCGGCTTCGTCCGGCTGCCAAGTGACATAAAAGTTGGAAGCGGCCAGCGCAGCCATAAATTCAGTGAGATCCGAAGGATTGAGTTGCTCGGCTTTGCCCACGGCGGATTTGGGCTGATGACGCCACTTATCAGCGCCGATGGCGTACACGCACTGATAGCGGCTCGGGTTCAGCGCGTAATAGTCCAGCGCGTCTTTCATCATCAGAACAAAATCTTCCGGGTTGGCGTGCGGACCTTGATTATCGAGGCTGCTGCTGTCGAATTGAAAGTAAGGCAGAAGAAAGGCTCCGCCGCAAAGGACGTGTTCGCTGCCCTGTTCCATGCCGTCGATAAGGGTGCTGGGGATGGTGGGCAGGCCCGCTGCTCCCGTGCCGCCGAAAATGGAGCCAATCGCAAAAAGGCGGACCGGCTGACCCGCGCCGGTTTCACTGACCATGCGCTTTCGCATACGGTTCAGAACATCATCCGAGCCGGAGCGATTGGCAGCGGCACGGTAAACGGCTGCGCCGAGGGAGGGCCGTCCGCGAAAGCCTTCGTTAACGGAGAGTTCCCGTTTGCTTTTGTCGTACAGAAACTCATACAACGAGGCCAGATCCCTGGCATTCGCTTTCATCACGTCATAGTGAAAGTAGCTATTGAGGGTGGGGTGCGGGTCGTCAGATCCGAATGGGGACCAGGGTTTGCGATCAATCAACTCCAGCCTGGGGCCAAAAAGAGGCGTATCACCGAGCCAGGGTTCAGTACCTTTTATGGCGTTGTAGGTATCGATCAGGTCCAGAGTTTCGACCAGATTGCCATTGGTGGCGTCATTATCAACGCACAGAATACGGAGATCGGCATTGCCGAGAGCACCGGTTGCAGCCAGAAAGACCAGCGGTTTTAAAGAGCGGTGCCCGGCACCGCCGATTGAAAGCAAGTAACGGCTCATACGCGCCTCTTTCCAAACAGCGCCCAGGCAAACCAAGGCGTGTAGCGGTAATGATCCGGCGTCATAACCAGAGTGGAGAGCCAGTAGCCCAAGCCGCTCAAGAGCGCCAGGGCGCCCATGGGATAAAGCATCCCTTCCCGCAGATTGGGCGGGATCAGCCAGACCAGAAAAGCAGAGATCAGCACCGAAAGGCCGAGCAACAAAACCCACTCGCCGGTTTTTGTGCCGTGGCCTCGTCCGCCATGCGCGAGCACCAGCCAAAGGACCGACAAAAGCGCGCAAGCCGCCGCTGAATAGGCCACAACTTGAAGGAATTTAGTGCGCCAAAGATCGAGGCTGGTATTGGGGTCGAGCGGGTTGACATAGCCGGACAAGGGCGCCGCAAGCAGGAAGCCGAGGACTCCAACGATAGCGGCGGCGATCAGGGCGGCGGCAAGCATGGAAAGAGCCGGATGATTTCGCATAACGAGCTAGGTTCTTGAGAGAAAGAAGTAGGATGTCCCAACCGTTGCGCCATTGATCGCGGCTACCGCAAGCTCCCGTACAAGGGGCAAGAGATTAATGGTTTTATCTCCCCACTTGGGGGCATGTTGTTTCATTAGGTTATTGAGTTGAGCTGTGTTCACGTTAGCGGAGGTGATCCAGGGCGGAAAGCTGAGGTCTTCGACTCCACCCATGCGTTGAATCCTTAACAGGTATAAGCCGTTGTTAGGGAATGTGGAGCACGGGACAACAATGCTTAACTTCGCCGGCGAACTTTCCCGCACCGCTGCTTGAGATAACGGATGAGCCGAAGATTTTGTTCCGTTTTGCGTAATCGAAAACAGATCGGCACTATAAGCGGACGAGTGAGGCTTGAAGTCAGGAACGGCGGTATTCGGAGTAGGAGTCAGATGAGTTTGGCCGTCAATTTCAACCGAGGCACAGCCGGAAGGAACGCGGTATTCTGCATAGGGAATGCCTGCATTGCCTGATGAAGTCCGGAGAAGCGCCGTGCGCTGTGTCTGTGTCACAGTGAACCACGAATAAGGATTCGATGACAGATTACGGGACAGCAGCAGAAAGTTGGCAGCGCCCACACTTAGAGTTCGCGCCATCGATTCCTGCCATTTTCGCAGGAACTCTTCGGGACCGAGCGCCAGCATGTAGAGCGGACGGGGACCGGTGTAGGAACGGCCTCCGCTGGATTTTAATTCGAAGTCATAGATCTGACCGTCAAACGGCATCTCCCACTGCCAGATGCCAAGAGAAGCTTTTTCGGGGAAGCCGGCCCCTCGGAGGGCTTCCTGCACGGCTGCGATATCAAGGTTCTGCTCAAACAGATCGCTCAGGACCACGGTGAGGCCATTAGCTGGACTGTTGTGAAACACAGTGTCGATTCTGGTGGTAGCGTATTTGACGGTTCCCTGAAAAAAGCTTTGCTGCGAGGCCGCTACGTAGAAAGGGCGCTGTGCAACGTTTTCAATAATTGAGCCAAAGCGATGATAATGAATGCGGTCACGAGACCCCAGGCTTGAGAGCGATAGATCCAACTCCTGCAAAAGTTGTCCGAATTTGCCGTCGGCTGGCTGGGCAAACCCACGCATCGACAACGTACCGTCCAAATAGACATTGACGGGCTGATTCGGATCGGATTTTCCGGTGCTGGCGGAAGTTTGGGGCGGGAACAATTGCTCAATGGAGGGAACCGGCGTGTTCACCGCAGGGCAGCCACTGAGCAGGAGCAATGATACGACTAGAGGAAGTAATAACAACAATGGTCGCGAGCTGGACAAACAATAAGACCCTTAAAGCGAAACAACGTGACGTTTTGCATTATACATAGCTCAAATTAATGAGGTTGCAGTTCGTTTATTATCTGCTGGTACTCAGAATCATCGAAATGAGCGAAGTCGAAAAGCTCGAAAAGAGGTTCTGCAAACTGTTTAACTAGGTCTGTTAAATCGCTTTCGATGCGCCCTAAAACGATCGCCTCACTATGTCCGCTACTATTAACCGCAGACGGTTTGCTGGACACATGTAGAAACTGGTGATTGTACGACTCTAAAAATCGGTTGACCAGCCCAAAATGCTCAATTCTAACTCGAACCTCAGCACGCAGTGAAACGTCAAAAGCCTCGTACAATCGTCGACAATAGAGCAGAACCATCATGATTTGTGATATGCGCACATCAAAAAACAGGACGGGCTTGTCTGCTCCGAATCGAGATTTCATTTCTTCCGGCTCGCCATCCTCGTTGAACGACTTTAAAGCAAAAAAGTCACCATCTTGCCGCAGAGACCAGAAATCATAAAATCTTTCTGTGATTGTCTCAGCAGTGATTCCATCCGATGATGGTTGCGGGCTGAACTCGTCAGATTGACGAACCAGTCCAATGGGGGCGTTTTCGAAGTTATTGATTTGTGCCTTACGTGCTATATCGAGCAATTGTCGCCGAGAGGTATATGGTTTTGCCGAAGACAGCGAAAATCTGACTTCCATACCTGCGGAATGCCCGCTCTTTTTAAGCCCAATCTGAGCCTTATGCCTTTGGCCTAAAAACCACTGGTCATCCCAAGGGATCAATGGCGACTTCCCCCGATCACTCTCCTTACTTTTTACAACGCGCACAGATTCCCATACAGGCGAGGCGCTAACTAAGATGTCAGTAAAGGCAGAATAGCTCCGTCCAAGTGAAAGCGTTCCGCTCGTTCCTAATGGAGCAGCAATCTTCTCGCCAAACGCATAGTATGGAACATACTGAATCTGCGCTTCGTCAAAGTACGAAGTTAAGTCGCAGTTAGACAAACCATAAACTTCGTTGAATAATCTTTCAAACTGCGGCTGATAGCCCTCG
>CAXUBB010000356.1:0-5866 GCA_964249105.1 uncultured Bryobacteraceae bacterium | reverse complement strand
CCTTGCGACATCGTGTAAGGCAAAAATTTAGCGTACGCGCTTTCTACTGTGAAGCCGCTCATGGTAAGGACTTCGGCGAGGGATCGTTCCGTTAAGGCAAGATGGTGATCGAAAAAATCCCAATACTCGCCGCTGAGATAGCGCACATTCGGACCAAGAGCGATCAGGCGACCGCCTGGTTTTAGACAGCGATAAGCTTTGAGCAGCGTCGCTTGCAGCACCAGTTTAGTTGGCAGGTGCTCGAAAAAATTGCTGGTAAATACCACATCCAGGGAATTTGCCGGAAGCGGCCATGCACTGCTGCAATCCTGCTCCAGAAAGTGAATGCTCGGATGCAGCAGGCGCTTTGTCCCAGGGTTCAGATCCATGGCGTACTTCTTGGCGGCCTTTACATTGTTGATGAATTCGCCGTATCCGCAACCCAAATCCAGGATTGAGTAATCAGGCTTTACCCAACGCGAGAAGAATTGAGAAACCAGAACCTTCCAAACCTCGTTCCGGTAATTCTCAAGCCCTTCAAAGCGATTGGAATAGATCGTTTGTAATTGTGACGGTATCTCTTCTTGAAGAACCTGGGATTCGCTGCCTTGATCCACGCTAATTGATTGTTGCGCCGCCAATTGGTCCTTTCAAGCGCTTTGGGACTGCTCGATCAACTTCTATTTTATCGGACAGCGCTGGACTGAACCGGAACAACCGCTTCCACCACCGTCCAAGGATAAGCCTTCACATCTTGCAGAACTCCCTTTTGCCACAGAAACTCCTTGTGCTTCTTGAAAAACTCCGCAGTGTGAAACTCCACTCCGCAAGGGTGTCCCATTCCGGCGGCAAAGGACAGCTTTTCGGCCATGGCGCTGTCCGCGACTTTCACTTCGGCGACTCCCGCCGGGCCGTAAGGGTCCTGCCAGCCCTTTAAGCCCCGGCTCGATTTATCAATGTGGCCGCAAATCGTTCGCTCGTTGGGATCGATCTCTTTCGTGAGGGCGTCGTAGTGATCCGTTTCAAACTTCTTGCCTAGCTCAACATCGATCTTGCCCTTGTTTTCGGCCATCAGTTGGTCCCAGCGACGATGCCGCACCTGGTTGGGCGTATTGGGATCGTTCGCGGGGAACTCGGTTTCCTCGGCGGTTAACTTGGGATTAATCGGGAAGTTGGAGCCGACAAAATAGCCGTCCTTTGTGCGGTCCAGCGTCACGTATTTCAAACCGAGCTCCAGACGTCCAATCTCGTTCGTTTTACGATCCGCGATCAGCCATGTGTTTGCATACCCGCCGTTGTTGCCGTCCTTCATAATGCGCGCGAAGTCGTCAATCGATTCGGAGTATTGCATGGCTTTCCGCGCCCGTACGAACTCAGGAACGCCGTTCCGGTCAAAACCGAAAAAATTTCCGATGGTTGTTTCCGTAATCATGATGCCGTTGTCATTAATGCCGAAATCATCGCCGCTATGAATCAGGCCCGGCATGCCGTCCATGATAAAGCGATGGCCCGCCGCGGGAACGATATCAAAGATCATGTTCCAGCGCGTGCCGGTCAGGTAATCCGTCCAGTTGTTATGGCCGATGACGATCCGACCGTCTTTGGTGTAGCTTCCCGTGGCAACGAAAGCGCTGCAGTGTTCCGGCGCATGGCTGGTGGCGACGCCTTTGGCTTCCAGCTTGCGGGCCGCGTCGTAGTAGTAAGAAAACTCCATATAGGCGTTCATCGCTACTAAATCAAGCAGATCCAGTTCTGATCCATGCGCCTGCAAGCCGTCAACGATGCCCTGCAACTCTTCCCGGTATTCGTTCGTTAATTTCGGGACGAATAGCTTCCCTGCGACGTTGCGCAGTTCATTCCACGAGTGCTGAACGCCATGTGTCGTGCTTAATTCGATGGCGCGCTTCGAATCCTCGATTTCTTCCTGAAGCAGATAGCCGTGCTGGAAACCAACCGCCGCGGGCTTACCTTCGAGGTGAACGAAAATCCAGCCGTTGGTTTCCGCCTTTCGGAATCCGCCCTGCAGCCGGGGGTCTGATGATCCCTGCGCCTGTTTGCCATCTCCGGCCCAGGCCGTCGTGACGCCAAAGAAGACCGCGACCATGCAGAGGAGGGTAAAAGGAAGGGTGCGCATATGCTCTCGATTAAAGCATAGGCTCGAAGAAAGTTTATTACCCTTTTGATAGGAATGCAGATTTATGGCTCTTGAAGTGCAACTAGGCAAAGACGGAGTGGTCCGCGAGCGCGAGATGACCTCTTTATCTCTCGTAACCGTCATTGTTATTTTAGCCACGATCACCATGACCTTTGGCGCAATGATCGTTGTCTTTTTTTATCGTTCACTCGCTCCCCAATTTTGGGGTCATCTGAAGATTTCGCCCATTCTCTGGCTGACTACGGCAATTCTGTTAATTAGCTCCTTTACTTTTGAGAAAGCGCGGCAGCGCCTCACCCGCAACGATCAGGTTGGCTTTCACCGGTTGACGAGGTGGACCACAGGTCTAGCAGTGGCATTTCTGTTTGGGCAGATCGCCGCCGGTTACCAGATGCTCCACTCAGGAGTGGTTCTGGCCCGTAATCCGCACTCCTGGTTTATTTTTCTGTTCAGCGGATTACATGGCGTGCATATCATCGCCGGGCTGATTGGGTTGGGATATCTGCTGCTGCGGACGAGAGAACCGGCGAGCGGTCCCCGTTATCAGATGACAACGCGCGTAGTGGCCCGCAGCGTATCAATCTGCTGGCATTACCTGGATTTTCTATGGCTATTGATGTTCGCGCTTCTGCTGTTATGGAAACGGTAACCGCCAAGAGCCGGATTATTTGCGTCTGGTCGTCATCCACTTTTTGACAACTGCCACTAATTGCTCGGCCTGAAACGGCTTGGATAAGTAATCATCCATGCCGGCATTCAGACACTTTTCACGCTCGCCCACTAGCGCATTGGCGGTCACGGCAATAATGACAGGCTGTTGCTGATCCAGGGATCGGATTTGTCGGCTTGCCTCAAATCCGTCCATGATCGGCATCTGGCAGTCCATCAGAATGAGGTCGTAAGGGCGAGTTTTATGCGCTTCCAGCGCCTCGCGCCCGTCTCCTACCAGATCAATATTGAACCCGGCGCGCTGCAGAATCAGCTTACCCACACGTTGGTTAATCTGGTTGTCCTCCGCCATTAAAATGCGCGGAGAGTCTTCGGGGCCTGTGCTTTGACGTTCACTAACGTTCATGCTGTATGTAAATATCGAAAACAGCCTTAAAAAGCAGTTAACTTCATTGATGGACAGAGGAGCATTTGGCTTCTGTTTTTATAAGATGACTCAAATTCTCCAAGTTACGCATGAATAATTATCGTTCAGTTGGCTCAAAGCACAAAAATAATTTGCGCTGATTTAAGAATTAAATTCTATATCGCCAAAGCTTAACGCTGGGTACGCTCGTCGCGATCCACTTTTCCGTCGCGAATATGAATGATGCGGTGAGCATGCATGGCGATATCGGGCTCGTGGGTAACAAGAACGATGGTGTTTCCTTCCCCGTAAAGCCGCTCGAAAAGCGCCATGATTTCATTGCCGGTCTTTGTATCCAGCGCGCCTGTCGGCTCATCCGCCAGCAGAATGGAAGGAGTGTTAACTAGCGCACGAGCAATGGCAACTCTTTGCCGTTGTCCACCTGACAATTCGTTCGGTTTGTGGTACATGCGCTGCTCCAGATCAACCGATCGCAGAGCTTCGCGCGCCCGTTTGAGGCGTTCCTGCGCGGAAATACCGGCATAAATCAGCGGTAACTCCACATTGTGCAATGCCGAGGCGCGCGCCAGCAAATTAAAAGTTTGAAAAACAAACCCGATCTCTTTATTACGAATTCGGGCCAATTCGTCATCTTCCATGTCGCTGGCGAGTTTGCCGTTAAGGTAGTAAAGACCTTTGGTAGGCGTATCCAGGCAGCCAATCAGGTTCATGAGCGTCGATTTTCCTGAACCGGACGGCCCCATGATCGCCACATACTCGCCTCGCTTGATCTCGATGTCAACTCCCGAGACAGCATGGATCTCCTGGTCGCCCATGATATAGGTCTTCCAAAGATCATAGGTGCGAATAACAATGCCTTCGCGCCTTAGCTGTTCGCCGCGCTCCTGCGTATCGAGGTTCTGGACCGGTGTGTCTAAGCTCGCCATGATCTTCGGTGCAGTCCTTCCTTAACCAGCAACCGGCCCAGCGCCCACCGGCTTGTTATCTACTTTTACCTTGGCATTGTTACGGATGGTGCGGATCACTTCATAACTGCCAGTGACAATCTGGTCGCCTTCTTTCAATCCGTCCAGAACTTCCATCTCGGTTGCGCCAGTAATGCCGGTTTTGACTTCGCAAAAATCAGCCTTGCCGTCCTTCACCACAAAAACGCCCTGCAACTCCTGTTTCGCGGCTTTCTGCGCAGCCGGGTCCTGCGGCATGGGCTTTCCCGGCTTGGGTTGTTCCAGTTGCCCCTTCTGGCGAATGGTCAACGCCTGAATGGGTATGGCGAGCGTGTGAGAGCGGGTGGCAGTAATGATTTTAGCCGTGCAGGAAAGGCCCGGACGAATCAAATCCTCCGGAACGTCCAGTTCAATGACTACTTTAAAATCCTTGGCCTCCTGGCTGGAGGTCTGGCTCTGGGAAGCGGCCAAGCCGGTGGAGCGCACCAGGGCAGTGTCGCCGATTTCAATCACTTTTCCCTTAAAGGTCCGGTTCGGGATCGCGTCAATCGTGACATCAGCGGACTGGCCCATCTTCACGCTGACGATATCGGTTTCGTCCGCGTGTACTTCCGCCGTGATGATGGACATGTCGGCAATCGTCATGATGGTTGAGCCCGCCACGCCTTGCAATCCCGGTATCACGGTCTCTCCCGCGCGCATAGGCAGATTGGTAACCACTCCATCCAAAGGCGCGACCGCTTCATATTGTGAAAGCACATCCTGCGAACGGGCCACCAGAGCCTGGCTTTGCGCTACCTTCTTTTGGGAAGAGGCCAGTTGAGCGGCAGCTTGGGCGCGTTGCGATTGAGCCTGGGAAACCCGGCGTTCCGAAGCCGTCAAGGTGGCCTGCGCCAAGTCAAAAAGCGCCTTTTTCGCTTCGTAATCCTGCGAAGAAATGAGTTTGGAATCAAACAGGTCCTTGCTGCGCTTCAGGTCGATCCTCTTCTGCTCCAGATCCGCGCGGTCGTGATCGACTTGCGATTCCGCCACAGCGACGCTATCATCAGCGGACTTCTGCGCTGCTTCGCTGGCGGCGGAGTCCGCCAGTGAAGCATTCACGGATGCTTGCTGCGCTCTTAAATCCGCCGAGGGTTGCACATTCGCCAGCCGCGCCAGCACTTGTCCCTTTTTTACCCGGTCGCCCTCTTTGACAAAAATTGCGGTGATCGGAACAGGCCCTTGCGTATTGGCTCCGATGTTGATGTAATTGCGCGGCTTAACCTCGCCCGACGCGGTCACGACAGCAGTCAAATCGGCCCGTGAAACCTTGCCTGTCTGCACGGCAACGATCCCACGTTCACTGATTTTGATGCTGGCAAAAACCCCACCGGCGATCAGCACCAGCAGAGTTAATAAAATGACAATTTTCCACTTTTTCTTCAAACGGTCAGTTCTCCCCCGCAGTCATTGAGGACGGAACAAATCAAACGAATGTTCCCTAATTGTGCGTTTTCTCCTGACTTTAGCACGGCTTACAGTCCTATTATCAGGCAAACCACCGGGCGAACCAGGCCAGGGTGAGAGTGGGACAAAAAATATTACTCTGCGTCTATAGAGTCGATTCCAGTTACTTTACCGTAAACGCTGTTTCACAAGCACGATCGTGAAAAGACCAAAATCTAATCCGTAACTGTGGAGCGTCGGAGTGTC
>CAXUBB010000355.1:0-5872 GCA_964249105.1 uncultured Bryobacteraceae bacterium | reverse complement strand
TACGTGCGGCGCTGTCCGCTCGAGTCGATGTGATCCATTCGCTGAGAACAGAGTGAGGCAGGTGAGGGCGATGTTCAAATGAAAGCAATCGTTTATCGCAAATACGGCTCGCCTGAAGTTTTGAAGTGCGAAGAGATGAAAGAGCCTACTGCCGGGGCCGATGAAGTCTTGATTAAGGTCCATGCGGCTTCCATAAATCCGCTGGACTGGCACTTCATAAGAGGCACGCCTTATGCGGTGCAGATCGCCAAAGCTTTCCGTGCGGATGTAACCGGCGTATGCAGCACGAGAAACCTGGACATGGTTCGCTCCATCGGCGCGGATCGAGTTATCGATTACACCCGGCAGAATTTCACTCAAAGCGGGGAACGTTACGACATGATTTTCGATCTCGTCGGGAATCATTCGTTGTCAGCATGCAGGTGCGCCCTGAATCCCAAGGGGATGTACGTTGGGGCTGGAGGAACGTCCGACCAATGGATGATTGGTCCCTTGATTCGTTTGACTACAGCGCGTGTGTTTTCACAGTTCGTGAGTCAGAAGCTGGTCACGGTTCTGGCGAGATCAAACAGAAACGACCTGATAATCATGTGCGATCTTATGAAGACTGGAAAGGTAAAACCGGTCATCGATAAGCGTTATCGGTTGAGCGAAGTTCCTGAGGCAATCCGGTATCTGGAACAAGGACACGCTCAAGGAAAAGTAATAATCACGGCGCAACGCACTAACGGAACTTGAAGAAATGCCGCGCCCTGTTACGTGTTGGGAGGAACTCTATCCTTTCGGCTTAGCAATTTTCCCCAGGGTGGCGCGGGTGATGCGGATGTAATCATCCGGTTTCAGCAGAATCTGCATCCCCCGCATTCCGGCGGAAATGGAAATGAGAGCAAAAAGGATGGCGGTTTCGTCCAGAAAAACTGGGTAATCCTTCTTTCCCGCCCATGCCGTAACTCCGCCCCGAATGTAACCTGTCAAGGGCTGCACTTCTTTTAAGGCTGCCAGTTCCATTTTTCGATCACCGGCAAGTTTAGCCAGCGCCTTAAGGTCTAACTCTGTATCGCCTGGTATCACAGCCAAACAAACGCCAATTCGTTCGCCTCTCACAACCAGCGTTTTGAATACCTGTTCCGCGGGAAGACCAATTTTGCCCGCTACGGTTTCAGCACGGAGATCTTGAGGGTCCACTTCGTATTCGCGTAGCTCGTAATGAATACCGGCTTCGTCCAGCAACCGCGCCGCATTTGTTTTCATCTCAAATCACGTCGAATCTAATGCCCTGCGCCAAGGGAAGCTCCGCCCCGTAATTGATCGTATTTGTGGCCCGCCGCATGTAAAGCTTCCAAACATCGGAACCCGATTCGCGGCCGCCGCCTGTTTCTTTTTCACCGCCAAACGCGCCGCCGATCTCCGCGCCGGAGGGTCCGATATTCACGTTGGCAATGCCGCAATCCGATCCATTTACTGATAGAAAGCTCTCCGCTTCGCGCAAATCAGCCGTAAAAATGGAAGAAGAGAGACCTTGCGGCACATCGTTGTGCAACCGCAGCGCATCCTCGAAATTTCGATAGCGCATCACATAAAGAATGGGCGCAAAAGTTTCACGCTTGACCGTATCGGTCTGGGCCGGCATCTCTGCTAAAGCTGGCCGCGCATAGAAACATTCAGAGGCTCCCTCGAACTGTACCCGTGTGCCGCCGGTGATTTGCCCGCCGGTCTCTTTCACTTCCGTTAAGGCCCGCTGCATTCCCTCAAAAGCCTGCCCGTCGATGAGCGGCCCTACTAAAGTGCCGTTCTGACGCGGATCGCCAATCGTCACGGAACAGTAAACACCCTTGAGACGGGCGATGAAGTTATCGTAGATATCCTCATGCACAAACAATCGCCGCAATGTCGTGCAGCGCTGTCCTGCGGTTCCCATCGCCGCGAATGAAACCGCGCGCAGCGTCAAATCGAGATTGGCGGAAGGGCAGACAATCGCGGCGTTATTGCCGCCAAGCTCCAGAATGGCCCGCGCAAAACGGGCAGCAAGCCTGGGACCAACGTGCCTGCCCATCTCGGAAGAACCAGTCGCCGATACCAAGGGAATACGAGGACTATTGACGAGTGCCTCACCAAGTTCACGTCCTCCCATCAGAACGGAGGATAGCCCCTCTGGCGCATCACCAAACTTCCGGCACGCGCGTCTCAATAAGGCGCTCACCGCCAACGCGCATAATGGTGTTTTTTCCGACGGCTTCCAGACAACCGAATTACCGCAAACCAAAGCCAGCGCCGCATTCCACGCCCAGACCGCTACCGGAAAGTTAAAAGCTGAGATGATGCCGACAACTCCCAGCGGATGCCAGGTTTCCATCATGCGGTGCATGGATCGTTCCGAGGCAATTGTTAACCCGCATAGCTGGCGCGATAAGCCTGCCGCGTAAGTGCAGATGTCGATCATTTCCTGCACCTCGCCCAAACCTTCCGGCACAATCTTTCCCGCCTCGATTGTGACCAGACGGCCTAACGCCTCTTTGGCGTTCCGCAACTCTTCACCCAAAAGCCTTACTAGTTCACCACGCTTGGGAGCGGGTACAGTCCGCCATTGCAGAAACGCTTTATAGGCAGCTTCAATCTCTCCTGCTGCTTCTAAGAAATCGGTTTCCTGGACTTTTCCAATAATTTCGCCCGTGATCGGCGTACGTATCAACAACGTGCCAGCTGTCCAGGCGTCCCGTCCGACGCCAAGTTCAGTAAGTATCTTGGAGGTTTCCTCTGCGATTGCTTTCAATCTGCACCCGAAAACTAGGATGACACTGAACCCAATGTGCCGGAAAGCTTTTAGAAGAGGATATTAATGAATCGCGTGACTCGTGCCGGCTGCTGCGGCGACCTTTACTTGTTGGGGCGTGGTTGTCGTTACGCCATCGGGAAGAGTGGCAGTCAAAAACCAGAAATCCTCAATCGCCCGAACAACATTAATGTATTCCTGCAAATCCCCAGGCTTGGTGATGTAACAATTAGCATTCAGAGAATAAGCCTGTGCAATGTCCTCATCAGCACGGGAACTGGTCATTACAAGCACTGGAATCTGTTTCAATCCCGGTGAACTTTTTACTTCAGCCAGAACTTCACGCCCATTCTTTCGGGGAAGGTTCAAATCTAACAGAACCAAATCCGGACGTACGGAATTACCTAGCTCAGTCGAACGAAGATACTCCATTGCCTCAACGCCATCTTGCGCAAGGGTGATTTGAACGGGAACAGGAGTCTCCTTCAGAGCCTCGCGAATCAGCCGAACATCGCTCGGACTATCCTCCACCAACAGTATTTTTAAGAACTTCATCTTCCACCAGCCAACGTCCTTCCGGTAATCCGTGCAAGTTAACTTCCAAATCCTAAGTAGTTGTTCCGGTGTATTCCCTAGCTTCCATTAGTAGTATAAAAAGTTTAGGAACACGGTAATAAGTCGCTAGTTGCCTTGCACTGTCAGGAAAAATGCACATGAACCGCCTTCAGTGGCTTCATGGTGATTGACATACCAATAAACTCTTTCTTATCATTTACATTGCGCTGTTCCTCTCCATGGTGGCAAGGAGAACAAATAGCTTCAGGAGGCTTTCTGATAAAGCTAGATATCATTAATGAAGTCGTGAACCGCACTGGTATTACGAAAACAAAGGCTGAGATGGCGGTTGAGACGGTTTTCGAGACCATGAAAAAAGCGCTCAGCGAGGGTGATCGAATTGAGTTGCGAGGGTTCGGCATATTTAATGTACGACCGCGAAAAACAGGGATTGGGCGGAATCCGCGAACCGGCGCTGAAGTGGCCATCCCTCCGGGAAAGGCTGTCCGTTTCAAGCCTGGTAAAGAACTGCAAACGTTGCAGTAGAACCGATGTCTGAGCCGGTGCTGACAAGCCGGGCTGCTCAACAGGCAACTCGCGGGAGATTCGCGGGTTGGCTGCTTCGTCCTGTAAGAGGCGAAAAAGCTCCAGGAAAGCGTCGTTTGCTTCGTGGGCCGTGGCTGAATGCGGTGCTGTTTTTATTGACATTGGCTTCTACCACGGTTTTTGGATTCGCGGCTGACCTCAGTTTCCGTCAAGGACACGAGTTGGATGGCGAGAATTTACTAAAAGGTTACTGGCTGCTGTTTCACGGCAGGGCGGAAATCTGGGTAGGTCTGGCTTATTCTCTACCGCTACTGCTGATTCTTCTCTTTCATGAGTTTGGTCATTACTTCACATGCCGACGCTGGAAAGTAAGAGCGACGCTGCCTTACTTTGCTCCGTCACCCACGCTGCTGGGAACACTCGGCGCATTTATATCTATTCGTTCTCCGATTTACGGGCGACGCGGGTTATTCGATATCGGCATATCGGGACCGCTAGCGGGATTTACTGCCCTGCTGCCAGTTCTTTTTGTCGGTGTTTGGAACTCGCGGGTGTGTCCGGGCGCTCAAACGTCCGGCGTGTTTTCGTTTGGCACGCCCGCCCTTCTCCGCCTTCTGGAAGAATGGCGATTTCCCGGTATTGCTCCGCATCAGATCTGCCTCCACCCGATGGCCATAGCGGCTTGGGCCGGGTTGCTGGCTACCGCCATTAACCTATTGCCGGTCGGTCAACTCGACGGCGGACATATTCTGTACGCAACGCTAGGCGCGCGCGGGCACGCCGTTGTATCGCGAGCCGTGATTGGACTGTTGGTCCTGGCGGGCTTTTTCTATCAGCCATGGTGGATTTGGGCGGTCGGCATGTTCCTGTTTCGCCGTCATCCCTTGATTTATGACGCTGAGCCTTTGGGAAAACAGCGTCAGTGGCTTGCCGTGGCAGCCGTGATTCTGTTCTTGCTTTCGTTCTCGATCGTGCCGGTGCGTATCGGCTCCTAGCGCACCTATGAAGATTTCGGCAACGATCATCACGTTTAATGAAGAACGGAACGTGGCGCGCGTGATCGAAAGCCTGCGCTGTTGTGACGAAATCCTGGTGCTTGATAGCGGTTCGAATGACCGTACTGTTGAAATTGCCGCAAAGCTGGGAGCGCGCGTGGTGGAGGCTTCCTGGCATGGTTATGCCGCGCAGAAAAATATCGCGGCGGAGTTGGCGGCGCATGATTGGATTCTCGCGCTGGATGCGGACGAGAGCGTGAGCGAAGCGCTGGAAGCGGAAATCTGGCAAATCAAGAAAGCGGGCCCGAAGTTTGCCGGTTACACCATGCCTCGTTTAGCGCAATATCTGGGCCGCTGGATTCTGCACAGCGGCTGGTATCCGGATCGCAAGGTCAGATTGTTTGATCGCCGGAAGGCGAAATGGGTCGGCGAGTTTGTCCACGAGTCCGTCACGGTGGACGGGCCGGTGGGGCACCTGAAATCAAACCTGCTGCATTTTACATGCAACTCGCTTTCAGAACACCTGCGGTCGATGGACAGCTACACGACTTTAGCGGCCCAGGAGATTGCCTCGCGGGAAAAGGCAATCGGCATGGGGCGCTTACTCTTTGAGCCGCCCTGGACTTTTGTCAAAACCTATTTTCTAAAGGCGGGATTCTTGGACGGCGTGGAAGGCCTGGCTATTGCCTATATGGCGGCTTTATATAATTTCGTGAAGTATGCGAAGGCGCGGGATATGAGTCCTGGCCGGAAAGTCTAGTGCGAATTGTTCACATTGATACCGGGTCGGAAATGCGGGGCGGACAGTATCAGGTGCTCCTGCTGTTAAGCGGGTTAGCGGAGGAAGGCTACGGCCAGGTTCTGCTGGCGCGGAAGCAAAGCCCGCTCTGGCAGGCGGCAAGAGCGGCGGGACATCAAGTCTGTTCCGCGACGATTCATAACGTTTGGCGCTGGTCGAGGCTGTCGGATGTGATCGTGCATGCCCATGATTCGCGCGCGCACACAC
>CAXUBB010000354.1:0-5876 GCA_964249105.1 uncultured Bryobacteraceae bacterium | reverse complement strand
CGAAGATTTCTCCAATTTGCCGCGGCTAGGCCCCTTGTGGCGCAAACCGTCAAACTGCCTTCTTACCAGATTGGGCCGCGCCACGCGCGGCGCGAAGGCGGCGTAATGCCGGGATTGTATCCCGGCAAGGCGGTACGTGTCCGTTCAGAGGGGGCAGTGGACACTGCGGCCAATTGTGTTCGCGGTCAGGTAGTAAGAAACATGCTGGCCGCCGGCATGCAAGAGCTGACAGGAACAACCAATGCGCGGGATGCCTGGACACGCTTCTTTTCTCCGAACGATGTGATTGGTATTAAGGTAAACTGCTCCGGCGCACCCGAAATCCACTCAAATCCTGAAGTGGTCGTGGCGATTATTGAGAACCTTCAAGGTATTGGCGTACCAGTCAGTCAGATTTATATCTACGATCGCTTCCAAAACCAATTGGACATAGTGAAGTATGAAAAGTATGTGCCGAGTGGAGTGCAGATCGCGGGCGCTGAAACTTCGCGGGGCTCCATTTTGGGGTACGATCCTTATACTTACGTCGAGGCCAATTTTTTCGGCGAAGAAGATACGCGGTCCAATTTAATCCGGCTGGTTTCCGAAAAGTTCACCAAAGTCATCAATGTTCCCACCATGAAGGAACATCGGGCAGCGGGAGTGACCGGCTGCCTGAAAAACATTGCCTATGGAAACTTCTCTAATGTGGCTCGGTCCCACCAGCGCGAAGTAAGCAATACTTATTCATTTATTGGAACGCTGGCTTCGGTGGAGCCTTTGCGCTCCAAAACGGTGCTGAATGTGATGGATGGGCTGCGTAGTCTATGGCAGGGGGGACCGTTTCTGCAGAGTCCCCGATTTTTGTTCTTTCCCAAACAGCTTGTGCTTGGCACCGATCCGGTAGCGCTGGATCATGAATTAATTGAAATGATTGAAGCGAAACGGCGGGAAGAAGGAGCGCCGTCGATCTTTGATCGAGGGCAGAAACATATCAAGCGCGGCCCTGAGCTTGATCCGAATTTCAATAGCTTTATTCGGGAACCGGGTCATGTCGAGTACGCCTCACAGCTAGGGTTGGGAATTTACGACAAGAGCAAAATTGCGGAGAAAACGATTTCGCTGTGATTGCTCTGGCCGCGCTTCTTGTTCCCGTCCTCCTATGGAATCGTGGACCGGAGAGCGCCGACCAGTTACGGCAAGCGCACATTCAGCAGATTGCGGTGCCTACCGATGCGGCGGGACACTGGAAGGCAGCAGGCGACATCAGAATTTCTGCCGTAGACCTGAATCATTTGACGACGGTTCCGCAGCCTTCTCTGACGTTTAATGTTCAGGTGGCCTCGGCCACTCGCGCCCCTTGGGTCAATCAAAATGGTTGGAGATTTTTGCGCCAGCCCGGCGGAAGCTACCTCTACGAAGTAAAAGGAGAGGGCGCGGTGTTAGCCGCCGTGGAGGCGTTCGCTTATGGAGCACGGGCCTATCTTCGGACGGATGATGCGGGGCTTGAGTCTTTCGGGCGAGTGCTGGCGTTTCTCAGCGGCATTCAAAACGAGAGGATGAATCCGGAAGTGAATATCGGATTCGTCGATGACGGCTCTCCCGAATCCGGCGAATTTATGAACCTGCTGGTCCGGCGTAATCTGCTGTTCAAGGTGGTTCAACAGCCTGAACCGAGGCTGGATTTGAACGTCGCGCTGGGCGAGGGGGATTACCCGCGAACAGAGGCCGGAAATCCGAAGTTGCTGGCGGAAAAGGTGCGCGCTCATCTGACAGATGAAAAACGGCTGCTGCGGATTTACGGCAGCGAAGTAGTGATCGGGCGGCTGTTGGGGGACCGGAACGCGGCGCGGCTTTTTCTGATCAACTACGGCACCGCTAAATCTCCTGTTCACGGCCTGCGAATCCGAGTTCTCGGCAGTTACCAGAAACTTCATGCGGTTCAATATGGAAATGCGCCATGCCATTTGACAGACGTTCTGACCGGGCCGGATGCCACGGAATTTACCTTGCCAGAATTAGAGACTTTCGCTACTATCGACCTTGGTCATTAAACGGAAACATCCTTCTCTTCTCTTTCTTTTCACGCTTGGTCTTTTCAGCGCGTCTCTCGCTTTGGCGCAGTCTCAATACGACCTGCTGCTGCAAGGCGGGCGAGTCATTGACGCCAAGAATGGGATCAGCGCGGTCCGCGATGTCGCAATCAAAGACGGCAGAATTGCTGCCGTGGCCGAGCGCATCGAGGCGTCCACGGCTCTGAAAACAGTTTCCGTCAAAGGTTTATACGTGACGCCGGGCCTGATTGATATTCACGTTCATGTGTATGCGAGTCCGGGCGAGCGCGCTTCTTATGCGGGCGACAACGGCGTTTGGCCTGACGGGTTTACGTTCCGCACCGGCGTGACCACGGTTGCCGACGCGGGATCGTCCGGCTACAAAAATTTCGAGGATTTTAAGGCGCACATTATCGACCGTTCCAAAACCCGTGTTCTAGCGTTCTTAAACATCGTGGGAGCCGGGATGCGCGGCCCGAAGTTTGAAGACAATTTGGCCGACATGGAGCCGGGTCCGGCGGCGGACATGGCGAAAAAGCATCCGGGGCTGATCATCGGCATCAAAACGGCGCACTATTCGGGGCCGGAGTGGACGCCGGTGGAACACGCGGTGCAGGCCGGGACCGCCGCGAACATTCCTGTCATGGTTGACTTTGGAGCTAATAGACCGGAGCGCCCCATCGAGGTCCTTCTAACGCAAAAATTGCGTCCGGGCGATATTTACACCCATTGCTACTCAGGGCTTCGGAACGAATTGGACGCTTCCGGGCATGTGAATCGCGGGATGATCGAAGGGCGGAAACGGGGCGTGATTTTTGATGTCGGTCATGGCGGGGGCAGTTTTGCCTGGCGCGTGGCGGCTCCCATGATTCAACAGGGCTTTTTGCCGGATTCCATCTCGACCGACCTGCACATCGGCAGCATGAACGCCGGTATGAAAGACATGCTGAACGTGATGGATAAGTTTCTGGCGCTGGGGCAGCCGGTGGACAATGTGATCCGCTGGTCCACCTGGAATCCGGCGCGGGAAATTCATCACGAGGAGCTAGGCAATTTGTCGGTGGGTTCTCCGGCGGATGTGGCAGTGCTCAGCGTCGAGCGCGGCAATTTCGGGTTCACGGATATGTACGGCGCCCGGATGAACGGCAACCAGAAGTTCGAATGTCAGATGACGGTGAAAGACGGCAAGATTGTGTATGACCTGAATGGCTTGAGCCGCCCGGAATGGAAGAAGCTGCCCAAGGGTTACACGGCAATAGGCGACCCGCGCTGGGACCGGCTGAACCCGGCGCGGGGCAGCTCGGAGCATTAGAGAACCATATCTGTTATGAATATATGGGTAAGGGAAGCGGCCCATGCAAGTGACAATTGAGTTAACGGGTGAACAAGTCGCCGCGCTTAAAACGCAGGCCGAAGCGCAGGGCTTAACAGTTGAGGGCTGGTTACAGAGGATGGCCGAGCAATATATACCGACTAGTTCCGTTGCTCACCTACAAAAGACCAATCCGCAGGAATGGGCACGGCTATTTCAGACATGGGCGGAAAGCCACGATCGTACGACGCCCTTGCTTTCTGAAGAGGCGGTCAGCCGTGAAGGTATCTACCCTGATTAAAATTGAGCTGTGCTTACCGATACGAACGTCTTGGCTTATAGTTTACAGCCACATCATCCGTTTTATGTTGTTGTTAACACGGCGATTCAACTATTACTACAGCAGGGCAACGATCTACAAATCGTTCCGCAAAATCTGGTTGAATTATGGGTGGTGATGACACGATCGGTCTCCCAGAATGGTCTGGGCATGTCCGCCTCAGCGGCATCGGATGAACTGAGACGCTTAAAAATCTTCTTTGAATTCGTTCCTGACACGCCAACCATCCATACTGTACTGTCTGGGAAGCCCTCGTTCTTCAGCACCAAGTTTCCGGCAAACCAGCGCATGATACCCGGCTAGTGGCGGCCATGCGGACCCATGGCATCACGTCCATTCTCACTTTTGATAAATCCGGTTTTGCCCGCTACCCCGATATCGAGGTTGTGCATCCTGCGAATGTTGCGCCATTCACGCCTTAAGCTTTCGTATTTGATTAACGACCTACGTTGGGACCGGCTGAACCCGGCGCGGGGCGGCTCGGAGCATCAGAAAGCGGCATTGTAAAATGTCAGTTTCGCAGGCTCTCACCTAATAGAATGCGTTTATTAAGAATTGTTATTTCATAAACAAGAGACTCATTAAGTATTGAGTCTTACTTGTTTCTCTGTCAGACTGCTTTTCAAGACCAAAAATGAAATACAGTTCACTTCTGCTTTTTGCAGTTGTTTGCCTGAGGTGTGCCTGGGCAAACAACTACGTCCCTGCTACTGAGGACTTGCCAAATACCGGCGCGTCGACACAAGCTCAACCGCGTCTAGTGCCTAGCGCTTCCAGCAACATCAGCGGCGTCTGGGCCAATGAGGGCGGCGATAAAGTCAGTCAAGACGAGCTGCGGGCCAGCAACAAAACAGAAAACCTCACGGGTACTGTGTTAAATCGTGCCTGGGATGGCAGCACGATCAAGTTGACGGGCGCTCGCAACGAAATTATCAGCTTCAATCTTGTGCTTGAAGCGGCCAAAACGGCGGCTTCACGCGTGACCGTCTCATTTGACACCTTAACCGGCCCGAACGGCGCGAAGATTCAGACAACAACCCCGGCATCGGGAGATGGCGTCTTTAATTGGGTGAACCGGCCCATTGAACTGTTTTATATGCGGTACTTACAAATTAACGGCCTGAGCAAATTCGGTTACTACAAAGGCGATGAACAGGAATTCCCCACGCGCTTTGCAGCCGCCAGTCATCAGTGGACGGATCGTCCTGATCACAACAAGTTTTATCCCGATATTCTGGTGCCTCTGGAACTAGTGAAGCAGTTCAACATCACCCAGGGCCAAAACCAATCGGTTTGGTCGGATATCTATGTCCCGAAAGGCACGCCGGCAGGCACCTATTCAGGCTCGGTCAAAATAGCCGAGGGCGGTAATACTACTTGGACAGTTCCCGTGCAATTAACCGTTGGAAATTTCAGTTTGCCCGACGTGCCGAGCCTGCGGCAGTTCACGTATGTCGATCCCAATGAAATTGAGTGGCGCTATGTAACGGGTTACGCCGGTTACGCCAACTGGAATACCGATAAAGGACGCCAAGTGAAGGGAATCGCTGATAAATACTATGAGTTTCTTCACCGGCACAAGATTGATGTGATCGGAGGAGAAACCGAGTGCCCTTCCACGGCGAAACAGCCCTGTTATATGAACCTGCCGCGCTATACGGGCGATCTGTATACCGCTGCTAATGGCTACGATGGGCCGGGCGTGAGTCAGCCCACCTCTTTGTACGCGATCGGAGCCTATGGTACTTGGGCTCGCGGTATTACGTCCGCAGGCACCATGCAGCAACTGGCCGATAGCTGGGAATCCTGGTTTGAAAGTAATCTGCCAAACGTAACGCGTTTTCTTTACCTAGCGGATGAGCCGACACCGTCCGACTTACCGTCAGTCGAGAACTGGGCGAAATGGGTTGCTCAAGATCCGAATGTCGGCCGCAATATGTTCACATTCTCCACACTAAGCGTTTATAATGCGCTGGTATCCACACCCGATCTTGAGATTTCGGCGACTCTGGCATGGATCGGCAATTGCGGCCCGGCGGGTCCTCCTTGCGACAACACGGCGGCGACAAAAAGCCAGATAAATCAATTCTTGAGCAAGCCGAACCATCACATATGGCAGTACAACATGAACCGTCCCGGCGTGGGCACGGATGATACCGAAGACGACGGGATCGCCATGCGCACCGTTGCC
>CAXUBB010000353.1:4428-5879 GCA_964249105.1 uncultured Bryobacteraceae bacterium | reverse complement strand
GAACAGGCATCCGCGTTCCCCGCAAAACCCAAGCTCCGCTCATCTTGCCGGGCACGCTTTCAACAGCGGAACACTGTGACCAATCCAGCAGAGGCATGGCATCATGCTATCACGAGAACCCGATGTAAGCTGTTGATATTTGGTGGGTGGAAAGCCTAGGCATGTGGACCGTTTCTATCCGGCAACGCAATCCAAAGGCGCACAGCGGGCTACGATTGTAGAGCTTCGAGGACAGAGATCTCTTCGATCCACATTTTTCGATTCATTGCATTCCCTTGCTCTGGGCGATTTTGATATGAATATGGATCTCCACTTAAGTATTAGGAGTGTGTGAGATGAAGCTCCGTTCGCTGATCGCAGCCTTGCTGCTGCCTTTTTGTCTATTAAGCCAGACGCCCACCGGCACTGTCCAAGGAACGGTGACTGACGCCTCGGGCGGCGCTGTCGCGGGTGCCTCTGTTACCGTGACCAGCACCGGAACGAATGAAAGCAAGGATCTAAAAACGGATTCGTCCGGACATTACGTTGTGCCTTTTTTGAATCCGGGCGCTTACACGGTTACCGTGCAGGCCAGCGGATTTCGAACTGTCACGCAGGAAGGCGTGAAAATCGACGTGGGACAAAACCGCTCCGTTGACTTTGCGCTGCAAGTCGGTCAGATTTCCGAAAAAGTGGAGGTGGAAGCGAATGCGACGCCACTCGACACCAATAATGCGACGCTCGGCCAGGTAATCGACCGTGCGAAGGTGATCGACTTGCCTCTGAACGGACGCAACCCCTTCAGTCTGGCTACGCTGGTCCCCGGTGTCAACGATGTCGGAGGCGCATCGACGCCGCACATCGGAGGTTCCCGCAACGCGGTCAACGAACAGCAGATCGATGGCGTCAGCAACATCCTGCCGGAAAACAATGTCGGCAACAATGTATCCGCTTACACGCCCATTGTCGATTCGGTGCAGGAGTTCAGTGTCCAGACCAACTCGCTATCAGCCGAGTATGGCCGGTTCGGCGGCGGGGTGATCAATCTGGTTACTAAATCGGGCACAAACGAATTTCATGGCGGACTGTTCGAATTTTCCCGCAACGCCGTTTTGAACGCGAACGATTTTTTTGCTAATCGTGCCGGGCAGTCCAAACCCGATTCAAACGAACAACAGTACGGCGGCACGATTGGCGGACCGATCATTCTGCCAAAGCTGTACGATGGCCATAACCGGTCATTCTTCTTTTTCGGATTTCAGGGAGATAACGCGAGCCGGGCTGCCATTGCGACCGATACCGTTCCGACATTAGCCGTGCGGTCCGGTGATTTTACCGGTTTGGGCGCGATCTACGATCCGCTTAATGTGACTCAGGACGCGTCGGGTAATTACGTGAGAGCTCCTTTTCCGGGCAACAGGATTCCATCGACCCGCTTTGCCCCGGTGGCGGTGAACGCCTTAAAGTATTTT
>CAXUBB010000353.1:0-4418 GCA_964249105.1 uncultured Bryobacteraceae bacterium | reverse complement strand
GAATGCTGGAGGCTCCGGCGCTCTGACCAACAACTTCGTCGCGGTCGGCAGCGCCGATAGTAACGGCTACCAATGGGACAGCCGCCTGGATCATAACTTTACCCAAAACTGGCACACCTTCTTCCGGCTTTCGCATAGCTGGGGCAATAACAATCCATTCTTCGACTACGGCAGCGTAGCGTCCAAAACCGGCGACGGACCTTCGACCAGCGGAGCCTGGAGCGCCTCCATGGACCACACGATTACGTTCAATCCAACCACCGTGGCAGACATCCGGTATGGGTTTGCGCGATCCTACGTGACGCGCACAACGCTGGGGGCCGGCTTTCTGCCGAGTTCTTTGGGGCTGCCGCAAAGCCTTGATGCGGTAGCGGCGCAGCGGAATCTCCAATTTCCAACATTCCAGTTTTCTGACGGAGCTGGTTTAGGAAATAGCGGTTATGTGCCGCTGGTGGAAAATCCTCTGGCCCACAGCATTACCGCGAGTCTGACAAAAATCATTGGCCGACACAATATGAAATTTGGCGGTGAATGGCGCAAGCTCTTCATCAACTTCTCGCAATACGGCTACCCGGCGGGGCAGTTCAACTTTGACCAGTCCTGGACACAGCGGGTGGTCAGCAATGCTGACGGCACCGGCTCTCCCTACGCCTCATTTTTGCTGGGACTTCCCAATGGAGGCCAAGTGACCCACGAGCCCACGGCGGCGGACGCGAGCGGATATTTTGCCCTCTACGCGCAGGATGACTGGAAAGTGACCTCTAAGTTCACCTTGAATCTGGGGCTTCGCTGGGATGTGGAGACGCCCCGAACCGAGCGCTACAACCGGCTCTCTTATTGGGATCCTTCCGTGCCGTCTCCGCTGCAAGGCCAGGTATCGGCGAACGCCTGTCTGTACTGCGGCGATTTACGGGGCCAAATGTTTTTTGTCGGCACGCCCGGCAGCCAGTATGGACGGAACCAAGGGCCAACACAGTGGAAGGATTTCGGACCGCGCGTGGGCTTTGCTTATAACGCGTTTACGAAAACCGTGCTGCGCGGAGGCTTCGGAATTTCGTACGCTCCCTCAGCGCTGCAGGCTGCCGGAACGACAGGCGCTCCCGGCGTGCAGGGTTTTGGCTCCAGCACGCAGGTGCAATCAAGCTTTGATAATCAGCGCACAATCGCCCCTAATTTTTCCTTGTCGAACCCGTTCCCTTCCGGGTACAATCTGCCGGTTGGAGCCGCTGGCGGACCTCTGACACAAGTCGGGCTGGGAATTGGGGAGTCATTCTTCAGCTCTTATCGCAACCCGTACTCGATTGAGTGGAACTTCAATATTCAGCAGCAGCTTCCCGGACAAATGACGCTCGAAGTGGGATACCTCGGCAATCGCGGCCTGTTCCTGGTGGATGGCGAGACGGGTCAACCCTACTCGCAACTCAATCCTGCCTATGCGGCCTTGGGAAATCAGCTCCTGGCCCAGGTGCCCAACCCCTTTTATGGGATTATCACCACGCCAGGATCTCCTCTGGCGCAGCCTACGATCTCCTACAATCGCCTGCTCCGGCCTTTCCCGCAATATGACGGCGTGTCCAGCTTTCGTAAGCCTGGAGCCGATTCAATTTTTCACGGTGTAACGGTTCGCCTCGACAAGCGATTTTCGAACGGCTTAACCTATCTGGTAGCCTTCACCGGAGGAAAAAGCATGGATAACTCCGCCGCCGCTGTTGGCTATCTGGGACCCATCAGCGGCACGCGCGCTGACCAATATAACCGACATCTCGAGTGGTCGATTTCGCCGCAGGATGTCGCCCGGCGTTTGGTCATAAGCCTGGCCTACGATCTACCCTTCGGAAAGGGAAAAGCATTTGTGAATTCCGCGCCCAAGTTTGCGAACCTCCTCGTTTCCGGTTGGCAGGTGAATGGCATCATCAGTTGGCAGACCGGCACTCCGGTGGTTCTGCAAGGCGCGCAGAATCAAACCAGCCTTTTTACAGCCGCCCAGCGCCCTGACAACAACGGCCATAGCGCCGCTATCGATAATTCCACGATTGATCGATGGTTCAATACCTCCGTGTTTTCGCAGCCGCCTCCCTTCACGATCGGCAACACTTCGCGCACGCTGCCGGATGTGCGAAATCCAGGAATTGCGAATGCGGACCTTTCCCTGTTCAAAAATAACCGATTCGGGGTGGAGCAGCGCTACAATCTTCAGTTCCGGATTGAGGCGTTTAACGCTTTGAATCACACGCAGTGGGGCACGCCGAACACCAGCATTCAGGGAGGCAGCGGGTTCGGAGTCATTACGTCTACCGGCGTATCGGCGCGGCAGGTTCAACTCGCGGCGAAGTTTTATTTCTGAAGCGAATTCTTAAAAGCGGCATTGAGCCAGCGTGCGAAAGAAGCTGTGGATCAAGTTGATAAATTCCTGGATTCGGCGGCGCTGGCTTCTGTTAACCGCGTGATAGAAACTGATTCCAAGCGTGAGCTTATTTCCCGAAAGGCGCGGAGAAGTTATCTTACTCTAGCCCAGTTTTCGATTGACAAACCTTTCACGAAACGAAAATGCCTCGTGTTGTTGGTGACGAGAGTCGCTTGAATTGCCTTTGCATGCGCCGCGATCATCGTATCCATGCTGCCAATGGGAGTTCCCATTCGTTCCAGGTCCGCTTGGACTTCCGCGAACTGATCCGCTGCTGCCTCATCCCAAGACAATGTTTGAACTCCGCTCAAGAATATCTCTATTTCTGCCGCCAACCGATTCGCGCCGGAAAGCCGCCGCACGCCAAAGCGCAGCTCGGCGCGAGTAACAACGGAAATGCGCACTTGCCTTGTCTTTAAAAGGCGCAGACGAGCGTCGATTGCTGGAGCATTTCCTTTAATAATGTAGCTCGCTGTGTCCGTATCAAGCATAAAGAAATCGCTCACTGCTCTTCACCGAACAGCGCTTTTTCAGTGAAGGGTACGTTTAGGGGACGATTCGCCATGAACTCCTCCGGAACTGCCCCCATTGCTGCGTCCCGGAGCTGCAAGTATTCTTGCCATGTGCTCCAACCGGCTTTTTTCGACAAGATCACATCACCCGTACTCTCATCCCTTCGAATAAGCACCTCGTCACCGTCGAACCGAAATTCAGCGGGCAATCGCACCGCTTGACTTCCGCCATTGTTGAAGAGTCGAGCAACCTTAGCTGACATGAGATTGTGTCTATACGCAGTGTGTACTCTGCTGCTGGCACGGTAAAGGAGTGTTCTGCGCCTGGACAGCAATGGCGACAGCCCTCAGAACTGCTAGAATTCTGATATGCGCCGAATCTCTATCGGGTTTTTGGTCATTGGGGCTGTGCTGGGAGCAGATAGTGTTACCCTCTCGCAGTATGTTGACTCGATTCGCGCTTGGCAAAAACATCGGGATGTTGGTTTGCGCTCGGAGGACGGATGGCTCACGCTCGTTGGACTGTTTTGGCTGAAGCCTGGCGGCGACACTATTGGATCTGCGGATTCCAACGACTTTGTGCTGCCGAAAAGCTCAGCGCCCAGTCAGGTGGGCCGCTTGCAAATCGAAGGTGGAAAAGTGATCTTCACTAATCGCGGCGGAAGCGCAGTAACGGTCGATAATAAACCGGTTTCGTCCGATGTGGCTCTCAGTTATGACGAAGAGAAGCCGGATGTTGTAAAAGCCGGATCGGTCTCGTTTCTCATTATTAAACGCAATGACAAACTGGGCGTACGGGCCAAGGATAGCGCCAGTCCCGTGCTCAAAGGTTTTACAGGGATGAGTTTCTTTCCTATTAATCCGGGCCTGCACTTCCAAGCTGATTTTGTTCCCGCTGAGAAGGAAATTCCTATTTTGAATATCCTGGGCCAGACCGAAATGCAGAAAAGTCCCGGTATCGTTGCGTTTACTTACAAGGGCGAAAAATATCAGCTTCGTCCCATCTACGAAGGCAAAACGCTGTTTTTCCTGTTTAAAGATCCGACAAACAAAACCGAGACCTACCAGGCGGGTCGTATGCTGAATACGCCCTTACCCCAAAACGGCAAAGTGGATCTCGACTTTAACCGATCCTATAACCCGCCCTGCACATTCACTCCCTACGCCACCTGCCCTTTGCCTCCTAAGGAGAACACTTTGTCGTTCCCCGTTGAAGCCGGTGAGAAGCGTTACGGCAAAGGTCACGCCGAGTATACTGCTCCATAGTGGTCTTACAAGCCGAGGGGCAGGACAGCGGTAAACGGCTCGACGCATTTCTTCACGAACGCTTGCCGGAATTCAGCCGCTCCCGTTTGCAGTCCTGGATTAAAGCCGGGCGCGTGCTGGTCAACAGCGTTTCCGTTCGACCCTCCTACTTAATCCGAGGCGCGGAACAGATATCCGTTGATCCCGCCGAACTGCCGCCGCTCAAAGCGCAAGCCGAGAATCTTCCCGTTCAGATC
>CAXUBB010000352.1:0-5898 GCA_964249105.1 uncultured Bryobacteraceae bacterium | reverse complement strand
AATCTGCGCACGGCGCGTGGTTCTCAATGGCATGCGAAAACGGTACGAGCTGTGTTGCAGCAGGAAAGAAGCACCAACCATACCGCCGCATAAAGTGGACCGAGAAATTTCTTGCTCCCGTCCCACTCTAAAATTGAGCCTGAGAGCTTATTGCGCGCGAAGCGCATCATTTTTTCACTTTGTGTAAGATTTTTCCTCCTCAGCGCGCACTTATGAAGTGAGAAGGCCGCTCAGTCTTTCTCATTGTGAGGAGAAATAATAATGAAAAAATATATGACCAGAGTTGAGCTGCATCGGGCCAATGCCGATGACTACACTCGGCTTCACCAGATTATGCAGGCAGCTGGGTTTTCCAGGCAGGTGACTGCAGGCGATGGGACCAAGTACCTGTTGCCGACAGCGGAGTATTATGCAGAAGCTTCTGCCTCAGTAAGCGACGTTGGCCTTTTTGTGCAGCGCCAGATCAGCCAGTTAAACATTCCTTTTTGGTATGTAGTTTCGGAAGTCGGCAGCATGGTGTGGCAGCTCAACGCTGCTTAAATTCACAACGGGTGAAACGTAATACTACGTTTCACCCGTTTCACCATTATGTGTGATAGTCTCCTTTATCTACAAGCGTTAATCTTACTCAAATGAAAGTCTTCATCAGCTGGAGTGGTGATCGCAGCCAAACTATTGCTCAAGCCCTTCTAGAGTGGCTGCCGTTGGTCATCCATGGTGTCGAGCCTTGGTTGTCTAAAGCGGACATTGCTGCTGGCGAACGCTGGAGTCAAAGCATTGCCAAAGAACTTGAGGCTTGCAATTTTGGCATCCTATGTGTAACGCGTGAAAACGTAGGTTCACCGTGGATTCTCTTTAAAGCTGGATCGCTAGCTAAATCTCTTGAAAGTAGTCGCGTGATACCGCTTCTTTTCGATCTTGACTACAGCGAGATTAGTGGTCCACTGGCACAATTTCAGGCAAAGAAAACTGATAAAGAAAACCTGAGTGACGTTGTTCAGTCTGTTAATGGCGTCTTGCCCCAGCCGATACCAGAAGCTCACGTAAAGGCGCTTTTTGAGGCACTCTGGCCGAAACTCGAAGGCAAACTAGCAGGAATTCCTAAACATCCTCCAAGCGGCAAACCAATTCGTCCACAAATTGAAGTACTCGAAGAGCTTGTGTCTGGGATCAGAGCCTTAGAGCTCAGGTCAAAGGGCTTGGAAGAGATGGTTGTAGCATCGAGTGATACTACACGTAACGGCAGATCTGGCCGAATGCGTCGCTTCCACCCAATGATGATGAGGGAGTTATCCTACAGAATTGGTGGTCCGGACGATCCAATTGCCTTGCTCATATTTGCAAGTGTATTCAAAGATGATTTTCCATGGATTTATGAGCTTGGTGTTGAGACCTATCAGACTTTGAGAAAAGGGCGGAGTTCCGAGTCGCGAGCAGCCGTACGCCGTTTTCGGAATGCGATGGAATCGATATTCCGTGGGCCATTTGCTGAAGAGTTCGGTCCTATTAGCAAAGAAGTCTTTATGGCATTTCGGGAAATGGAAGCGTTCTTGATGATTCGAGGGGAGGAAATAATGGACTCGGAAAAGATGAACTCCACGCCTCAGGTCAACCGTAGCGAAACGAAGCGCGAGCAGTAAGCAGAACAGTACTACAGCACAACGTCCTTTTATGTCGGGCTATCCACCAGCGGGCACAGTCCGCTTCTGAGCCGGAGCAATGGCGGTTCGGGAGGGGTGCAGCACTAGTCCGCCTTTGGCGAAGTCCAATTTTAGGGCGGGGTATACGGCCTTGATTTTGCGAAAAGTAGTTTTTGCCTTTCGTGCAAATTCATCGGCGTTTTTGTATTCCGCGCCCATTTGCTCCAGAAGGCCCCGCCACGGCACAAAGGCAGACTGTTCCAATTTGAATACGCGCCAGGTTGCCCAGGCATAGAGGTCCAGAGCCAGCGGGGAGCGTTTGATGGCCCGCAGCACGCGCATATCAACTGGCACCGGCCACGCAGTAATGGCCTGAAAAAATTTTTCACCAAGCTCGATCCAGCTCCCCCACAAAGTTCCTTGTTCCGGGTGCTTGGTATCCCACCACAAGACACCTTCCGGGGCGACCTGCATATCGAGCCATGCTTCACCGCTGCGGTGAGGTTCTTCAATGGTCAAGTCAAAGCTGATAGTGGCCTTGAACAAGCGCCGCATCTGATCTTGCAGCCGCCGTGCATCGCCCCGCTTGCCGCCGCCCGTGTTAGGGTCAAGTCCAACATCGCGTATAAACGAAGCGAGGCTATGGCCCAATTCAAGACGGCGCTTTTTTGTGCGTACCGCTTCCGTAGTTATCCAGAACAAAAGCAGTCGGGGAATTGTGCCATAAGGGTGGCCGACAGAGCAGTTCTTTTTGTTGTCCCAGCCCGCGCGAAGCGTAAGAGTAAGCGGCCCGTTGCGCCGCTGCCATGCGTCTATCTTTCCGGGATTTGCATGCGGTAACGTGCATTGCACCAACTCACGAGCCATGTAAGCGGCTTCGGTATCGCCCGGACTCATACGAATCACGGCGGCGGCATCCATCAATTTTTGCTGAGAGGCGGTGAGCGGGCGGACGGGCTTTACAACCCGTTTGAGCTTCGGTGACTTCTCCAGAACATGCCCTAACCTGTCCATTGCCGTCACAATAGCGAATGTTGAAAACTCTTGTCCAGTAAAAAGTTATCCACGGTGAAACGGTACAGGAACTTTTAAGTTATCCACGGTGAAACGGTACAGTTTAGACGGTGAAACGGTACAGCATCCTGTAGTAGTAGCAAATGTCCTTCCTGTAGCTATTCCGTTCCGGGCTGTGGAAAAGAACCAGCAGCAGAGAACAAGGAGGGCGCAAGCGCCAACCATTTCCTAGTAAGGGAAGGCGCTCCCGCGCCGCCCTTCCCTTCCACCCATCCCGGCCACCCCCCACTCCGGAACGAGTCAAGGACGCTTCGCGCCGGCCAGCCGGTTGCCAGCATAAAGCTGGCCCTCCTTGACTGATTCCTTCGTTGCGGGTCCTAGCCTAATAGGCCGAAGGCGAAAACCGCCTTACGGCCAGATTCTACTAAAAACACCATGTTTGCTATAGAGTGCTTCTCTCATAATTTTTACCATAGCTACAGTAATTACGGTATAATAACCATTGTATGCCTAACCCGGATCTCACCTTTGAAGTCGTCGCCGATGTCGCGGATCGTATACTGCAGGAAGGCTTGGAACCGTCCAGCACCTCGGTCCAGAAGCGGATCGGCAGCGGCTCCTATTCCACCGTCGTGAAGTACTTAAAGATTTGGCGGCAACGCCGGGCCGAACAGACGCGCGCGGTCGAGATCCCGGCGGAGCTGGCCGAGGAAGGAATGGAATTCATCCGGGCGGTGTGGCGTAGTGCCCAGAGCCGGGCCGAGCGCGAAATTCAGGCTGCTAAGGAGCAGGCGGCGGCGCAAGTGGCGGAGGCGCAACAGGAGTTGCAGAATGCCTTAGAGGAAATGCAGCGTCTGGAGCGGGTCGAAGCCGAGCAGAGCCAGCTTCTGGCCCAGCAAACCGAACAGATCCGGCAACTCGAAGTACGGAGCGCGACCTTGGCGGTTGAAGCCGAGCGCGTCCCGGCGATCACTGAAGAGTTGCAACGGGTTCGGGCGCAACTGGGAGAAGCGCAAGCGGAAGGACAACGCTGGCGCGCGCAGGCCGAGGCGCAACCTTCCGTGGCAACCGCCTTAGCGGAACTGCGGGCGCAAGTGGAAGCCCTGCGACCTCCCGAGAAGCGCAGATCATGAGCAAGCTCTAATCTGGAACGGCCATAGCGTGCTGCTTACCGGTATTTTTCGGGTCATTGTGGCTGTAACTCCAAATAGGAGTGTTCTGCCGTTATTATTTTTTAACTCTTGTTCTTTGTTGCAGTTAGCTATGCGGACTTCCTCAGACCTGCTCAGCGGACCGCAGAATAGGGGCACAGCGAATGAGTGGATTCTATACCGGCAACTAGTACTAAAGTCCTGGCAATAGAGTGTAATCTGACTGGAATCTAAGCGGGATTTTGATGTAATATGCTTGTTAAGGAGGCTGATATGAGCGCCACGGCTACTATTACGCCCAAGGCTAGTCCCGACCTTGCGGCACACAGAAAGGCAGTATCAGAACCTTTTCCCGAGGTGATCGGAGGTCTTACCTCAATTATTGGCCGCAAATTAACTGCCTATATCGCCTCCGTCACAGATGCCCGTGCTTTGGACCGTTGGAGTCACAACAGCACACCCCATGGTGATGTGGAATCCAGACTGCGACACGCCTACCGTGTTGTTTCTATGTTGGCGGAGCATGATTCTCCGGCTGTTGTCCAGGCTTGGCTCTTAGGATTGAATCCCGAATTACAGGATGAAGTTCCGCTCCAACTCTTGCGCGAAGGCAAGCTCGAAAGTGACGGCAAACGGGTATTAGCAGCCGCCCGAGCGTTTGTCGCCGGAGGGTAATTTCTGCCCCTTTCCTACTTGCCCTCTAAACCCCCTGCTCAGCCTTTGTATCGAATTGGTCGTGAACCGAATCCTTGGCAGGTCATCAGTTGGAGTTACGCGCAGGAAGATCGTACATTCGGCAATCGCTTTGACGATGCCGACGGCAGCTTCCGTGTTCTCTACGCTGCTTCGACCCGCTTGTGTTGTTTTCTCGAAACATTGGCTCGCTTTCGCCGACCACCTACCGCTCTTCTGCAGCAGTTGAGCCAAATTGAACATGCAGAAGACGATCACATTCCTATTGGAACCGTTCCTGCCAGTTGGTTGACAAAGCGCCGTATGGGACGAGCGACCGTGGACTCCCGTTTGCGATTCGCTGACATCTATGCCAGTGCCTGGTTGTTTGTATTGGAAAATAAGCTGAAACAATTCGGTCTCCTGCCAGCAGGGCAGGATTTTGATCTAGCCCTTCTTTTGGCTCAACACCGTCCCTTAACGCAACGAGCAGCCACCTTCATCTATGGGCAGAGTTTTGATGGGATTTATTACCACTCTCGGCACGGTGCCGATTTAGAGAATTGGGCTTTATTTGAGCAGCACGAAGGTGAGTTTGGGATTTTGCGGCAGGAAGAACCAGAAGAAGTCACGATGAACGATCCTGATTTGCAAAAGAGTTTAGAGTGGTTTGAGTTAAGGATCGACCCAACAAATTAGTACGGCACCAGGTTTCCGGGGCGTCCCGTCGAATGGTCGCTAGGTGTAGCGGATCGATAACATAAACGCTTCGGCTTGATAACAGGGCGTGTTTTCGGATCAGATTCGTTGAGAATAGGCCGGGACTCCGGCTCACATTGGTTGAGAATCAAACCACATTGCTTGCGAACGGCTTGCGAACAAACCCTCCGAACCACTTTCGTTGAGAATGGCGATAAGCGATTCAATCGCCGAGAGATTCGGGCGGAACGTCAGCAGTTCGATCATCTCATCGCGCTGCAGTAGATCGAACTTTGATTGTTTGAACTAGTTTTTCGAACCGTGATGGCGGGGCTTTCACCTGCGCATAGCTAGAAAGCTGGGAGTTCAATTAATGGATCGTTTTTTCGAACCGCTGTTCTCAACGAATGTGAGCCGAAGCGTGAGTTCTCAAGCTATTCTCAACCAATGTAGTTCCGTTCTCAACCAATGTGAGCGGAAGCCCCGCCTCGTTCTCAACCAATGTGGTTCAGAAACAAGCCTTGTTCTCAACTCGGCACGTTTTTGTTATCAGCTCGCCACAGCTAGGTCAACGCCTCCCATCCTTGCTACATCCGAGCTCTCCTCTCTGGTTAGCCTTGGCTACTACTCACTGCTGTTGCTTCCGGGCGGCTGTCCTTCATGGTCTTCAGTTCCTCCAAAAGCGGCTGCAACCGTTTTTTGTCGATGTCGCGGGTGACGGC
>CAXUBB010000351.1:0-5906 GCA_964249105.1 uncultured Bryobacteraceae bacterium | reverse complement strand
GGCCGGAATGCCAGCGTTAAGGTCAGCGAAAGGGAAACCGCTTTATCAGATTGGCCGAATTCCTTGCCGATGGCCGTCAGGCAGTAAACCACCAGAAAGAAGTCGAAGGCATCGAGCGTCCAGCCTAGGAATCCGGCCAGTAAAGCGCTCCAGGCGTCGCCCGTGGAGGCAGAAGTTCGAGTTTGAGTTGGGGGCAAGCGCTATGCTCTCAGCTGTGGGGTTGCGCGCTCGCCGCTTGGTTCGGCTCCCACAAAGTTTCAGAAGCGCCTAGAAGGTGGTTTGCCCAACGGCTCCAAACGAAGAAGGCATCGCTCAGCCGGTTCAGATATTGAACTGCTTCTGGAGGAACCTGCTGCGCGGCGGCAAGTCTTACCAGCAATCGTTCACCCCGGCGGCACACGGTACGGCAGATGTGCAGTTCCGCATCCAGCCTACTTCCGCCAGGCAGCACAAAGGACCGCAACGGCTGAAGCTCCCCATTCGCCTGGTCAATCTCGCGCTCCAGTTGTTCGATCTCCGCTTTGGTGATCCGCGCCTGTTTTGGATGCACATCTTCGGGCAGAGTCGCCAGGATTGAACCCAAATTAAATAATTCATGTTGGATGCGCTTCAAGGTAGCGGCAAACTCAGATAACCGTTTCTCGCGCGCTCCCAGTTCCTCCGCCGTGGTCCGCGCCGCGCCGACAAACGCGTTCAACTCGTCCACGGTCCCATAGCTCTCGATGCGCAGGTCATCTTTTGAAAGTACCTGGCCGCCTGCAAGCTGCGTCTGTCCCGCATCGCCCCGGCGCGTATAGATACGGTTCAGCGCAATCCGAGGTTCATCAAAAGTCTGTTCGCTCATGTTATTCCTCATCGCTTTGATGCTGCGAAGCAAGGCGCTGGATCACTCCCATATCTTCCAGAGTGGTGACGTCGCCGGTGACGCCATGGGAAGTAATCAACTCACGCAGAAGACGGCGCATGATCTTTCCGCTGCGCGTCTTCGGAAGAGCATCCGTAAACCGAATCTCCTCGGGCCGCGCAAAGGGTCCAATCTCGCGGCCTACCCACTGCCGCAATTCTTCACCAAGCGATTGCACATTCCAGTCGCCCTGTTTCAGGGTGACAAACGCACACACCGCCTGTCCCGTGATCTCATGGGGCTTCGCAACGACCGCTGCTTCCGCAACCGCCGGATGGTGAACTAGCGCCGACTCAATCTCCATCGTGCTCAGACGATGACCGCTGACGTTCATTACATCATCGATGCGGCCCAAAATCCAGTAATATCCGTCATCATCCCGGCGCGCTGCGTCTCCGGTAAAGTAGCAGTTCGGAACACGTGACCAGTACTGTTCATGAAAGCGCTTCGGGTCGCCCCAAACATTGCGCGCCATGCTCGGCCAGGGTTCTCGAATGATTAAAAAACCTTCCTGGTTATTACCGACGCTGTTGCCGTTTGTGTCAACGATATCGGCAATCGTTCCCGGCAAGGGCAGAGTCGCCGAACCGGGTTTCAACGGAGTGGCTCCCGGCATGGGCGATATCATGATCGCGCCGGTTTCCGTCTGCCACCAGGTGTCCACAATCGGACAACGCTCTTTCCCAATTACCTTGTAATACCAGTCCCAGGCCGCCGGATTAATCGGCTCTCCCACTGATCCCAGCAGCCGAAGACTCGACAAATCATGAGCATTCGGCCATCTGTCGCCCTGCCGCACGAGCGCGCGAATCGCTGTCGGCGAAGTATAAAAAATAGTGACGCGATGCTTTTCAACAATCTGCCATAAGCGGTCATACGCGGGATAATCCGGCGCTCCCTCATACATGACAATGGTTGCGCCAGCCGTCAATGGCCCGTAGACCACATAACTATGTCCGGTAATCCAGCCGATATCGGCGGTACACCAGAAGATGTCGTCCTCCCGCAAGTCGAAAACCCACTTCATCGTGACGGCGGTTTGCAAAAGATAACCCGCGGTCGTGTGCAGAATGCCTTTCGGCTTTCCGGTCGTGCCGGATGTGTAAAGCACAAATAGCGGATGCTCCGGGTCAAGGTGCTGCACTTCGCCGCTTTCCGCCATGGCTTCTAGAGCGGGGTCATCGTTGAAGCTCTCTTCGTGTTCATGCCACCAGAAGTCCCGTCCTGTTGTCATGCTTACGTCAGAACCGGTGCGCTTGTAAACCATGACAGTTTTGACGGACGGGCATTCTTCCAGCGCCTTATCAACGGCATCCTTAAGCCGCACTTCTTTTCCGCGCCGCCATCCGCCGTCCGCCGTAATCACCAACGATGCTCCCAGGTCCTGGATGCGCGTCTTCAAGGCTTCGGATGAAAATCCGCCAAACACAACACTGTGCGTAATCCCCATGCGCGCGCAGGTAAGAACCGCAATGGCCAGTTCCGGAATCATGGGCATGTAGATAACCGCCCGCTCTCCGGTTTTGCTTTTTAATCGCATCAGAATCGTGGCAAAACGATTCACCTGCTTGTACAAGTCCTCATAGGTGAGCACGCGCGAGTCGCCCGGTTCCCCTTCCCAAATGATGGCCGGTTTTGTTCTGCGTTCAGTTCGCAGGTGACGGTCTACGCAGTTGTAACAAGCGTTAATTTTTCCACCCGGAAACCACTTGGCGGAAGGCGGGTCCCACTCTAAAGTCTTTAGGAAAGGGCGAAACCAGGTAAGCTCCGTGGCGGCCAGATCGCCCCAGAAAGCTTCCGGGCTGGTTTTAGCCCGCTCATAAAGGGCGCGGTATTCTTCCAGGCTTTTGACATGGGCGCGGGAGCTGAATTGGGAAGGCGGCGCGTAAGTTTTGGAATCACTCATGGCGAGTCGTCGTTCAGCGGCCAGTGTAACGCAGCGCGGATCACTAAAATAAGAAAGCGATGAATATAGGCCGTCTCCTCATCTTCACAGGCTTGGCATTGGCTTGTCTGGGTGGCTTGGTTCTGCTCGTTGACAAGATGGGTTTGCCTTTAGGCCGGTTACCCGGCGACATCAGATGGCAGGGGAAGAGAACAACCTTCTACTTTCCGGTCGTTACCTGTCTTCTATTGAGTGTTTTGGGAAGCCTGCTTCTTTGGTTCTTGAATCGGCGTTAGAACGGACAAGCTTTTAATGCACCGCGCCGATTTTCTCCGGCGGCCAGAAGACGAAAACCGCTTTGCCGTAGATATAATTTCGCGGAACAAACCCCCAGGCGCGGCTGTCGTTCGAAGAAGTGCGATGATCTCCTAGCACAAAGTATTGATCCGGCGGCACCATGCGTTCCTGATAATTCCGGTCGTCACGATATTCAGCCGGCACATAATTTTCCACCAGCTTCTTGCCGTTCACAATCACAAATCCGTCCTGCACCGCAACCGTATCGCCGGGCAACCCGATCACGCGCTTAATGTAGGACTTCGTTGTATCCTCAGGAAACCAGAACACAACCGTATCGCCCCTTTTGATATCTCCCAGCTTGAACTTGTAACTGAACTGGTTGATAAACAACCGCTCCTGATCGTACAGGCTCGGCATCATACTCGTTCCTTCCACCTTGACAGGGCGGTACAGAAAAAGAATGACCAGCACCGCGATCAACACGGAAAGCATGAGATCGCGGAACCATGCCATCGTCGCAATCACAAGAGATCGCGGATGCTCAGGAGCTCGTTGCGGGGAAGCGCTAGGGGGCGAAACAGTTATATCCGGTATGAGAGTTTTACTATCCGGCTCACTCATAAATAGCGAGAAACCTCCAGATTACAAGGCGGCTCCGCAAACTTTTTAGACGAGCAACCTGCTATTCCGTCTGGGTCAATGACTGAGACCCTAAGCTTAAATTAGCGTTTACCGGTAAGTTCAGCTTCCGCGCGCAGCCAATCTTGGTCCGCTGCGCCATGAGAATAACCGCGGGCAATCCAGTAAAAATAAGCCCGCTTCGCAACATCCTCATGTAAATGCTGAGGCCCGGCGCCGTTTTCAGGAGCAGCAATAACTCCTACCGGATCAATCACTGCCGCATCAGAAAAGGCGGATTCAAACCCGGCCGCCGCTGCCATTACCTTAGGAGCATCGGTGTTTTCCGGAAGCGTTTTCGCAATCAGCGAGCCTTCGGATGCTGGAATCGCAGTAGCGCCCACCGCTGACTTCCGGTGATTCTTGGCGGAAGGAGCTTCAGTTGAGATTTCTTTCTTCGACTTGGAAGATCTGGAAGCATGAGGCTTAGCCGTTATCTCCGCTGCTGGTGCATTCTTTTCATTCACAATGGCTTCGGTTGTGTTCTTAGTTGCCTTCTTCGAATTCGAAGCTTTACGGGACTGCATACTGCTTATTTTACCGGTATAAAAGCAAAAATGTCATCATTTGTTTCGATAGGCATTATGCTGGAGCGCATTCCTGACGCGTTTGCCAGAATAGAACGATGCCTGACATTATTCTGGTTGCGAGCGGCGACCTCCGTTTATCGGCTAACCAAGTTTGTTGGCCGGCTCAGGAAGAGGTGGAACGCGCTGTCACGGAGGCCATTGAAAGGTTCGGTCATCGGGTGAAGCGCGGTCATCCCATTGATGCAGCCAAGAAGCATGGCTTCATCGATTCGCAGAAGTACGGAATGCAGGTCTTTCGCGACATCCCGGAAAATGCGCCTTTAATCGTTGTCGAAGCCGTCTGGCAGTACAGCCATCACGTTCTCCACGGGCTGATGAGTCACAAAGGACCGATCCTCACGATTGCCAATTGGAGCGGCCAGTGGCCTGGACTGGTGGGAATGCTCAACCTGAATGGATCCTTGACAAAAGCCGGCGTTCCCTATTCAACGCTGTGGTCCGAAGATTTTGAGGATGCATACTTTCTATCGCGTTTGCAATCCTGGCTGGAAGGGAAACCGGTTGACCACGACACCTCGCACGTGCGCGCCCTCGGCGCGTTGCCATTGCCCCCGGAAGCGGAAAATCTGGGGCGCAAACTCGCGCAACAGCTCCAACGCGAGAAGGCCATTCTCGGCATCTTTGATGAAGGATGCATGGGCATGTTCAACGCCATTGTGCCCGATCATCTTCTCAATCCAACTGGCGTTTTCAAGGAGCGCCTGAGCCAGTCGGCGCTCTACGCAGCTATGCGTAAGGTGCCGGATTATGAAGCTCAGGACGTGCGTTCCTGGCTCGACAAGGAAGGCTTGCAGTTTAAGACTGGACCGAACCCTGAAACTGATCTGACGGATGAGCAGATCCTCGAACAGTGCCGCATGTATATCGCTGCTTTGCGCATCGCCGATGAGTTCGGTTGCGCGGCGATCGGCATTCAGTACCAGCAAGGATTAAAAGACCTTACGCCCGCCTCGGACCTGGCCGAAGGTTTGCTCAATAATGGGCATCGTCCACCCGTCAAATCCACGGATGGCAGAACTCTTTACGAAGGCCAGCCGCTTCCGCATTTCAACGAAGTAGACGAGTGCGCGGGCCTGGACGCTCTGATAACAAACCGCATTTGGAACGCGCTTCAACTGCCGCCTGAAACTACTCTTCATGACCTGCGTTACGGAGAAAAGTTCGGCGAAGACTTCGTCTGGGTTTTCGAGATTTCCGGCGCCGTTCCTCCAGCCCACAATGTTAACGGGTATCGCGGATCAATCAGCGAACGCCAGCCGCCCATGTACTTTCGCTTAGGCGGCGGTTCGCTCAAAGGCGTCAGTAAGCCTGGCGAAATTGTCTGGAGCCGGATCTTTGTTGATGCGGGCAAACTGAAAGCTGATCTCGGACGCGCGCGCGTGAGAGAACTCCCCAAGGAAGAAACCGAGCGCCGCTGGAAAATCACCACGCCGCAATGGCCCATCATGCACGCCGTACTCTACGGGATTACAAGAGACCAAATGATGGCCCGGCACAAAGCTAATCACATACAGGTTGCTTATGCGTCCGACGCCCCATCCGCCAACCA
>CAXUBB010000350.1:0-5925 GCA_964249105.1 uncultured Bryobacteraceae bacterium | reverse complement strand
CACCAACACTCTACCGCTATTGATGGAAAAAACGATGAGTGTTGAGACACTTTGAAGGTCCTAGCCTAAAAAGGAAAACAGCTGTCCTTAGGGGCGTTATGAGCTACCAGCTTATTCCGTATTGCGCTCACACGGAATAAGCTGGTAGCGTATGCCGTGTTATGGTGGCTTTATTTTTATAGAGTTAGCCGAAAACTATCATTATTATTGTGGCGGCACGAGCGGCTGCTCATAAACAAACATCTCTGCCCGGATTGCGTGGGCCATACGCAATCTGGGTAATATTTTTTGGTGCCTAGCGGGCTGATGACAGCCGCGTATAGACTTTGTTCAGCAAGCAAGGTATCGGCCAGATAGCGGCAAGGGAGCTGTCCCTTTATGTCTTATTGGCTGCTTCCGCCCGCCTGGGCTTCTTCATAGCACCTGCGGAAGGCGCTGCCCAAAGCGAGGTACTCTTTTACGTTCACCGGCTTGGTTAAACAAAGGTCCGCCAGGAAGCGGCTGCGGGTCACAATATCTCTAATTACGTCTTCGGGCGAAGAACTCAAAACAACGACCGGAAGATCGGAAAGCTCCTCATGCGTGCGAATTAGTTGTAAAATCTCTGTGCCGTGGCGCTTCGGAAGGTTGAGATCCAAGATCAGCATGTCCGGTCTAGGCGCGCCGCTATACGGTCCTTGCCGCAACAGATACTGCGCCGCGCTTTCGCCGTCCTGCGTCACCACCACATCGGTCGGCCAGTTCTGTTCCTCGCGCAAAGCCAGCCGGATCATCCGCACGTCTACCGGATTGTCTTCGACAACCAGCACTGCCGTCCGTACTTTGGCCTCTTTGACGCTCAAATTTTTTATCCTATGCGGGCAAGGTAAACCGAAAATTCGCTCCCGCGCCCGGCTTGCCCTCCGCCCAGATCTGACCCCCGTAATGATTCACAATTCGGGTGCAGATTGCGAGGCCCATGCCGTTTCCTTCATACTCGTCGCGTCCGTGCAGCCGCTTGAAGATCCCAAAAATTCTCTCCGCGTAAATGGGCTCAAACCCAAGCCCATTATCCACGATTTCAAACGTCCATTTATCGGCTGTCCGCGCCGCCTTGATGCTGATCTCCGGAGGAACTTCGGGCCGCCGGTACTTGATGGCATTACCGATCATGTTCTGGAAAAGCTGCAGCAGGTGAATTTTACTGACCCGCAAATCGGGCAGGGAGTCGTAAGTGACCCGCGCCTGCGTTTCCGTAATCTTATTGCTCAGGTTCGCCAGCGCCTCTTCGAGCGCCTCTTTGGATTTGACAGCCGTCTGGATCGGCTCATGGTCCTCGACCGCTCTGGTATAGCTCAGCAGATCCTTGATCATGCGGTGTATCCGTTGCGAGCCTTCCACGCTCTGCTCTACCAGCATACGCGCCTCCTCATCCCATCGGTCGGACCAGGACAGATTGAGAAGCTCCATCGAAACCGAGATATTCCGTAGCGGCTCCTGCAAATCATGCGCCGCCGCGTAAGCAAACTGCCGCAGATCCGAATTCGCCCGCAGCAAGGCTTGCTCCACTTTCTTGCGGGCTGTAATCTCGACAATCGTTCCCACAAAGCGCGCAATCTCCGGCCGCGCCTGCTCGGAAAGAAATACTTGGCCGCGTGCATGCACATGCCGCAGCGCTCCATCAACCGGCCCAATGACCCTGTATTCTATGTCGTACCTGCACGGCTTCTCGCAATCCATGGCGGCTTGCAAAGCCTTCTCAATTCGCTCGCGATCTTCCGGTATAACAGCATCAAGAAAGGCGCTGTAATTGAATTCCGTTTGCGGGCGCATGCCCAATGCGGCCCGGCATCTCTCGTCCGAGATTACTTCCCCGGTTCGCGGGTCCCACTCCCAGGTGCCGATCGACCCTGCCGCCAACGCCATTTCCAGGCGTTCGCTGCTGGCTCGCAGCGCTTCCTGGCTTTCGAGAAGGCTTCGGTTAGCCTCCGTAAGAGCTGCTGTCCGTTCGGCAACGCGGCTCTCCAGATCCGCGTTCAGGCGGAGAATCTCGGTTTCGGCTCCAATCCGTTCCGTGATTTGCGTCTGCAACTGCGCCGGGCTGGGAAGCGCGATAAGTTGCGGCATTAATCGCGTCAGGCATAACGCGGTCAGCACGGAAGCCGCCGCTGTAAAGACTTTCACCATGCCCTCAAAACGGTAAATGGGGTGCCACAGCGTCCAGATCGCCAGCACGTGAGTGAATCCGCAACCCAGAATGAAAACTCCGAATAGGAGAAAGAGCCATGAAAATTCGAGATCATTGCGGCGACGCACAAAGTAACGAAGCGCAAACGGGATCACGAAATAAGAGAGTGCAATGAGCAGGTCTGCTCCCACATGAGTGCCGATGACCCCGGCGTCGCGCAAACACATCGCATGCGGCATGAAGTTTGCTGCAAAAAGCTCGCGAAGAATCTCGGTCATTTTGCTTCAAGCGTCACTGTCGGACGCTAAACCCTTAGTGTATTCTGATGCTACCTCACTGGTTTGAAAACAGATACATTAATCTCAGTTTGGGGAACAAGTTTTTTGCGCCATCATCGTTTGTTGAAAATAGGAGTTTTACGTCTCTTGAAATTTCGATTTTTGCTTGTCGTATCGACCCTGACCGTGTTTGCCGCAACGCTTCCGGCTCAGCGCGCGAACGCGCCCGTGGACATCCATTCGCTCGAACGGCGTGAAGGCTACGTGCCTTTTTACTGGGACGCCCCTCGCGGCCGCGTTCTGTTTGAGATTCCAAAGCTCAATGAAGATCTCCTTTATTTCGCCGGAGTGGGAAAAGGTATCGGCTCGGTGGAACTGGGCGTGGATCGCGGCGCAAGCTATCTCTCGACTGTTATCTATTTTGAGCGCGTCGGCTCCCGCGTGAATGTCGTGCAGCGCAATCTGAAATTTCGGGCTTTAGGGGGCAACGCCGCGCTGCAACAGGGAATGGAAGAGTCGTTTGCCGGCAGCATTCTGGCCGCGCTGTCCATCGAGTCGGAAGCGGACGGCAAGCTGATTGTGGATGCGATGCCGCTTCTCATGCGCGACACGGTAAACCTTGAAAGCGCCTTGCGACGGCAAAATCAGGGCAGCTTCAAGCTCGATCCCATCCGCAGTTCCATTTATCTTCCCAGAACGAAAGCCTTCCCGAAAAACACCGAAGTGGAAGTGACTCTTACTTACGCCTCCGATGCTCCCGGCCCTATCGTTAATTCCGTTGCCCCGGATGGCCGCGCTTTGACGGTCCGCCTTCACCATTCTTTCGTGCAGCCGCCCGACAACGGCTATCAACCCCGCGCCGCGGACCCTCGTATCGGCGGCCTGGGCATGAATTTCAAAAATTATGCGGCGCCTTACAACACCAGCACCGATACCCACTGGCTGCATCGTTTCCGCCTGGAGAAGAAAGATCCCAACGCCAGAATCAGCGAACCCCGGCAGCCGCTTGTTTACTATCTGGACGCCGGAATCCCGGAGCCGATTCGCTCTGCTATGCGCGAGGGCATTCTCTGGTGGAACGCGGCTTTTGAGGCTGCCGGTTATCGCAACGCCATCGTCGTGAAAGATCCGACGCCCGACATGGACCCCATGGACATCCGTTACAACTTCGTTTTCTGGGTGAATCGCGATGACCGCGGATTTTCCGTCGGCGGCAGCTTCTCCGATCCGCGCACCGGCGAAATTTTGGCGGCGCGCGCCCGAATGGATTCCGCCCGCGTCCGCACCATTGCCAACTACTGGAAAAGCTACAGCCCGTCGGTTCTGAAAATGCCGGGCGTGACGGAGGAATCATTCGTCGCTCTTCGCGAAGCCCTCGTGACCGCCCACGAAGTGGGCCATACTCTCGGCTTCCCACACGCCTGGAACTCCAGCATGAACAATCGGGCCTCCGTGATGGAATACCCAAGCCCGCGCATCAGGCTCACCCCCGACAACAAAATTGATTTGAGCGACGCCTTTCAGAAACAAATAGGCGACTTCGATAAATATATGGTGCGCTATTCCTATACGGAACTTCCGCCCGCCCGCGAGAAGGACGGCCTGACCGCCCTTGTAGCGGAAATGCGCGGCAAAGGATTCATCTTCACTCCCGACTCCGACCCGCGCTGGAACCGCTACGACGACTTGTCGGACGCCGCCACCTACCTGCGCGAAACCATGAAGCAGCGCAAAGTTCTGCTGTCGCACTACGGACTGGATGCGCTTCAGCCCGGCGAGGACATCAGCGATCTGCGCGGCGAGGGTCTTTGGATGACTTATCTTCATCACCGCTGGGCTATCGACTCGGGAGCGCGCTACATCGGCGGCATGTACCACAATTACGTAGTGAAAGGCGACGCGCTCCCGCCCACTGAAATTATTCCGGCAGCCTTCCAGCGCGAGATTTTAGGCCTGCTTACGAGCGCCCTGCAACCGGGGGAACTCGAAATCCCCGAATCTCTTTTAAAACTCCTGACCACCGATCCATACGGCAGAGGCGGGGAATACACCGGCTTTAAATCCACGACATCCTTAGAAGAATTTCACGTCTCAACCGGCTACGCCTTCGACCACCTTTCCGCCGCCCGCACTCTCGCCGACATGGTCATCGGCCAGATTCTGCAGCCGGAAACCGCCAATCGTCTCATCACCTTCGCGGATCGCCAGGAGAACGCCTTAACGCTGCCCGAAACGATCAACAAAATTCTGGACGCGACCTGGAACGCCGAGCGCGATGCCGCTCCGATGACGCGTTCCCTCCGCCGGGTTACCCGGCAAGTGGCTCTCGATGAATTGATGATGCTCGGCGCGAATCCGAAAGCCTCGCCGGAAACGCGAGCCGTCGTCATTGAACAACTCGTGCAACTTAAAGGCAAAATCACCGTCATGCATGACAACGATGCCGTGAGTGAAGCCACCCTGCGCCAATCCGAGCGCGACCTGACGCGCTACTTGCTGAATCCAGCCGCCAACGCGCCCAAAAGCGCCGCCCTCCCGCAGCCCGCCGGACCGCCGCTGTAGAGCTGAGATCGCCCTCAGAGTCGATCGTGCTCTTCCGGTTCACGATCAGGAATCTGCGCTAATGCGCTCTCAAGCCTCTCGCGGCTGAAACGGCCAGCTCGCTTGTCTAGGTGCTCGTGTCCCGCTACTTGATCCACAAGTGCAGCCGAAACGAACTCATCAACCGAGATATGCTCACGTGCTGCTAGTTCGGCGGCCTTATTGTATAGTTCTTCGGGTAAAGTAATAGTCCTCATCATGACTTCTCTTTCATTTTCTCCAAAAATCTACGTGGTTCCCACACCTCCATTCCAAAACGATCAGCTGCGCAGAAATCTTTTACATTGTGAGTAATAATCGCATCTGCGGAAGCTGCTACAGCTAACTCCAGAGCAAATTCATCATTGGGATCGGAAATTGATGGACGGAGCCGGAAATAAACCTGTGTGCGCTCACCTATGGCACAAAATGCATCTACAATTGCATCCACTACCGAATCCGAAATACCTAAATGCGCTGCTTCGCGTTTAAGAACAGCCTCATACTCCAGAATCAACGCAACTGAAATGATCGGTAACCAATTCTTTCCGATGATATTCAAAATTGCAAATGACGCGCCTTTTCGTGACCGTAGCGCCGCGACAAGCACAGATGTATCTATGACGACCCGGTACATGCCACACCAACTTCATCTGGCAGTTTATCTAAAGGCGGACGCCAAACACAACGCCTAATTCCATCATAGTTGTTGCTCAAATAACTATGTGTTATTCGTAACGCAATGCGGTATTGGGATCAAGACGCATGGCGCGGCGAGCGGGAATGTACGAAGCGAACAACGCCACAAAAGCAAGAAGCATGGCCACGCCGACAAACGTAACTGGGTCCGTGGCGCTAATTCCGAAAAGCAGACTCGACAACAGGCGCATGATGCCGCAG
>CAXUBB010000349.1:3157-5950 GCA_964249105.1 uncultured Bryobacteraceae bacterium | reverse complement strand
GATAAAGTTTGCCGTGATGCCGGATTTTGGAGGAGGCTCGCCGTCTAATAAGACCAGCAAACCGGGGCCACCCTGCGGTTCGGGCAGCGGTAAAGGCTCGGCAAACCAGGTGTCGTGGAGCGCCAGGCTGTTATTGGCTTTCACCTCTTGGGAGGGTAAGGGAGTATGGGGCCGGAACTCCTTGGATTTTAGTTCTTCCGATCCTTCCGCGGCAAAGTATGTCCTGCCTGCCGCTAAATCCTTAAATTCCTGTACTGTCCCGGAGGGCCAGGTGATTTGGACGTGTTTCACGGATGATGCTTGGCCTAGGCCGAAGATCATGCGCTTGCTGTGTTGCGACAGGAAACCGGAACCGGCATCGAGCCACTTCGTTTGACCATCGACCCGCACCCGTGCGCCGATGGCGTCCCGATTTGATTTCGTGCCCTGCAATTGAAAAGCAATCGATTGGTGGTTGCCCGCGCAGTTGTTTTGAAGAATGCGAATCTGCGGCCCCAGGCGGCTCTTCAGAATGACATCGGGTCTTCCGTCGTTGTCGAAATCGGCAATGGAGAAAGCGCGCCCGTCTTCCGCAAAATCCAATCCACTGACGCCCGAAAAATCGAAGTACTTGCCGCCGCGCCGGGCGTGCAGAACGTTCGGCTCATGGCCGTTCCAACTGTAATCTTCGCGAACGAACTGGTTGATGGCGTTCCAGCCGTTCTGGTAAGCGGCGGACGCCTGCGCGGTGGCGGGAGACTTCGCCACGACTTGCCGCCAGAAGAAGCCCATCAGGTCTATTTCGGAGGTGTTGGTCAGCATGCCACAAGTCACAAACAGTTCCGGGCGGCCGTCATTATCCAGATCGTGACCGCCGGAGGACCAGGCCCAGCGTCCGAACTGCGCGTTCTGCCTAAACGTGACATCTTCAAATGCGCCGTTGCCGCAGTTGCGATACAGCGAGTTGCCCCGGGTGTGCCGGCCGTATGCCTCCGCTCCGGACTGGCTTTGTGACGGAGCGAAGTGCTTATCATGAACGACACGCTGGCCCGCATCCGACCACATATTGGCGACATACAGATCGGCTTTGCCGTCACCGTCATAGTCGAACCAACTGGCGCTCATGCCGGGTCCCATGTCCTCTACCCCTGCCGCTTGGGCTTCGTCGCGGAAGCGACCATTCTTATTCACATACAGGTTCTTGCGGCCAAAGTCGTTCGCTACGTAAAGATCCGGCCAGCCATCCTCGTTGAAGTCGCACCACGCGGGAGCAAAGCTGAAACGATTGTTATTCTCATTAATGCCGGTTTCTTCCGTGCAGTCTTCCAGAAAGCCGCTGCCGTCCGCGTTCAGGCGATTACGGAACAGAAAATTCGGCGGGCCGTTCTGCGCATCGTGGTACGGAGAGGCATAAGTATATTGCGCTTCGCTCTGGAAGTACACGTAGCAACAAAGATAAAGGTCGAGTTTGCTGTCGCGATCGAAGTCGGCGGCGGCCATGCCGGTAAAGCCGCCCTTGGGCGAGTTGGCAAAACGGAAGGCGTCGGTTCGTAATTCGAACCCGTTGCCTTTGTTCACAAAGAGAACGGGGCCGCCGCCGCGTAGCACCACCAGATCCTGGCGGCCTATATTGCGAAGGTCCAGGAAGAGCGCCGCCGAGGTGTCATCCAGAATGCCTGCGCCCCATTGATCGGTGATATCGGAAACGGTTCCATCGGGACGGAATTTATAAAGGCGATTGGGCAAGCCGCCGGGTTGGCAGACGTAAATTTCGTCCGCGCCGTCGTTGTCAATATCGCCCACCGCAATGCCGTTGCTTCCGTAAATGTCAATTCCAGTGGCCGGATCAAGCCGCGCTCGCCAATATGGCACGCCGTAAGAAAGTTGCTCGTGGAAGGAACGGACGCGTTCAAATACCGCCGCAGTAACGTCGCGAAAGTGAGGCTGTGAGGCGGAGGCAACGTGCTCTTCAACGGGTGAGAACCTGACGAGTTTTCCGTCCCTCCAAGTCTGCTTCCATCGGCCCACCCGATACAGCAGCTTTCCATCGCGCTCACTTGCTGCTTCGTAGCGCACGATTTCTTCCGGCAAAGGATAAAACTGCGCGCGGCGGATCTTTCCTAAAGACTGTACCCATTGTTTCCAGCCTTCGTCGATCTGCTGATTAGACTCGTCGAAAAGAGCCTCCTGCAGATCGGGTGCGAGTTCCCGATAGGCGCGGGGATGCGGCGAGTGACCTGTTACCGTTGGCCCGAGCGGCAGTTGCAAGGTGTCCAGAGATTCATGCAAGCTTCGGCGAATCTGCATGGCCGTCTTTTCTTCAGGAAAGTCATCAAGCCCCGGCTCGATAAACTGCTTCAAACCCAAATAAGGCGGCTCATGCTTCGGCTCTGCCGACCCTTGCATGGCGCGTGCCGGCAGGCAAGTGAGAGCGGGAAGCATGGCAGCCGAACCGAGGAATTCGCGCCTGGAAAGGTGTTGAATGCGCTGCTTCACTGTTTCTTCAAACCACTTTCGGAGATTTTCACCGTCTGGTTTACCGGCGTTTTGCCGATAGCTTGAACGATTCCGCTCGGCCAGCGCACTTCGATGCTGTCGACTTCCGACGCCGCGCCCAGGCCAAAGTGCAGAGTGAATGAGCTTTGCGAGTAGTAGCTTCCGCCGCTCATCACTTCATCGATCATCTTGCGGCCGGCGGCACTAATAATCACGCGGGCACCGATCGCGCTGCGATTTGACTGATTACCAGTTAAAGAAATATTGAGGTAGTTGCCATGCGGGCCTTTGTTTTTCAGAACGCTCGGGGCAGCGTTC
>CAXUBB010000349.1:0-3147 GCA_964249105.1 uncultured Bryobacteraceae bacterium | reverse complement strand
AAACACTTCCTATATACATCAGATAGTTATCTTCTGACCCACATTACCTAGAAAGTACATTAGTTCCTCTGTTTAATGCTTACGCTCAGCGGACTAAATTCTCTCTATCATCGGGTAATATTTGTGATAAGCGTTCGTGATCGGTGATCATTGAATGGTTGGTTGGTAAAGGGGCTGGGTCCAGTGCCCCTGCTCTAGTTGTCAGAACGTAAGGTTATTCTGGTCGCAGGACCTTTTCTGAGTTCAGTGTTTCCAAGTTTTCAGAATGCTGGGAGTGGCGTTCATGTTGACCAGAACAATTTCCGGCCTCCCGTCGCCGTCCAGATCTCCGAAAGCCAGGCCGCGAGCGGCTCTCGGCGTTTGGAATCCGGGGCCGGCCTGGTTTGTTACATCCCGGAATTTGCCCCCTCCCTCATTGTGGAACAGGACCGTCGGTTGCAAATAAGTGTCGCCCAGGCCCTTGCCTTCCACTTCGGGATAAACGTGACCGTTGGCGATCACCAGGTCACGCCAGCCGTCATCGTCCACATCGACAAAAGCGGTTCCCCACCCGAGCAGTTGCCTTTTGCCCAGGCCCGCCTCACGGGAGGTGTCGGTGAAGAACTTGCCGTCGTCGTTGTGATAGAGCGAGGTCAGGTCGCCGGAAAAATTAGTTTTGGCGATGTCCAGGAAACCATCGCCATCATAGTCAGCCACGGCGATTCCCATGCCTGCCTGCAAGTCGCCGTCATAGTTGAGGGCCACGCCCGCTTCCACGCCGCGCTCCTCAAACGTGCCGTTATGCAGATTGTGGAAGAGCAGGCTACGTGTCATGTCGCAGGCGACATAGAGATCGGGCCAACCGTCATTGTCGAAATCAGCGGAGACGACGCCCAGGCTGTACCGTCCGCCCGGTTTCAAAATTCCGGCGGGTTCCGAAACATCGGTAAATGTGCCATCCCGATTATTGTGATAAAGGGCATTGTGCGCGAGGGGAAGTCCGCGCGGGCCGCACATGACGGGGATGCCTTTCCACTGGCAGAAATCGCCGTTGCCGGGGCGGGGCGTTTTGTTCAGGTCCAGGTCAACGTAGTTGGAGACAAAGAAGTCCAGATAACCATCGCGGTCATAGTCAATAAAAGTACAGCCGGAACCGTAACGCGTGCCCGTCACGGGGAGTTTGGCTTTTTCGGTGACGTCTTCGAATGTGCCGTTCCCCTTATTGCGGTAAAGCGCGTTGTGGCCGTAGTACGTGACAAGAAGGTCGGTGAAACCATCATTGTCGTAGTCGCCCGCGCATACGCCTTGTGCCCAACCTTCGCGGCTGAACCCCGCTGCCAGTCCTACATTCTTAAAATGGCCGTTGCCTTCGTTGTGGTAAAGCTGCGGCAGGGCGGCGCCTTTGGAAGAGTGATCCAGGCGCGTGCCGTTGGCGATAAAAACATCGTTCCGGCCATCATTATCGTAGTCGAAAATAGCGACGCCGTTGCCGGTGGTTTCCAGAATGTAATCCTTGCGGGTCAAACCGCCGTAGGTATTTTTGTCTGTGATACCGGAAGCAGCGGCAACATCCTGAAAATCGGCTTGAAAGGAAGCGACTGCCGCGAGAGCTATGCCAACACAGGCGAGAGGAAACAAATACCGCACACGATTGGATTATACGAGTTGCGAGCTGGGCTGCTCACGCGTGATCGCTCGCACGCATAATAGAACATAGGAACTTTCCCCATGCAAATTACCCTGGAACTGCCCGAAGATGTCGCCCAACGCTTTGGCGAGGATACGCAAACGCTCTCGCGGACGGCTCTAGAAGCTTTGGCGCTTGAAGGAATTCGCTCTGGAAAACTGAGTAAGGCCGAGGCCCGCCATATGTTGGGAATTCCGTCCCGCCAGGAAATGGATGGCTTTCTCAAGGATCACGGCTATGTTATGCCGCTCACCCTCGAAGACGTCGAGCGCGACACCGAGAATAGCCGCCGATACCGAGAAGAATGGTCATCGCCGATACCGCGCCCTTGAACTATTTGGTTCTAATTGACGCCGTGGATTTGCTTTCTCGTCTGTATGGCGGCGTAGTGATATCTAAGATCGTACATGCTGAACTACAGTCTGCGCGGGCACCCGTTAAGGTTTCCCGCTGGGCAGCACGTTTGCCGTCCTGGATTGAGGTCTAGCCTACGCCAAATACAATCGCCGATAATTTAGCGCATTTAGACGCTGGCGAGCGAGCCGCAATTCAATTAGCTCACGAGCAACCGCCGCCAGTGTTGTTGCTGATCGATGATATGGCTGGCCGTGCAGCGGCAGGACGCTACCAAGTTCCCGTCGTCGGCACACTTGGCGTGCTGCGTGAGGCCGCGTCGCTAGACTGGGTGGACCTCTCCACAGCTTTCACTCGGCTCCGTGCGACTACTTTTCATTCGCCAATAGCCCTGATGAACGATTTGCTCGCTCAGGATGCCAGACGAAAACGCAAGTCGTAAATAGATGAGCAGAACCTTACTGCAACTCTTTGTCCAACTCCTGCCAGACTTCCCTTAACTCAATGGATTTGCCGTTCGTCAGCCGTAAAGCGTCGATGCGTTCGAGATTTTGCGTCTCCCGGCTCCACTCCCAACCTATGCGAAGTTCAGGATCAAGAACAAAGATTTGTTCGAACCCGATGCGCTGGTAATTCCGGCACTTTTCATATACCAGGCTCATGGCATCCGTGGGTGAAAGCACTTCCATGACGAGATCTACCGGTTTTGTCGGATATGGCCGTTCGAAAGGTTGCAAGGAGGCGAACACGTCGGGCTTGGGCTGCCAGCTCGGATCAATACGCAATTCTACCTCTACCCCAGTCTTATAACCCAAAGTTCTCAGGAAAAAGCAAAGAATCTGCTGTAGTACTCCATGTGTGGTTGTCGGCACGGCCTTTTGAATCGCTTCTCCAAACCAGTATTCGTAATACGGCTTTTCATCCGCATAGCGCAAGCGAAACTCTGCAAGCGTTAGTAGCTGTGTCCCAGTTGCCATGTCTTAGTTTAAACTCTGGAAACGATTCGCAGATCTATCAGAAAAGTACTAAAAAGCTGAAATTCTCAAATCGATTGTGATATCGTCCTTATCAACGTTGTTTTCTAATTAGCTTCAGTTAGGTGGAGGGAAGTATGCTTCGTTGGCTTA
>CAXUBB010000348.1:3550-5952 GCA_964249105.1 uncultured Bryobacteraceae bacterium | reverse complement strand
TTCATCGAGATCCTCGTCGTCGAGGTCTTCTTCTTCGTCTAGATCCTCATCATCAAAATCCTCTTCCTCATCCACTTCGTCCTCATCGTCAACCGCCATGAAACGAAGATTGTTCCAGATTGGTGGAAACTCGCCGGTTTCCGTCATTTCAAAAAAATTAGAGACCACGTGTTGCTCTCCTTGTTGAAGGTCCAAGATCATTATGCTTGAGATGCAAGCTGCCGCCAAATTTGATCTGAGTTTATTCATTTTGCAGCACCCGAAGTCTGTTTAGCCAATATATTTTGCTTTTCGGCTCCTCGGATTATTTCGAGGCTTTAGCAGCGCAGCGCAAGCGCTTCTGTGATTGAGAGCGCCACGGAAACTATCTCAGAACTAATTTAATTCTGAATCGCATCTTACGCTTACAGAGCCTGGCTTCTTCCGGCATGGAGTACAGCCGCCGGGTTAGCGCAGGCGTGAGCAAGATGATTAACACGGGAACATCCGTACAGGATAAACGCAGAACGAATGGCTGGGGCATTGATCTGGCCTATGAGGATGCTTTCGGCAAATGGCATGACACCAGCCAGGAGACCATTGCCGCCATTTTGAAAGCCATGGACGCCGATGCTGGATCTCTTGGCCCCGAACCCGACGATTGCGTCATCATTGTTCGCGCTGGTGAGCAGCGGGAGTTGCCGTCCGGCGGAACGATTGTGCTCGAAACAGGCGAAACAATTTCGGCTCCGCGCCGCCTGCCTCCCGATCTGCCGGTTGGCTATCATCAACTGCAACTCGACAACAGCAAGAAACCGAGCAGCCTCATTGTGAGTCCTGGCAAATGCTGGCTCCCTAATCAGTTGCGGACCTGGGGCTGGGCCGTTCAGCTCTATGCGGCGCGCTCACGTGAAAGCTGGGGTATCGGCGATTTCGAGGATTTGAATCGCCTGGCGCGTTGGTCCTCTGAAGAACTCGGCGCGGGCATGCTGCTGGTAAATCCACTCAGTGCCGCTACTCCCATCACCCCTCAACAGCCCAGCCCTTATTTTCCTACTTCACGCGCATTCTTCAATCCGCTTTGGCTGCATATCGAGTCCATCTCCGGAGCGAGCGTTCAATCCGTTCCGCATCTGGAGGAAACGATTCAGGCTGCCCGCGAACTGAACCGCCATCGCCTGATTGATCGTGATCGCGTATTTGCGCTTAAGATGCGCATCCTTGAGTCTCTCTGGCTGGGCTTTATAGGTGATAGCGCCTTTGATGCGTTCTGCCGTGAGCGCGGCGAGGCTCTTCACCGCTTTGCTACTTTCTGTGTTCTTGCCGAAAAGCACCAATCAGGCTGGCATAGCTGGCCCGAACAATACCGTCATCCGGCTCAGTCAGAAGTACATCAGTTTGCCCGCGAGAATGAGAAACGCATTCGCTTTTATCAGTGGATACAATGGCAACTCGATGTCCAACTCGCAAAGTGTGCCCAACACTTGGCTCTGATGCAGGATCTTCCCATCGGCGTTGATCCGGACGGGGCGGATGCCTGGGCCTGGCAGGATTACTTCGCGCAAAATGTGGGCGTCGGAGCGCCTCCAGACGAGTTCAACACACAGGGACAGGGTTGGGGGCTTCCGCCCTTTGTGCCGCATAAGCTCCGCGCCAGCGCTTACAAGCCCTTTATTGAAACCATTCGCTCTGCGTTCCGCAACGGGGGAGGGCTGCGCATTGATCATGTCATGGGCCTATTCCGCCTTTTCTGGATTCCCAACGGCATGTCGCCCGCGCAAGGCACGTATGTCCGGTTTAATGCTGACGAAATGCTCGCCATCGTTGCGCTGGAAAGCGAACGCGCCCGCGCTTATGTGGTGGGCGAAGATTTGGGTACCGTGGAAGAAGGTGCTCGTGAAAAGTTGGCTGAGTACGGCATCCTTTCATACCGGTTACTCTGGTTCGAGAAGAACCATCCAAGCGCATACCCGCGCGAGGCGCTATCCGCTGTGTCGACTCATGATCTCCCCACCATAGCCGGACTTTGGAGCCAATCCGATTTTGCAAAGCAGCAGGAACTCGGTCTTAAACCAAATAAAGAAAGCACGAATGAGATCAGAAGCCGATTAAAGATGCAAGCAAAACTAGATGAGCATACGCCGATGAATGACGTAATCACGCGCGCCTACAGTTTGCTGTCGCAAGCGCCTTCGATGATCCTGACGGCTTCTCTGGAAGACGCCGTTGCCGTCGAGGAACGCCCCAATATTCCGGCAACTTCTTCGGAGCAGCATCCGAATTGGTCCATTGCGCTCCCTGTTCCCTTAGAAGAAATATTAACTGCGGAGTTACCTCGCCGCATTGCGGAAACTCTACAGCATATAGACGGGTAAATACACAAAGCCCTCGCAGCTCAAAACAGCCGCGGGGGCGTTTACCAC
>CAXUBB010000348.1:2403-3540 GCA_964249105.1 uncultured Bryobacteraceae bacterium | reverse complement strand
TGCTTTGCTGACCCAATCGCTACTATCGCAATGAACAGACAGCAGGATGCCTCCCTCTTTAACGCGACCTTCATAGCGCTTCGCTTCATACTCGGGAATTCCCATCCCGATCAGCGCTCCAATAATACCTCCAATGGCTCCGCCTGAGCCCAGTCCGGCCAACGTGCCCATAATTGGACCAGCGGCAATAAATGGCCCAAGGCCAGGGATCGCGAGTGCGCCAATGCCGGCCAACAAGCCTAGGGTTCCCCCGATAGCTCCGCCCGTAATGACGCCAGTAGTTGTGCCTTCCGGCGCTTTCGTGTCTTTATCGTGGGCAAAATCCTTGGTTCCGGCGTTATCTTGCAAAAGGACCGAAATGTCTTCGTTTCGAAAACCAGCTTCCAAAAGCCGATCTACTGCATTCTCCGCCGCTGTCCGGTTCGGGTAAATGCCATATACTGCTGTGTTCTTTCCTGCCATAATTCTTTCTCCTGAATCTGAATTCAATTTCCTAGCTCTTGGGCTTAACTGTTAACTCGTTAATCACATTTTGATCAGCCGCATATTTTTTCGCGTACTGTTCAACGGTTTGCTTTTCTTCCTCGGAACGTACCGGTCCGCGAAGAGTGACCTTTCCATTTGCGCTCACAATTTTGACATTATGGGCGTACGTCGAAAGATTTTTATCCTTGACTACCTCTCGTCGGATGTGGGCCTCTACTTGGCGATCAGACAAATTGTTCTTCATCGCCTTGTCCGCAGTCGTTGACCGTGTACTGGTATCGCCTTTGTTGGCCTTCGTATTGTCCGGCGGTGCTTGCGAAGTTTGTGCTTGCAAATTGCCTGTCAGCAACGCTCCCGATAATACAAGCGCACAAACAACCGATCTAATGTCCAATTTCATGTTCCTCTCCCAACGCAGGGATATAAAGCAAGAGAATGGCCGTTAGCGCTGTCCAAAGATTCCGACTTGTTGGATTTTTCGAAAGTACTGATTTCAGGGAGTTTTCAGCCAGTGCAGTACCAATAAAAAGTGAACGGCCAAGCTGACGGGGCGCAAATATCGGAGTTCCCCATGCCTGTTTCGGTAATCTTTTCCAAGTCGTTGGATTACAAAGCCGGAACACTTGCTGCTTGGAGTTGTTTGTGTTCACC
>CAXUBB010000348.1:0-2393 GCA_964249105.1 uncultured Bryobacteraceae bacterium | reverse complement strand
GTGTTCACCGGGCAATTTTTGCCGCCCGCATGATCCTTTACATGCCCGTTTGAGTATTCAGTATCTGATAACTACATATTTGCTCTGATATTTTCAGATGGATCATTACGTGCTTACCATTTTACGAAAGGAGAGGTTGCTATGAAATACCTTTTTGCATGGATACTGGGTGTGCCTGGAGGTCTCATTCTTCTCTGGTTTCTGTTTAATCACATGCATTAATAGCCGGACGCTTCGTTTGACTCGCGTATTACCGGCAGATACTTAGTACCAAACGCTTCCAGTACTGAAGTTCAGGCGAACAGTACGAATTGACAGGTCGACGTTGTCGCAGCTAAAACTCGGCTTTTATAATTATTCCTGATACCAAATCGTATCCTGGTTTGGATGCCAGCTTTAGTTCTGCAGGAGGAAGCTTTGCGGGTTTGTCTGGTAAGAGCCTTATCTCTGATAATTTTTGTGGGTTCGTTTGCAACAGCGGCGGATTTTTCATTCTCCGGTACCTTTGCTGCAGACGATTCCCGTCAATTGTTCAGCTTCAACCTTGCTGCGACTAGCACTGTTACTCTTCAGACATATTCTTATGCTGGCGGCGTAAATCAAGCGGGAATGATCATTCCGGAGGGTGGCTTTGATCCCATTCTCACCCTTTTTGACAGCACAGGCTTACTGATCAATGAGAATGACGATGGTTATGCGAATGTTTCTGTGGACTCTGTAACGGGCCAGCATTGGGATAGCTACATTCATACAACGCTCGCGGCAGGAACATACACCATCGCTTTAACACAGTATGACAATTTTCCCAATGGCTCTTATCTAAGTGATGGATTTTCGAGAATGGGACAATTAAATTTTACGAACGCGTTTGGTTGTCTTGCTGGCGCATTCTGTGATCGAACTGGCGACAGCCGGACTGCTGATTGGGAATTTGATGTGTCAGGCACCCCATCAGCAACAGCCATCCCAGAACCGGAAATGCCTGTGCTGGTGTTTATGAGCATCGTTTTCATCGGCGCTTTTCACCGCCGCAAACCGTCAGTAAAGTTTCTTCGTTCACAAAAGTAAGAAAAAATTTAACCGAAGTATTTGCAGTTAGTTGCGAGTCGTCAAGCCGCCCGCGTTGTTGGCGGGATTATCTACTCGTAGGCGAAATGCCTTTAAATTTTCCCGTTCCGCCCAAAACGGATCAGCGATCCGCAACCCAAACACACACTTCCAATTCGCACAGCAACGTCACTGTTTTCCGCGATTGTTACCAGCGATTTCAAGAGTGTCTGGAATACCGTGATTTACAAAATAGCACCTCGTTCAGTGAACTGGCGGAGAGCTATATTCTCGATTTTGACCTCACGGCGAAACGAGCCATTGGAGATCATACGAGCCGGTACCAACTCTTCCAGTTGCGATACTTACAGGGAGCAAGCCGACAAGATTGTTGTAAAACTCTCCGGCTTGAAGTGTTCAGCTACGCTTCTGAGATCATTCAGATTGAACGTGCTGTCGGTCATGCCTTAGCGCAGCGAGGACTTTTTCCGCTCGCTTCCTACTTTCACTCGGCAAAGTTAAATCTGCATCAGCTAGCTGCCTAGACTGGCATTGCCGTTATGGGAAAGGCTGGCGCTGACGACGTGAATCACGCCGTTCGTGCATTGAATATCGGCCCGCTGAACAGCAGCGTTTCCGACCCGTATGGTAGAGTTCTGAACAATAACAGGAAGCGTAGTGCCCGCTAAGGTTTTTACATTCCGCAAGCCTTGCAGGTTATCGCTCCGCATAGGGCCGGAAAGCACATGCTGCTCCAGAAACTCTTGCGGGTTGTTTGGAGCGCTCTTTCCTAGATCTGCATTGCTGGGGGCCAGCAAGGTATATAAGCCGCTATGGCCCAGCATGCCGTGCAAACCCGCCCTGCTGATTATTTCATAGAGCAAAGAGCACTCCTTCAGTCCAGCAAGAGTTTCGTCCATCGTATGCGTTTGCAGCTTATCATCGATACCCGAATCAACTGTTTGATCTTGGTTCGTTCCGTCCTGGCCCGCCATATATCTGTTACTACTCCTCTTCGTGTTCCTGGCTTGCTTCTTGCAACAGAGGCGCGCAAAGCTGTGTAATGAGCTTGTCCGCTTTTTCTTCTTCCGCCAGCGTTTGCGCTAATAGCTTCGCGACCTTCTGATTTCCCATCTGCTCAGCAATTGTCCGTACGCTGCCGTAACCGGCCATCTCGTAGTGCTCGATTTTTTGCGCCGCTACCGCCAGCGCTAAATCTGCGGCAACTGCTTCCTTCTCCTTGCCCTCAATGATCGTTTCCTGCCCCTCTTCGATCAAACCCTGCATTGCCTTGCATGGTTTTGCCTTGGCTTTTGCGCCCAGCAGTTCGAAGACCTGCTTTAGGC
>CAXUBB010000347.1:3643-5964 GCA_964249105.1 uncultured Bryobacteraceae bacterium | reverse complement strand
CGATCAGATCGCGGTGATTCTTCAGCAGCCAGTCCACGCCGTTGTACGGGCCGCCGCCCTCTTCGTCAGCCGTGAGCGCCACAATCAAATCGCGGTCCGGACGAAAGCCTTCGCGCTTATAGCGCAGCAGATTAGCGACCCAGACCGCTGCCTGCGCTTTGTCGTCGGAAGTGCCTCGCCCATAAAAGTAACCGTCCTTTTCAAGCAACTGAAAGGGATCCACGCTCCAGTCTTCGCGCTTGGCCTCGACCACATCGGTATGAGCCAGCAGGAGAATCGGTTTGCGCGTCCCGGTTCCGTGATAGCGCACGACGAGGTTGTACTTGGCAGGGACCGCTCCGCCGACGTAAATATCCGAGTCCGGAAAACCAGCCGCTTTGAGCCGCGCGGCTACGGCTTGTGCAATCGGTGTCGTGGACCCCGTGGAGAATCCCGATTTGCTTTCGATCATCTCTTTATAGATTTCCCGCGCCAGCCGCTGGTCCCCTTCCGGGGGCAGAAGCGAGGCAGCCTGCACCGAAATGCAGGCCAGTAGAAGGAACGAAGGCAATTTGCGCATGCCGCTATCTTGACATGCGGACTTTTGAAGGCGATCTCAGCTTCTCGTACCATCAAGATACTTGTGTCCGATCTTCGTGAACAATTCGGCCCAATCGACATCTACATCTTCGATCAACTTGTGCGGGGCCGCATCACGCCCGGCATGAGGGTTCTCGACACCGGCTGCGGCGGCGGTCGCAATTTGATCTATTTTTTGCGGGAAGGATATGAGGTCTTTGGCGTCGATGCAGATCCGCAAGCCATCAACGAGGCACGCCACCTTGCTGCTCTTCTCGCGCCGAGCCTACCGGCAGACAACTTCCGGCTTGAGACCGTAGAAGCCATGTCGTTTCCCGATGCTTTCGCCGATTTGGTCCTGAGCAGCGCTGTCCTTCATTTCGCCCGCGATGACGACCATTTCGGAGCCATGCTGCGCGGCACTGGGCGGATACTGAAGCCTGGCGGCATCCTTTTCTGCCGTCTCGCGTCCTCAATCAGCATGGAGGGCCAGATGCATCGCATCGCCGGACGACGCTTTCTGCTGCCGGACGGCTCGGAGCGCTACCTGGTGGACGAGGCGCTGCTGGGCAGGTTCACAGCGGAGCTAGACGCGGAATTGATTGATCCGATCAAAACGACCGTCGTACAGAACCAACGCAGCATGACCACTTGGGTTCTGCGAAAGAATGACTGGCCAAAGTAATTTTCGGACCGCTACTCGCCTGACCTAAGAATTATTCCTCCCTCCCGCACTCAATATCGGAAGAGATAAACCTACGTCCTTGTAGAGCGGCCTGGATAGCAGGTATCAACTCGGTCCCCGCTTTGGTTTTCAAGACGTAGGCATCAGCTCCCGCCGAAAAGGCGGCCTTCACTGTTTCGGCATCATTGTTCATGGAGACAAAAACCAGGGCGCCACGGAAGGCCAAGCTTTTGAGCCGGCGGGCCGCCTCAATGCCGTTCATAACGGGCATAGCTATATCGGCTACGATTACCTCCGGTTTCAACCGCAGAGCGGCGGCGATCATTGCTGAGCCATTCGAGGCTGTTCCCACAATTTCATATTCAGGAAGGAGCAGGTCCCGTATCTGCTCCAGAACCGGAGGGTGATCATCAGCCAAGAGAACGCGTCGGGGGAAATTATCAGTGAAAGAGGCTGCTTCGCTCAACACCGTTCTCTGCCTGCCATGGTGCAGTTAGGCACAAGATCATGGTGCAACGCGCGGAATGTGAGATCAAGCAGGAAAACTACGATCAGAAAAAGGCTCGCACGCGCCTAAACAGCCACAATCTTATATCGGAGGGCATATTGTACTAATTGAGCCGTAGTCTTGGCTCCGAGACTCTGCATCATCTCATACTTATGGGCCTCGGCTGTTCTGCTTGAGATGTTCAGGACATTGCCGACTTCCTTCATTGTTCGCCCTTCAGCGATCAATTGCAGAACTTGTTTCTGTCGAGGACTTAAAGGCACAGGGTCAGTCGCCACCTGCCTTTCGACCGGCGGTTGGGCTTCCACGAGAGCCGCGATAAAATCTTTGGCGATGAGCGGCGTCAGATAAACCCGTCCGTTGACCACTTCATTGATGGCATTAATCAGTTCTTTACTGGCCGATTGTTTCAGCACATAGCCGCAAACACCGGCACGAAACGCTTCTGTTGCCATCTCGACCTCGGGATGCATGGTGAGCACAATAAACTTTGCAGCGCAGCCCTCCTCACGCAAACGGCGTATCGCGTCGAAGCCGTTGAGCCGAGGCATGGAGAGCTCCGTCACAATC
>CAXUBB010000347.1:0-3633 GCA_964249105.1 uncultured Bryobacteraceae bacterium | reverse complement strand
GTTCCTCTCCATCATGCACGGACCCAGCCAGTTCAAAGTGATCTTTTAACAAGCCACTGAGTCCTTCAATGAAAATGGCATGATCGTCGGCGAGAAGCACCTTCGGGCGGTACGCCGAAGCTATCGGGGTGGCAGCAGTCAACATGCGTCCTCCTACGCGTCCAAGCGGGCTAATCAGACTGTTTATAAGGTTACATCATTTACAGGAGTCCGTAAAATTGCGGTGTAGTTTCGGCTAGAAAATCCCCTCTCTTGCCAGAACAAAGAAATTCTCCCATGATGGTGAAGTGGCAGGATGCCTTAGGGAGCAAAGCCGCCGCGCTCCATTCCTTAGGAACGAAATGCCTGGTCCCCTCAGCTTAAGTTCGCCGCTCAACTGGATCAGGTTTGAAAAATACAACCGGTATCACGCTGTATTATTTATCAGGTCAGGGGTGTATTGGACGGTGTGTGGTCGAAGTGTAGAACTCCATCATGTACGTGATCTTACTCTTCAATCCTGCAAACAGTGTTCCCATTGCCGGTCTCGTCTCAGATTTCCTTATCTCATCCCAAAGGAGCTTCTCAACCGCCAAGCGGATTTGAAGTCTGCCGAGACATAAGTAGCCGTCTGTTCTAAACTCATTTTGTGCAACTGGCTTACCGGCTCTGGCTTGCCTGCCTTTTCTCAGGCATCAGCCTGGGTTCTGCTGCCCTTCAAACTGACAGGTCGAATGTTCTGGTCCTCAGTCCCTTTGAACCGGAGTGGTTCAATGCCGGTCAACTCGATGCCGGTCTTCGTTCCGGTTTGCAGTCGCATTCTTCCTCACCGGTCCGGATATTCAACGAATATCTTGATCTCCTGCGTTTCCCGGAACCAGATCAGCAGCGTAAGCTTGCGGAATACCTGAAATTGAAATATGCGGATCGCAAGCTCAACCTGATTGTTTGTATCTCAGCGCCCGCGCTTTCCTTTCTGAAACAATTCGGAAGCGTCACCTTTCAGGCCATACCACGCATTATTATTGTGAGCGAAACGGAAGAGCGTCTAATGGAGCAGGCGGAAATACGGCAATCCGCGGCGACGGTCACCTTCGACATCAATTTTTCAAAGACGCTGAACCTTGCTTTAGCGCTGCAACCGGACACCAGGCGGGCGATTGTTGTAGGAGGCGATTCGTCCTATGACCGTTTCTGGAGTGACCAGTTCCGCCGGGAAGGGGCGGCTTTCAAGAACATCAGAATTGAGTTCTGGAACAACTTTGCTATGCCGGATCTGCTCCACAGGCTCAGGCGTTTGCCGCGCGATACGGTTTTACTCTATCAAACAATGATCCGGGATGCTTCGGGCCAGTCTTTTCTCGAAGACGCTGCCGTGGATCAGATCTGCCGGTCCGCTAACGTACCCGTCTACGGATTTCGAAGCTCGTATCTGGGCTTGGGCATTGTCGGCGGCGATCTGGCCGACCTGCGGGTGACGGGCCAAGCGGCAGGAGAAATAGGAGCCGGAATTTTAGCAGGGGGAACGTTCAAAGGCGCGCTCATCCGCAAGGCCGGGACAAACCGGATGGAAGCGGACTGGAGGCAGATGCAACGCTGGCATCTCCCCATGAACGCTTTGCCTGTCAACACTTCCGTTCAGTTTCAAAAACCCTCTGCTTGGGATCTGTATGGCTGGAAGATCGTTGCTATTATTTCTCTGTGCGGAGCGGAAGCTTTGTTGATCCTGCGGCTGCTCGTGCATCGAGCGCGATATAACCGCAGCGCAGGCGTCCTCCGGCAAAAGAGTCTGGAATTGAGAAGCTTGGCAGGACAGTTAATTACCGTGCAGGAGGAAGAGCGCCAACGCATCGCGCGCGAGTTGCACGACGCGTTCTGTCAACAAATAGCGGTGCTGGCGTTGAGCATCAACAAAATTGAGCGCTCGCTGACAGACACGCCGCCCTCCGTTCACGAGCAGTTTGCCGAACTGGAAAGCCGGCTGATAACTCTTTCGGGCGAGTTGCGGCAGCTTTCACATGAACTTTATCCCGCTCTTTTGAAGCATGTTGGTTTAACAGCAGCTCTCAAACGTTATTGCCGCGAGTTCACGGCGCTGACCGGCATCCAAGTCGCTTTATCGATTGAGTTGAAGCAACGAGCCACGCCGCCTCCGATTGCGCTCTGTCTTTATCGAGTAGTACAGGAAAGCCTGAACAACATTGCCAAATATGCCGGGACAGATCGCGCCCGCGTAAATTTAACGGAGCGGGAAGCGGAGTATCAATTGACAATTGAAGATGAGGGAACTGGTTTTGACCTGGCAAAAGCGCGTCAGAAACATGGCATTGGCCTCAACAGCATGGAAGAGCGCGTTCACCTATTGAACGGGAAGATGATAGTTCATAGTCAACTAAATACCGGCACCAGGGTGCAAGTGTCGGTTCCCATGAATGAAAGCGTGTTTGAAACGCCTTCCTTTCGGAACAGCCCCTCTTTTCGTCACAGCTAACCCGGTCTCATCCCGACGTCGGATCTCGCCGACAACGTGCTAAACTCAAACTCTGCTGGAAGCGGATTTGTGCGCCATAAGTTGCTTTCCCTGGTTACCCTTTTCTGCATGGCGGGCTTCCTGGCGTCCTGGTCAGCTTGGCCGCAGGCAGACCTGCAACTGCATGCCGAGAGCACCCTGGTTGTTATTCCCGTCACTGTGACGGATCCGTCAAATCGATTTGTGCTGAGCCTCGACAAGGACAATTTTTCTCTTTTTGAGGACGGCGTGAAACAGCGCATCTCACAGTTTGCCGGTGAGGACGTGCCTCTTTCCATCGGCTTGCTGGTTGATATCAGCGGCAGCATGGGAGCCAAGCTCGCCATCTCGCAAAAGGCGGTGGCTGAGTTCCTGAAAACCATGAACGCCGAGGATGAAGCCTTCCTGATTGAATTTGGCGATCATGTCGAGCTGTCGATGGGTTTCACCCAGGACACAACCGCGATTGAGGAAAAGCTGAGCACGGTGCGGTCCCAAGGGTTAACGGCTTTGCTGGATGCCGTGCATCTTGGACTGCAGCAAATGAAAAAGGCCAAGAATCCGCGCAAGGCGCTGCTGATTATTTCCGATGGCGGCGACAACCATAGTCAACACACCGCCACTGAGATTGAGGAAAACGTGCGCGAAGCCGACGCGCAAATCTACTCCATGGGCGTCTTCGAGCCCGTGCTGCTGACCGGCGCCACGGGCGCGGAAGTTTCCGGGCCGCAACTGCTGGCGGAAATCTCCGAGCAAACAGGCGGTCGGGCCTTTCCGGCGCGCTCCTTCAGCGCCCTTCCCAGTATCGCCAAGCGGATCGGCATCGAATTGCGCAACGAATACATCTTGGCTTATGCGCCATCCAACACCGGCCAGGATCGGAAATATAGAAAGGTAGAGGTGAAATTACAAGCGCCCGCCGGCTTGACGGATTTGAAGGCCCGGTGGAGATCAGGCTACTATGCAGGAGCGCGGTAGCGGTTAAACGGTTCCAACCTCATCTAGCGGTGTCCAGCGACTCCCACATGCGCCGCTGGGGGATGAGGCCCAGCGACGCTGCCCGCGCGCGGCATAGATGGAGTCAGGGGTCGGGGCATCACGGGAGAGATAGCATGATAATACCCGCCGTTCCTAATCGGTGGGAG
>CAXUBB010000346.1:607-5975 GCA_964249105.1 uncultured Bryobacteraceae bacterium | reverse complement strand
GCGTCCCCATCGTCTAGCCCGGCCTAGGACACCGCCCTTTCACGGCGATAACAGGGGTTCGAATCCCCTTGGGGACGCCAAATCATTTTCCTCCTGCCCGGTTTGATTCGTGTTGGGTTCTGTTTTCCCTTTGATCGCCAAGCTCTGCATTATTTGCCAATTCGAAGCCACTGGCGCTGGCGGAGCGATAGGCTCCTTCATCATTGCGGCTCGGTTCCGCAGTTGCAAATTCGAAGCCAGCGGCGGCAGCGAGCGTTTTGGGTACGGCGTCTTTCTTTGTTTGTTCCTCCTGCTCTTTCTTCCGTAAGGATTGCAATTCTTTCAGTTCTTTCGCGTCTTGCTGGTAGCGGTGGCTGAGACGGTTTTCTTGCAGGTGCAGGTTTTTGAAGTGCTTCGCATCGGTTATCAGAATGTGGGCGTCGAGCATGGCCCGGCGGACCTGCCCATCTTTTTCATCGGCGAAGAGATCGGCGTCGCGGAGTCGGCCCAGGGCGAAGAGACCGGCTTCCAGGTTCGGGATGCGGTCCAAGCGCCATTGCGTATCAGCCAGGCTTTGCACCAGGTGGATTTCACAGTCGCCCACGGGTTCCCACTCGCGGCGGAAGCGCTCGATATGAGCTTCATAAGCGGCTATGTCTTCACTGGGCAGCAGGACGGTGCGCCCGGTCAGGCCGGTTTTGACAGCGTTCAAGGAAGACTTGGCTTTCCCGGCGTCAGTACGAGGCCCGGTACTCAGTTGGGCATTGGCGCGATTCGCGGTCAGACGATGAGGAGCAATCGGTTGTAGGGCGGACATAAGGTGATTGGGAAAAAGCACCTTACCACACGAAAGCGCGGGACCGATACGCTCCTGAAATTGCCGTGTGATGCAAACAGCAGAAATGGAAGAACTTTGCTAAAATCACAAAATTTGCGAAAGCTGTGACTGGCTAATGGCCGGAACCAGTACGGAACATGTTCGGGTGAAGCCGTACCCAGGCTCCCAGTCCGAGCAGCGCCATGCCGAAGAGCGCCAGCGTGCTGGGTTCCGGGACGGAGATAGGCGTGAGTAGGTAAAAGTGAGGCGGGGGAGGATTCTCCCCGAAGACGTATGTGGAACTAGCTAAAATCTGGCCCTGGTTGTTGATGGCGGTGGCCTCCGTAAGACCAAGGCGCAGCGCCGGATCAATCAAACTATTGAGATTGAGCATCTGGCCGTCGCGATAGAGAAACGCATGGGCACCGCTGCCTGTCGCAGGGATGCCGCTCGTGCCTACAACTTGCCCCAGATTATTAATACTATAGCCTCGACTGTAATCAGATAGACCCCCAAGCGATCCCAAATCGGTCATCTGCCCGCTACTGTAAACAAAGGCGTGATAATAACCGTTGGCGGTGGACGCGTAACCCGTCACCTGCCCAGCGCTGTTGATGGCGTAACCTTCACTATAGGCTCCCCCCAGTGTGCCGATGTCCGTCATCTGCCCGTTTGTGTAGAGAAAGGCATGAAGGCCAGACGAACCCGTAGGCAGATAGGAAGAGCCGGTCACCTGTCCGGCATTGTTGATGCTTCGGCCTGTGCTGCTATTGCCGCCGAGCGTGCCGAGGTCGCGCATCTGACCGTCCGTGTAGAGAAAGGCATGGTAAACGTTATTGAGAGCCGTAGAAGCATAACCGGTGACCTGCCCGGCATCGTTGAGGCCCTCGCCGAAACTGTAACTGCCTCCTAACGTGCCTAAATCGCGTATCGAGCCGTTTGTGTATAAGAAAGCATGGGCATATCCAGCGGATGTCGTGTAAGCGTAACCGGTGACCTGCCCGGCGTTGTTGAGGGCATAGCCTTGACTGAAGGAACCACCCAACGTGCCCAAATCTATTTTCTGGCCGTTGCTGTAGAGAAACGCATGGGAAGCACCAGCAAAAGAAGAATAGCCTGTTATTTGTCCCGCATCGTTGAGGGCAGAGGCATAGCTGTAAGAACCCCCCAACGCGCTCAGATCCGTTACGTTATACAAAACGTCTGCCGCGAGTGGGCCGCCGCTGGCCAGCAAACAGGTTAATACGAGGCAGTATCGCCCCAGCGCTCGTACTCTTGTTTCACCTCTCATCTCGGTTCCGCTCCTTCGTAATTTGGTAACGGCGCACTCCTACCCCCAGCAGCGCCACGCCACACAACGCCAGCGTGCTTGGCTCCGGGACGGGCGTGAGTAAATAAGCGTGGGGCGCGGGAGTGCCGCCCTCCCCATAACCACTCCCGTTGTTGGCTACAATTTGGCCGAGGTCATTGATGGCGGTGGCCTCCGTAAGCGTAATGCGCAGCGCCGGATTAATGAGACTGTTAAGATCCAGCATTTGGCCGTCGCGGTAGACAAACGCATGAGGAATGTGAATGTTGGTAGAGGTCTCGGAAGAGCCGACCACCTGTCCGGCATTGTTAATGCTGTTACCTTGGCTACTACCAGAGCCTATCAGCGTTCCCAAGTCTGTCATCTGACTGTCGTGATACACGAAAGCGTGGGAAGTACCAGTGAGGGTTTGGGCATAGCCAGTCACCTGTCCGGCATCGTTAATACCTAAGCCTTCGCTCGACTGCCCTCCGAAAGTGCCCAAACTGACCATCTGCCCGTCGCTGTACAGAACGGCCTGGGAACGGTAAGTATTTGGGAAGGACGGGGGAGTATAAGAATACCCCGTCACCTGCCCGGTGTTGTTGATGCTAGTGCCGTAACTACTGCTGTAGCCTGCTAAGATGCCTAGATCTCGCATCTGGCCGTTGCTGTAGAGAAAGGCATGACCATGGCCGTCGGCGGTGGAAGCGTAACCCGTCACCTGTCCGGCATTATTGATGGCGTAGCCACTGCTGCCGAAGCCTCCTAAGGTGCCTAAGTCTGTCAATTGGCCGTTGCTGTAGAGAAAAGCATGGCTACCAAAAGCTCCCGTGATTTGCCCGGCGTTGTTGATTCCATTTCCCGACGAACCGAGCGTCCCCACACTTGTCAGTTGGCCGTTGCTGTAGAGAAAAGCAAATCGATCGAATACACCGATATCAGCCAAGCCGGTGACTTGGCCCGCGTTGTTCACGGCTTTACCTAACGTGCCGACACCTCCTGGGAACGTGCCTAAGTCGGTTACACTATACAGAATTTCAGCCGTTGCCGGGAAGATGCCGCCCAGCAACAGCCCGAAAAGAAGATAGGATAAAAAACGCATCTGCTGCGCCCTCCCCGCATGCCTAGCCGAGGCTATCACAACCCCACTAAAGGATGATGAAAAAGGGGTTTGGCCGCCAACGCTCTCCCGCATGGTGATTGCCGGGAAAGCGATCCAAAGACGATGTAAACAGAAAAAAGACGTTAACGATGCTATGCTGCGAAATGAATGAGCGGCAGAATCACAGTTGAACCAGGAAAACGGTCTGGTCAGCCGTGTATTCGCGGCCTTCGCATCACAGTCTGGGATGTTCTTAGTTGGCTGGCAGGCGGAATGACGGAGCGCGATATCATCGACGACTATCCAGAACTTGAGCCGGATGATTTTCGAGCCGTTTATGAGTACGCTGCCAAAGTCGGCAAGCGTGTTGCGCTGTGAAGCTGTTCTTCGACGAAAATCTTTCGCGTAAGCTGCCCCTTAAGATGGCAGAGTTATATCCAGGCTCGAAGCATGTCTCTGACGTGGACCTGTTACAGCGCCCGGATGCGGCGATTTGGGAGCATGCAAAGATAAACGGATTCGTCATTGTCACGACGGATGCGGACTTCTTTGATTTTGCCGCTAACCTTGGACTGCCACCTGAAGTAATCTGGCTCCGGCGATGGCCATCACCCAACTAGGGACGCTGAGGCGCTACTACGGCGCGAGGCAGTTCGCATCACTACGTTTGCTGCTGATCCCGAGCTTGGAATATTGATTCTGGACAAGAAGTAACAAGCCAAACAAAGCAACTGTGTAATCTGGCAATCCGATTCAAGCCGCTACACTGCTCTATGGCTCACAAAGTAAGCGTCGTGATCGAAAAGGATGAGCACGGTTTCATGTTTGGGGTCCGGAACTGAAGTGAATGCCTAGTGGTAGAAGCAGGCCAAGGTATCGATTCAGAAAATTAAGCCCGTCTTCACCTAAGCTGCTACTACCCCTTTTTCTTTGAAAGTTTAAGGTTGTTTCTCAACTTCTTGTTGAATAATGCCCACAACAGCAGGAAGCCATAGGCGGCCCAGTCGAGAGCTTGGAAGTGCAGGCCGCGATTTAATCCTTTTTCAGACATGCGGTTGCCCTTGCGGAGTTTTCACGGTTAAAGCAAGCCCCTCGATTTCCGAGCCAGGTCCGACCCGGTCGAGAACTTGAAAGTCTCCGGAAGGTTGCTTTTGAAAGATTGTCACTTCATGGGCGGAAGCTTTCTCATTAACGGTGCGGCCTACGATCCAAATGCCTCCGGGAAGCAGGCTCTCCGCCACGCAGCGCACGCCTTCACGCAGTTGCGCTTCGGAGAAATAGGCTCGATTGTAGATGTTCATGGAGCGGATCACGTGGTTGACTCTCGTTGACGGCTCGAAGATGGAGTGACGGCGAAGAGCGAAGCGCCCGTCCTCACCGGCCAATTGAGCCGCTTCCGGATGAATCAGCGACAGTTTACGGAATTCGAACTTGCCCTCCTTCAGCGGGTCTTCCGCCAGCGAGTTTTTCCACCATTCAGGCAACTGCCAGGAGTTTTGGGCGCTTTGCCAGCGGCGCTTTGCGGACAGGTAGAGAAACCAGTTAAAAGGAAAAGCCTTTGGCTCGGGCTGCCCTAGCCTGACGACAAAGGGCGGATTCACATACTGTAAAGGGTTGCCGTCCGGCTCGAAGATGAAACGCTTCTCCGTGTTCCCCTCTTTTGCTTCCACGAGGAAAAGCAAAAGATCGGAGGCAATGAAATCCAGTTGGGGAAACAGCGTGATCAGTGTTCTTGCCCACTCGCTGGATGTTAAACAGTCAGAAGCGGCCCAATCTTCCACGAGCAGCTTTTCGGAAGACCCGTAGTGCCGCGCCAGAATTTGATTGACGAAGGGGTCCAGGTTCTTAAAACGCTGCCGATAGGTGGTCCGATAGACTCCGCTGGACAGACACACATAGGGCATGAGCCGCTCGAAAAACTCGATATCCTTCCGGGACGGTTGCTTTGGCCTTGCCAGTAGGTGGAAGGAGACCCTGGTTCGGGACAAAGCATAGTAGAGCCGGTCGAATAAGGATGGGGGCGGGGCAGGGTAGAACTGATCGGGCCGCCAAACTCCGAGTTTGATCATGCGGCGCTCCGCGAACTTGCCTTATGCTTTTGAAGCAATTCATCATAAAGAGCTTCCGTGCGTTCCAGGGCAATTTTCATTGAGAAGCGTTCCAGGGCGGTCTCCAGCGC
>CAXUBB010000346.1:0-597 GCA_964249105.1 uncultured Bryobacteraceae bacterium | reverse complement strand
GTCTTTGAAGGTTTGCCTTAGTTCGGCGTCGCTTACAACGGAACGCAAAGCTTCGGTGAGTTGTTCGATGCTGTCCGAATCAAAAGTCAATCCGTTGTCCCCATGCGTGACGAGTTCGGGAATGCCTCCCACGCGAGAGCCGATGACGCAACAACCGCAAGCCATGGCTTCCAGGAGCCCGTTGGGGAAACTTTCCGAGTAAGAACTGTTGATATAGATGTCCATCATGCGCATCCAGTCGGCGACATCGGGCCGACCGGGTACAAAAACACAAGCGTCTGCCAGTCCAAGACTGTCCCGCAGGGCCGTCAAACGCTCCAGCTCAGGGCCGCTGCCGACAAGAAGCAGACGAGCGCCCGGATTGATTGGTCTGACTTTGGAGAAAGCCTGAATAACCCAGTCCATGCGTTTTTCGGGACGCATAACACAAACCGAGCCAACGATCAGCGAGGCATTCCGCAGGATTTCGGGACGCTCGACGGGCTTCGGAAAGAACTCCGACAGGTTTACTCCGTTGTAGCAGAGATAGATTTTTTTCGGCGACAAGCCGATTTCCCGTTCGAGTGAATCTCCGACAGCGCGAGAATTGACCACAAC
>CAXUBB010000345.1:0-5985 GCA_964249105.1 uncultured Bryobacteraceae bacterium | reverse complement strand
TCTTTGCGCTCCCAGCGGCGAATAGAAACGAGGCGATTCCGAAGGCAAACATATGACCGGCTCTGTGCCTGATTGCCGCCCGGCGCCGCACGGCTGGAATGGCAGAATGAGTTTCGGTTCCAATCGCTTCCTTTACTTCAATGGGCAGGAATGAGCCGATAATGATAGCTACCGTCCAGCAGATGGCAATGCGCATGAGCAAAGAGCGGCTGAGCATATCGTAAAGAGATCACCTTCAGCTTAACGGACGGCACCATGACACGCGGTTTACGCAAAAACTTGACCAGCTACGGCGATGCGGAGTTTTCTCTTTTTCTTCGGAAGGCGTTTATCAAAGCCATGGGTTACTCCGATGATGCCCTCAACCGGCCCATTGTGGGTATCACCAACACTTACAGCGATTACAATCCGTGTCACGGCAATGTTCCTGATCTGATTGAGGCGGTAAAGCGCGGCGTCCTGCTCGCGGGCGCGCTGCCCATGGTGTTCCCCACCATGACGATTCACGAAAGCTTTGCGCACCCGACCGCCATGTACCTGCGCAACTTGATGGCGATGGAAACCGAAGAGATGATCCGCTGCCAGCCGATGGATTCCGTGGTGCTGATCGGCGGCTGTGACAAAACTCTGCCCGCGCAGACCATGGCGGCGGTCAGCGCGGATTTGCCCGCGATTGTGTTGCCCGTGGGACCCATGATCGTTGGGCATTACGGGGGAGAAGTGCTCGGAGCCTGCACGGATTGCCGGCGCTTTTGGGCCCGGTTTCGGGCTGGCGAAATGAGCGAAACGGAGATGAACGTCGTGAACGCCCGTCTTGCTCCTTCGGTAGGTACCTGCATGGTGATGGGAACGGCCAGCACCATGGCCTGCATCGTTGAGGCGCTGGGGCTTGCGCTGCCGGGGAGCGCCGCGATTCCGGCCACTCATGCGGAACGGCGGCGCATCGCGGAAGCAAGCGGCAAGCGGGCGGCTGAGATAGCGGCAGGTGGCGGTCCCCGGCCCAGTGAGATAGTAACGGAGGCGAGCATTCGGAATGCGCTGATTGTTCTGCAAGCCATTGGTGGGTCCACGAATGGCTTAATCCATCTCTGTGCGATTGCCGGTCGCATTGGGTATCGGATCAATCTGGACGAGTTCGACGAGATCGGGCGCAACGTGCCTGTCCTGGTGGATCTTAAGCCTTCCGGCGAACACTATATGGAGCATTTCTACCAAGCGGGCGGACTGCCGCGAGTGATGAAAGAACTCTCAGATTTTCTTACTCTCCACCTTCCCACCGTGGCCGGAGGCACGCTCGCGGATGCCATTGCCGAAGCCGAGGAAGTGCCGGGCCAGGACGTGATTCGGTCGCGCGCCAACCCGCTGAAAAGGCAAGGCGCGTTGGCGGTTCTGCGCGGCAATCTTGCGCCGCACGGCGCGGTGATTAAGCAATCAGCCGCTTCCGATGGTCTCATGCAGCATACGGGGAAAGCCGTTGTCTTCCATTCGGTGGAAGAGATGATGGAACGGCTGGACGCAGCGGATCTGGAAGCGACGCCGGAGAGCGTTCTTGTGCTGCGAAATGCCGGACCGAAGGGCGCGCCGGGGATGCCGGAAGCCGGTTACATTCCGATCCCCAAAAAGCTGGCGCGCCAGGGCGTGAAAGATATGGTCCGGATTTCGGATGCGCGTATGAGCGGAACGGCCTTTGGCACAATCGTTCTGCACATCACGCCGGAAGCGGCTGTCGGCGGGCCGCTGGCCCTCGTGCGTTCCGGTGACCTGATCCGGCTGGATGTTCCGCAACGCCGCTTGGAGTTGCTGGTCAGCGAAGAAGAACTCCAAACGCGAGCAACTGCCGCCGGTTACGGCACGCACCCCGAAATTGATGCTTCACGCGGTTATGCCAAGCTGTTTCTCGACAGCGTTCTACAAGCGGATCAGGGGTGCGATTTCGATTTTCTCGTTAAGGCCGCACGAGACAAGGACGCTTGTTGTTGAAGGCCCAACCTGGAATTAAATACTGCATGGCTGCCGCATCGTTGCGGCCCGTCAGTCCGATCTCTCCATAGAGGCTGTGCGCTTTCTCAATCTGCGCCATGTCGATTTCGACGCCAAGACCCGGCTCGCCCGGTACTGTGATCTTTCCCTCGACAATTTGTAGAGGCTTCTTCGTCAATCTTTGCCCATCCTGCCAGATCCAATGCGTATCGATGGCGGTGATTCTTCCCGGCGCGGCGGCGGCAACTTGCGTCATCATCGCCAGCGAGACATCGAAATGATTATTCGAATGCGAACCCCACATCAGCCCCCAGTCGCGGCATAGCTGCGCCACCCGAACCGCGCCGCGCATCGTCCAGAAGTGGGGATCAGCGAGCGGTATATCGACCGCCTGAAGCTGGACCGCATGTCCCAGTTCGCGCCAGTCGGTCGCTACCATATTTGTCGCGGTCGGCAGGGCGGTAGCGCGTCGGAATTCAGCCAGAATTTCGCGTCCGGAGTAGCCGTTTTCGGCCCCGCAAGGGTCTTCCGCGTACGCCAGGACGTGATGTTGGTTTGCGCATAACCGGATCGATTCCTCTAATGACCATGCGCCGTTCGGGTCTAATGTGATGCGGGCCTGCGGGAAGCGTTGGGCTAAGGCCGTAACAGCTTCCATCTCTTTCTCACCAGGGAGCACGCCGCCTTTCAGCTTAAAATCGTGAAACCCATAGCGCGCGTAGGCCGCTTCCGCCAGTCGCACAATCGCCTCGGGCGTCAACGCTTCTTCATGACGCAAGCGCAGCCAGTCACCGCCGGAATCGGAACCGCCCCCATACGGCAGGTCTGTTTTCTTCCGGTCGCCGACAAAGAAAAGATAGCCGAGCACTTCGACGAGATCGCGCTGTTGACCCTCACCGAGCAGCGCCGCCACAGGCACTCCGAGATGCTGCCCTAACAAGTCAAGCAGCGCCGCTTCGAGAGCCGTCACGGCGTGAATGGTAGTCCGCAAATCAAAGGTCTGAACACCGCGCCCGCTCTTATCGAGACCAGCAAACTGCTGCCGCACCCTGGCGAGGAGATTTTGATAGTTCCCCAGTTGTCCGTTCAACAGGAAGGGCTTGGCGCCTTCGAGTGTTTGGCGAATGCGCTCGCCGCCCGGCACTTCGCCCACGCCGGTATGCCCGGCGCTGTCTTTCAAAATAACCAGATTGCGAGTGAAGAACGGACTATGCGCTCCGCTCAGGTTCAGCAACATGCTGTCGCGACCGGCTACTGGGACAACCAGTATCTCCTGAATGCGAGGCGCACCTGAAAACGCGGCAGAATCCGTTCGCGTCACGGCTCAAATATTTCCGCGCTGCATCTCGCCCGCCATATAGTCGGTGGCGCGCCAGGCCAGAGCGAGAATGGTCAGCGTCGGATTCTTCTCTGAAGCGGTGGTGAACGCGGAGCCGTCCACGACGAACACGTTTTTTACATCGTGCATCTGGCAGAAGCCGTTAAGCGCGGAGCGTTTCGGGTCCGCCCCCATGCGGCAGGTTCCATGCTCGTGAATGGCGCTGCCATTCGGCTCCAGATAGCCAACCGGGTAAGGAACAATCTCCGCCTTGGCCGCGTGCAGGATTTCCAGCATGGTGTCATACATGTCCTTCGACATGCGCCGCTCGTTTTCGCCGGTTGAATAACTGATCCGCGCGATGGGCACCCCGTATTGGTCAACGGGTGATCCTTTGACCGTAATCCGATTCTCTGCCTTGGGTATGGTTTCCCCAAAGGGATGTAAAGCGAGAACCGCCGGATAACGTTCCTTGACGGCCTTCTTGAATTCCAGTCCGAAGCCGGGGATGCACTTCGCGTAGGAAAGATCCGTTTGCGCTCCCGTATACCAGAACTGGCAGCCGAAGCCGCGAATATAATCCCGTTTCCGTCCATCGCGATGATTGAAGCGCGGCATGTACATATGCGCGCCGCCGATGCCGTCGTCATTCCGGACGGTGGTTCCGATCAACTCCGGCGCAAAGCCGCGCATGGTGAAGCGGATCTGTTCGGAGAGGTAGCGTCCGATCACATCCGATGAATTTCCGATACCGTTCGGATATTTCGCTGACGTGGAATTGAGAAGAATGCGCGTGGAATCCACGCAGGAAGCGGCCACGATCACGCGTTTGCCATAGATGCGCTGCTCTTTCTTCGTATACCGGTCGAAGTATTGCACGCCGTTCGCCAGGCCGTTATCATCCACCAGAATGCGTGCAACCACAGCGTTATTGATCACGTTCAGCTTGCCTGTTTTCAAGGCGGGTTCAATCAAATAATCACTCGCGTTGAAGAACGCTCCGACATCGCATCCGTCGCCGCAAGCTCCGCAATAGTGGCACTTGGTATGGCCGTTATAGTCACGCGTCAGAACAGCGCGGCGAATGGCAACCGTTTCGATTCCGACTTTGCCCGCCGCCCGTTTGATCACGTGTTCGCCACAGCGAAGCGGAGGAGGAGGAAGGAAGTACCGGCTTCCCGGAAGCGAGTCGCTGTCATCATCTCCGCCGCAGACGCCGATCAGTTGATCCACGCGGTCGTAGTAGGGAGCAATGTCCTTATACCGGATCGGCCACGGAATTTCCCATCCGTCCCGTTCGGGTCCGGCAAAATCCAGATCGGAGTAGCGCAAACTGACCCGGCCCCAGATGTTCGTTTTGCCGCCGCGCCCCCACACCCGAGTCAGCGCGAAATTCTGACCGAGCGGCGTGATGTAGGGCTGTTCGGCGGGATCGAGCACAATCGGCGGCGGCTTTTGTCCCGCATCCAGGCGCTGCTGCCACTCCCAGGGCTTCACGTGCGTCCAGAACTCGCTGCGGTTGAATTTCCGCCCGGCGTCGAGCATGGTGACATTGACCCCCTGCCGAGTGAGATTCCAGGCGGCCATGCCCCCGGCAGCGCCGGTGCCGATAATCAGCACGTCGTGGATTTGCGGAGTGGTTTGAACTTGCATGGTTAACTCTGGTGCTCGGGATGATCGCAGCCGGGAAAACTGGGTAGATACGTGTTGCCGTGCCAGCCGAGTTCCGTCTTTAGGCCGGCTTCCGTTTTGTAGTAAGCGTCAACGGTCATGTCCTTGACAGTGGCAAAGAATTTGCCGAGCGACGAATCCGTCTCCAGACTTAACGGCGTCAGTACGGCGATCTGCCGGCGCTCGTCCAGAGCGGCAAACTCCTGCCCATAACTATTAAGGGACAACGCGTTGAGATCGGCAATGCCGGAACGGTACGGCTGCTTGAGCGTGGGGTCCGCCACGATAGCCTTGTCGATCAAGAGCGCGACACCGGCATCTTTGGCGCCTGGCGTATACGACCGGGGAATGATGCGCTCGCTGAAAGCCTCAATGGTCTTAAACTCCGCAGGCTGGAAGAAGGTAGGCTTCGAAGGAACTGGAACCTCCGTGGCTGGCCCAGTATGCAGATGTCCCGGCTGCGTTTCTACCTCCTTTTGCTCCTGGGCAGCGGAAGACAAGGCGGGCAGCGCGGCAGAAGTAGTAGTCAGTATGCGAAGAACATCCCGGCGGGTACTCATAAGCTTGTAAAGCTTACTATATACAGTTTTGGATAGGAAAGTAAGGAGCTTATCTACGGAATTGCCTTTGATCACAGGGTAGCGGTCAAGCCACTTTCACGCTGAAAACGCTGCTGGTCGGTTCGGGAATCGGAAGTCCGTCTTCACGCATTCCCGCGAGATGAATCTGAATGGCTTCCTGAATGAGCTTCTCCACCTCCACTCGGGTTTTAGCCACTGCGACGCAACCGGGCAGGTCCGGAACATAAGCGCCCCAATCGCTTTGGGGCTCTTTTTCAATGATGACAGCGTACTCCACGATTTTTACTTCTCCTCGATTTGCGCTTGCTGAAAAATGCTTTTCACGGTTTTGGTAGGCGGCTCATCACCTGGTTTTCCAGCAATGGTGACACGTCCGGCTACGCCACCCGGAACACTTTCATCACTTCATCGCCCAGATGGTTGATGACCTTGACG
>CAXUBB010000344.1:4951-6048 GCA_964249105.1 uncultured Bryobacteraceae bacterium | reverse complement strand
CGATAAACTCTTCAACAAGCGTATTAGGAACGCTTGCCGCCAAAGCAGGATCCGGCGAGTCGTACAGGACCTCCACGATGCGGGTCTGTCCCACCACGCGAACTGTCAAATTCCCTTGAATCTGTTTTAATAATCTTTCTTTCTCCGGAACTACGGGGGACGGTGGTAAGTGCAGCAAGGCGCGAAACAAGGAGGGCTGGGGTTTTCCTTCCCCCCCTGGATCACGCAGCTTTAACTTTGTAGCCACCCGATCCAGCAGGGAATCACTTTGCAGCAAACGGATTTGCGTTTGAAAGTTTGTCTCGGCCGCATCTCCTTGTTGCGGAGCGTTGTCAAACCCCTTATTAAGAAAATTTTCGTTGAAGTCTTGAATTTCCAGCGAAGCATGTCCGCGGTATATAGGCTTCTGAGGCAAACTTAAGGCCAGCGCCGCGGCGAGACCCAGGAAAGAGACGAAGCCGAGCGTCCATTTATGCCGGTAGAAGACGCGGATATATTCGATCAGCTTGCCGGAGTTATCAGGCTCGGCGAAGTAAGGCCGCGAACTTTCGAGACCGCCAGCATATGGGTTATTTGCGACCGGAGTTGTTGCTTCCGGTAACGCTGGACGCTTTCGCCTCGGATCATCGAGGTAATGGAAAGAATCGTTCATTACGAGTAATTGTTGTTGATCGGCGGATTGGATTGACCTGCGACAGAAGAAACGCTCAAAAGAGAGACGGTCTATCTCGCATCAGCGGCCAGCGCTGAAGATGGCCACGCCTGATCCAGTTTGTATTGCCATTTCTAGTGCACGCAAAGCGACTTTTTTTCCAGTGCTGCTGGGAACAAATAAAATATCTCGAGGCTGCAGGCCGATATCCTCTTCCTTGCCTGAAAAAATCTTCTGGATATTGCAAGTAATCTCCGTGCGGGAGCCATTCGTCTCGCTTCCCCGAATAATGCGGGCATGGCTCATATTGGCCGTGTGCTCTGCGCCTTCTGCCAGCGCCAAAGCCTGCATGACAGAGATCGAATCGTTCTCGCCGAGCAAGAACCCGCCCGGCTTCTTGACATCGCCTACCACATAGATGGTGGCCGCCCGAGCCACCGAGATG
>CAXUBB010000344.1:0-4941 GCA_964249105.1 uncultured Bryobacteraceae bacterium | reverse complement strand
TGATTACCACGTTCTCGCTAGGATTCAAGCCGCTCGTTACCTCTTTCAAATTGAGACCGGCCGTGGCGTAACGGCCTGAGGCGTCCATCCGAGTGCCGGGCAAGAGCAGCTTTCCCTCTGCGATCTCTCGGGTGATGGTCACATGAGAGCCAGCATCTTGCCGTAGGCCGCCAGCCAACGAGATTACCTCAACCAAGCTCTTTTCGCCCTGAAGTTGATGCACTCCTGGACTATTAACAGCCCCTAAAACTTCAACAGGCTGGCTTCTGTACTCAGTCACGCTGACGACGAGCTGAGGGTTTCGCAAATAAGCCTTCATTTTTTCGTTCAGGCGAGCCTCGAAATCCCGAACAGAAAGACCTCCTGCGTGAACGATACCGACTAAGGGGAAATTGTCTTCGCCATTCGCGTCGATCCGCATGGGCTTATTGGCCATCTCATCCACATTAATGCCCTGAATCACAATTTGATCCTCGGGTCCGAGAACGTACAACTTTGAAGGGTAACTGACGGCGCTGTGCGCTGTTGGAATGCTTGAAGCACTGACGCTATCCATTGCTTGTTGTGCGCAGAACAAGGACCACGGCAGGAAAAGGGCAAGGGCGGAACGCCTCCACGGCCCGAATGAGTCGATATGGCTAGTCAACCTTTTCATTTTTTCCATCGCTCGGTTTCTGCTCAACTTCCTGAGTTTTCAGAGTTCGCAAAACCAAGTCTAAATTTCGTTCTATGCTGCTCACTCGTTCTGAGAGTTTTAAGAGCCAGAAGTCAGCATTGCCGCCGCTGATAGGTTCTCCATGAACTCGCCTCAAAATGCTCGAGCGGGCAAACTCAGATACGGTCGGCACGCCCTCTGACTGGCATGCGCAATAGACAGCTTCGTACTCGCTGCTAGACAAACGAAAATTAACCACTCGGTACCTAGCATTTGGGAGTTTCACTGTTTTATGTCTATGAGTCTCAGTTAAGAATTTATGAGAGTTACAAATTCAGACAACTAGCAGTTAGGCTGCAACAACCGATTATGTTGACCTGAGTTGGTTCTTTCCGTGTGTACGTCGTTCGCCAGCAACGCATCGCGGTCCACCTCTACCCTGATTGACCTTTGGATAAGTGAAACCGATACGATCACCCGACATGAAGAGCGGGTTTCCTCTAAAATTCCTTCAAGGCCGGCTAAGGGTCCGCAAACAATTCGGACGCGGCTGCCAGTTTCCAAGTACCGGCAAGGTTCGACCCTCAGCTTTGAATCCACAGCTTCCCGCACAGTATGGATTTCCCAATCTGGAATAGGCACAGGCACGCGCCCATAGCCCACTACTTCCCGCACGCCAGGCGTGGTTAATATAGGCATACGGAAGCGCGGGTCAAATTTTGCGAACACATAGCCCGGAAAAAGCGACATGTCAATTTCATGGATCTTATCGCGCCGTAGCTTCCGTTCCGGATAAGTTGGCGAAAAAGACTCAAAGCCTTTTTTCAGCAAGAGTTCAGAGACCAATTTTTCATAGCGGAGCTTTACATACAACGCAAACCATTGCGTCGGTGATTTTTCCGAAAGGCTTACCTCTGCTGTTTTTCCTATTTTCATTCTGAACGCTTTTGCACTAATCCAAGTCGACACTTAGACTGCAATTACCCTTAAGGAGTCGCATAAACGATTTTGGGCATAGTTACCACAATGTCTCCTTATTCGGAGATTTGTAAGCTGCTCGTTTCGGGTCTCTTGCAGAATAAATTGTCCGTAAGACATGTGTCAACTATGTACGATGTAGAAAAGTACCTATCTTTCGAAAGGCTCTTAATGCATACAAACGGGACGGCCTTTAAAGCTGAAGAACTTCAAATAAGTAATGGTACGAATAGCGCAAAAAACGCTTTTCCATTGTTATTTAAAGCACAATTCAGTACTAGATTTCTATCCGCTTGACAGGGGAACAGCTTCTTGTTAAGACCTTAAGGGTATCCAATCGATTCGCTGAAGAGCGTAGCGGGATGGCGGTAGCTTGTGGTGAATTGCTTCTTCTGCATATCAATTAAGTCTAGTTACTTCCCTTATTTTTTAAGATAATTGCCTGTTTTAATTATCTATTAACAGACTTCGATTTTTCTGAAACTACACTCGCTGGTTACTTTATAAGTTACTGGTAAGGACGCTGTTACTCAAATGTGGATTCTTATTTGGCTCGCATTGTTTGCGCTCCTTTTATCTCTCTGTCTAACGCCGATTTGTAAGAAAATTTTCTTTTTTTTTAACATAATTGACCGGCCGGACCAAGGAAGAAAGCTACACAAAACTCCAATTCCGCCAGCTGGCGGTCCCCCTATCGTCGCGTCCTACTTCGGCGCAATCGGTCTAGCAATGTTGCTGCTGCCGCAAGGAACGCGCCTCGCAGTCCATCATAACGATCTATTCTGGCGCCTTCTGTCAGCAGCGGCGTTGGTATTTCTGATCGGTTTAATTGATGATATTGTGGGGCTTAACGCTAAGAGCAAGCTGATGGCACAATGCCTCGCCGCCGCATGGGCTTGCTTCGCAGGTGTGCGTATTCATGCAATCAACAACCATCCTGCTGCTCCATGGTGGGCTGTTCCGCTAAGCGTGATTTGGCTAATAGGCTGCATGAATGCCGTCAATTTGATCGACGGACTGGACGGTTTGGCGTCAGGAGTTGCTCTTTTTGCAAGCTTAACAACATTCATTGCCGCAGTTGTTCAGGACAACATCGGCTTAGCCTTGGCAACTGCGCCCTTAGTCGGCTGCCTGCTTGGTTTTTTGCGGTACAATTTTGCTCCCGCATCAGTATTTTTAGGCGATTCCGGCAGCTTAACGATTGGTTTTCTTTTAGGTTGTTTTTCGATTATTTGGTGTGAAAAATCGGCCACAATTTTAGGGATGGCAGCCCCGTTAATAGCGCTTGGGCTCCCTTTAATGGACGTCAGCCTTTCAATCGGGCGGCGCTTCCTTCGACATCGGCCGATTTTTGTAGCCGACCGGGGCCACATACACCATCGATTGCTGGCGCAGGGATTTCGACCTAGAGATGCGGCGTTAATTTTGTATGCAGTGTGCGGTGCCGCCGCAATGCTGTCTCTTTTACAAAGCCTGCTCGCTAAGCAGGTGGGCGGCTTGGCCGTGATCTTGTTCTGCGGTTTTGCCTGGTTCGGGGTGAGGGCTCTGGGCTACGTGGAGTTTCATGTTGCACGGCAAATGGTATTGGGCGGCGGATTTAGGCGGGTTTTGAAAGAAGAAATTTGCTTGAGCCATCTTCGGCAGGCGCTCGCCCAAGCTCGCTCCCTTGAAGAGTGTTGGCCTGCAATACGGGATGCCTGTCGTGACTTGGGCTTTCACTTTGCCCGCTTAGAATCCCCTCTGGAAATATTTGAGGAGAGCTTTGCCATAGCGTTGCCGATCCGAGCTTGGGAGTTCCAAATCTCCCTAACGGATTACTGCTCTTTAAAGTTGAGAAGGAACTCATCGACTCATGAGTGTTTAGCTCTTATTTCGCTGATCGACATCCTAAGAAGGGGATTGCCGGCGAGGGAAACGCTTCCCGGTCAAGCGCGTACCCTCGGCGCGCATGCATCAATCAAAATTCTCGATATCGCTGTTTGATGCCCATGTTACCGGCTCCTCCCATGATGAGTTCGATTCTCTCTAGATATGATTATTGCGGATGGGTGCTCAAATAGGGTCAGCGCACATGAAAGCTCACGTCGAGAGCGGCACGGGCTGCCTGGTCGTCTCCCGTACGACAGCCCACAAACAGATATCTGCTCTAATTGCCGAAGGAAGAGTCTTGCTGACCCTTCAGATTGAATCAGTTGAAGCGCTGCGCTCTGTGGAAGAAAGAGAACGTGAGTGGGTCGCCTACGCGATCGGGTTCTTCAAGCAAATGTTTGAGAATGATCTGCATGCCCGCCAGTACCTCAAGTTCCAATCCCGTGTTTTCGGTCCCCTCTCTTTTCAACAACAGTTGGACTACTTCGAGCATCGAGTCCAGGAGTGCATCGATCAACTGGAATTCGATCTTCTGCATCTTCAATTCACGCCAGAATCCGAGCTTACCTCGAAACACCTCACCGCGCCCAAAGACAGCAACACCGAGCGAACCATCCCGGCGCCGGCGAAAATCAAATTTCTGCTTGCTTTTGGGATAGCCGCGCTGGCCCTTCTCATTCTCATTGAGAATGTGGATCTTCACACCTTAAACTTTGAACGCCGCGCTCCCGCATTTTTTCTTGCCTTGCTTTTTTCCGCGTTGGCTTGGCGAAGCTTTGGCCTGCTACGCATAAGAGCTATGCAACCAGTTCGACGGGCCAGCGCTGTGGGAGCATTTGCTCTTATTTTCTTTTTTGATCCTCTTGGCAGATGGTTGTCTCCTTCAAGCCGATTGGCTCAGTACTATCTGGCGGAAGATCTCGACTCTATCGGAGGCACCGGGTGGGTCCTGGTAGGAAGCTATGATATGGCTAACTATCGTTGGAATTCCGGGCCCTTTTACCAATTGGAGAGATTGGGCGGAGATAGCAATCACGCTTTCCCTTGGGTGGGCGACACAATCCGTCTGACGATTGCTAGGCGTCTCGTCATTTTAGATTGGCAGCTGACAAAGGACAAGCGACACCTGGATTCACCTTTAGAAAGAACCCAAATTCGAGTAGGTGATTTTACTTCCACCAAGCTCGCATCAGGAACAATCGTAGAGGTGGCAGATGTTCAATGGAGTCACTCCCGCGAGAACTCAGTTGCGGTTTGGGCTCGTATCACTGCCCCGCAAGCCGGAATTTAATATGAGCGTCCATGCCTGGTAATTCTCAAATCTAGGGCTGGCGCTTTAGCATTATCTTCTTAAAAAAGGAGAGCAACCCTTGGCAGGGAAGCTCTCCAGTGTCACGTCGTTTGTGCCGATACTTTGGCATTACGTGTCTCTGTTAGGC
>CAXUBB010000343.1:0-6048 GCA_964249105.1 uncultured Bryobacteraceae bacterium | reverse complement strand
CCCAAAGTTTTTCATCTGAGCGGAACCTATGATCTTCCGGTAGGGCGCGGCAGACGGTTTTTGAAGAACAGCAGCGGGATTGTAAATACCGTGCTGGGCGGCTGGAGCACGAACTATATTCTTACGCTGCAGGATGGGCAGCCGGGAACGGTTGCTTGCGTCATCGCGACGGCTGCGGGACTGGGATGCAACGCGCTCCTGGTTCCCGGGCAGAGCGTCACGGCTGGGCCGCACAATGCGGATCAATGGCTTAATGCCGCCGCTTTTGCGAGTCCGCCCGTGGCGACGAGCGTGGGGCAGAGTGACTACACTCCCTTGGGCGGCGGCCCCACGCAATTTTATGGTCCGGGTTTTCACCGCCTGGATTTTTCAGTTTTCAAAACGTTTCCCATTACCGAGCGAACTCATGTGGAATTCCGGTCAGAGTTCTTCAACCTGACCAACACGCCGAACTTTGCCGCGCCAACCTATCTGGATTACACCAACCCGACTACGTTTGGAAAGATTACTTCCACGCGTGACGGGCAGAACGACCAACGCGAGATTCAGTTTGCTTTGAAGCTGTACTGGTAGCGTGTGCCCGTTTCCTGGCGGGCCGTGTCATATGCTGGACAGGATGAATCAGCACAATACGGCGCAAACGGAACCGCCCGAGGAATCGCGGCGGAATTTTCTTCGCACCACAGCCGCCAGCGGCCTGCTGTTGGTTTCTTCGCAAACAGCATTCACTTACCAGACCAACTCAACGGTGGAGCTTGGCCTTTTGGGGTGCGGTTCTCGCGGTAACTGGATCTCTCCTTTCTTTGTGGAGTACGCGGGCGCTCGTTTTGTGGCGGCGGCTGATGTGATCCGTGAGCATCTCGATACCACCGCTGCTGCTTTGAAAGTTGACTCTAAACGGGCGTACTATGGCGGGGATGCTTACCGCCAGATGGCCGAATCGAAATTGGACGCCATCGTGATCGAAACGCCGCCCTATTTCCATCCGGAACACGCCAGAGCGGCGGTGGATGCGGGCAAGCATGTGTATCTGGCAAAACCCGTGGCGGTTGACGTTCCGGGCTGCCGAAGCATCAGCCAAAGCGCCGTGAAAGCGAACGGCAAACAAAGCTTCTGGGTGGACTTTCAAACTCGCGCGCGTCCGGCTTTCCAGGAAGCGGCGGAGCGCGTGCATCGCGGTGACATCGGAAAGCCGGCGTTTGCCCAGGTGTACTACTATGCGGGGCGGCCATTTACCGACAAATCACAACCCGGTATGGACGAAGGGCAAGCCCGTGTCATGAACTTCTATATGGATCGCGTTCTGGGCGGCGACATCATCGTGGAGCAGAACATTCACGTTATTGATGTCGGCAACTGGATGCTGGGCGCGCATCCGATGAAGGCTTCAGGAACCGGGGGACGCACGAGTTGGGCAGGAACGAAATACAACACAGGAGACGCTTACGATCATTTCGTTGTCACGTACTGGTATCCGAACAATGTCCATGTGAGCTTCAGTTCCAATCAGCTCACGCCTGCTTATTCGGATCTGTGCGTCCGCTGCTTTGGTCATGAGGGCTGCGCTGATCTCCATTACGGCGGGCTGGTGCGCATTACGGGAAAGAATGAATGGATGGGAGCCGAAAAAGATCCTACCTTCAAAGAAGGCGCAATCTCGAACGCAAAGGCTTTCGCGGAAAGCATCCGGACCGGCAAGCTTCTCAACAATGGCGACCAGGCGGTGGAAAGCAACCTGACCGCTATTCTCGGGCGCACTGCGGCTTACCGGGAGCAAACGGTGACATGGGACGAAATGATGAAGTCAAACGAAAAGTTTGAGGCTGAGTTGAAGCTGCAATGGTAGGGGCAAATGCCTAGCAGCGGGAAAGTAAAGGTCGGCATCATTGGATCTCAGTTTGAGGCCGATATTCACGCGGCGTCGTTCCAGATGATGCCGGAGGAGGCGGAAGTCGTCGCAGTGGCTTCTCCGACTCCGGGCAATGCGGAGCGCTTGGCAAGCAAGTACGGCATTGAACGGGCGTTCCTCGATTACCGCGAGATGCTGCGGGAGCCGGATATCGAGATGGTAACGATTACCGCGCCCAATCGCCTCCATGCCCGGATGACGGTTGATATCGCCAACGCCGGCAAGCATGTCGTGTGCGAAAAGCCGCTTTGCATGACGCTGGCGGAAGCCGATGAGATGATTGATACCTGTAAGCGGAAAGGCGTCATGCTCGGATACGCCGAGGAGCTGTTCTTTACCCCCAAGTATGTCAAGGCGAAAGAAATGGCGGACCAGGGCGGCTTCGGCAAAGTTCATTTGGTGAAGCAGAGCGAAAAGCACTTTGGCCCGCACAGTCCCTGGTTCTGGGACATGGAGCAAGCGGGCGGCGGCGCTTTGATGGACCTGGGCTGCCACGGAATTGCGTTCTGTTATTGGTTTTTAGGGCGGCCCGCCATCAGGACCGTTTATGCCCAGCTCGGAACCTACGTGCATGGCGATAAGACGGAAGGCGACGACGATGCCATCTGTATCCTTGAATTCGAAAACGGGGCTGTCGGCATGGTGGAGTGCAGTTGGGCCAAGCGCGGCGGCATGAGTGACCGGACCGAGATCTACGGCGAAGGCGGCGTCACTTACGCGGATCTGCATATGGGAAACGCTTTGCCAACCTATAGCGAGTATGGCTTTGGCTACGCGGTTGAGAAAGCGCCGACCACCAACGGATGGAGTTATCCGGTATTTGAAGAGCACTGGAATTACGGCATACCGCAGGAGATGCGCCACTTCGCGCGCGTGGTTCGCGGCAAGGAAACGCTGCGGGCTTCCGGCGAAGATGGGCGCGTGGTGATGGAAGCGCTTTATGCCGCTTATGCGTCAGCCGGGGCCGGAGCAAAAATCAAAATGCCCTACACGCCAAAGACCCGCATGCCGATTGAAGAGTGGCTGGGAAGCAAGAAGAAGTGAGCACGCCGCTTCTCGAAAACATTCTCCATCAGCCCGAGGCCGTTCACGCCGTGGCGGAATATCAGTTGGGAGCAGGGAGGAAAAACCTGCTGCGAACGGCGGAACTGCTGCGATCTAAAAAACGCATTCTATTGAGCGGCATGGGCGCTTCTTATTTTGCGTGCTTTCCGTCGTATTACCGGCTCGCTCAACGCGGTGTGGAGATAACAGCCGTTGAGACATCGGAGCTGCTGTATTTTTTGCCGTCGTTCATTGGTAAAGACACAGCGTCGCTCCTGGTATCACGCTCGGGAGAGAGCGTGGAAGTAACAAAGCTTCTGCCCATTCTGAAGGGGCGGAACTCAGCCATTGCTGGCGTCGTGAACGTGCCGGGCAGCACGCTCAACTCGGAATCTGACGAAACGGTTGTGATGAACAGCCCGGCGGACCAGTTTGCCGCTATCCAAACTTACACCGCAACGTTGATTGTGTTGGCGCTGCTGGAAGCGGCGATGTTCGATGAGTTGAACGGAGCGCAAGCTGAACTCGAGAAAGCCGCGGAGCTACTGTCCAGCTTCGTTCCCGAGTGCGTGCATGGAAGCGAACAATGGCGAGAGTTTCTGGATAATAATTCGCCTATTTATCTGCTGGGCCGAGGTCCGGCGTTAGGCGCTGTTTTTGAGGGCGTGCTGCTGATGCATGAGGTCGCGAAAAGTCCGGCGGTGGGCATGTCGGCGGCGCAATTCCGGCACGGTCCGGTGGAGGTAGTGGATAGAGGGTTTCGTGGTGTTGTGATCGGAACTTCCGAAGATGCAGCGCGGCTGGATGCGGCTCTGGTTGAAGACATAACCAAGATGGGCGGACAGATGCATTGGATTGGTCCGGTTGTCGAGGGAAAGAAAGTGACGCCTCTATGCCCTTGGCCTAGTGGTGTGCCTTCCCGATTTTCCTCCATCTTCGAAACAATTCCGCTGCAAATGGCGGTATACCGTAAAGCCGAGATCCGAGGCCTCACGCCCGGCGACTTTCGTTGGGCACCTTTGGTGACGACATCCGAAGCGGGTTTCAACATTTCGGAAAAGCGGGCATGACATCCGTTCTCTGCGTGGATATCGGAGGAACTTCCACAAAAGCGGGCGTCTTTCATCAAGGTGGAGAGTTGGAGTTTGTTGATTCAATCCCAACGAAGCCCGATGCCGAATCCTATCTCCACAATCTGGCCGCTTTAATTGAGAGGACATTGAGGGAATCAGCGCAGCAAGGGCTTAAAATAAACCAACTGGGCTTGGCGGTAGCCGGATTTCTCGATTCCGAACGCGACTCTCTTCTTTATAATTCAAATCTTTCCTGGCTGGAAGATTTTCCGCTGCGTCGGCGTTTAAGGGAGCATTTTCCCGGATTGGTTATTGAACTCGAAGTGGATTCAAACGCGGCAGCGATGGCCGAGCATCGATTTGGCTCGGGAAAAAACAGCAAGCGATTCCTCTGCGTGACGGTGGGCACGGGTCTGGGAGTCGGCATGACGGTGGAGGGAGCGCCTTTGCGCTTCGCGTATGGCTGCATGGGCGACGCGGGACACGTGATTGTGTTGCGGGATGGGCCGCTTTGCACGTGCGGCGGCCGTGGTTGCGCGGAAGTGATGGTATCCGCTCCCGTCATTGCGGAGCGTTACCGGCAACGCGCCGGGATCGAACAGGCAGCGTCACTGCGCGACGTTATTATGGCGGCGGAAGCGGGGAATCCGATGGCCGCCTCTGTTTTGCGGGAAGCGGGCGAGTGGCTGGGAATCGCAATTGCTTCACTAGCGAATCTGTTCTTCCCGGATCACATTGCGGTGGCGGGAGGGCTATCGGCGGCGGGTGATTTCACCTTGCAGCCTGCGGAAGAAGCTTTCCGCCAATCGGTTTGTGTGCTGGCGCGAGCAAACACGACCTTTACGCGCGCCACGCTTGGCTCGACTGCTACCTTGATTGGCGCTGCCTGGCCGTTTTGGGAAATGATCAACCGAACTATTGCAGGCTGAGCCAGCACAATGGATGCTATGCCCAGCAGAATGCCGAGGATGCCCGCCGCGCCGATCCGCTCCTTGAAAATGACGACGCCTGCCGCCACGACAATGAACAAGCCGCCGGCCAGCACCACGGGAAAGACGATGCTGCCCGGCAGACCCTGCGCCAGCGCCAGTCCCAAGGAGGTTTGACCGCCCGCGCTGAACAAGCCTAATCCGCATCCGATCACGACGTCCGGGCGTTTTGCCTTTTCGCGGCTGCGGACATATGGAATCAATAGAAACAATGCTCCGGCGAGATACCAGAAGACAAGATAGCTGGATGTGTACCGCGCCGCCCAGCCCAAGCCCGCCAGGATGCGGAGTCCGAAAGTACACAGGCCGTTAAAGAAGAACGCAATCATCATCCAGCGAAACCACATGTCAGTCGCCTTCCCCCATTTGCTTTCTCCGGTCCCACCACAGCAGCAACAGCGAGGCCACAACCAGGAGAAAAACCAAAAGTTTTTTCCAATTGAGCGGTTCACGATAAAAGAGGATCGATAAAATCGTCGGGATGCCGGACGACAGATTAATCAGCAGCCAACTAGTGGCGATATGGCCGTAGCGCAATCCGCGTTGGAAAAGCCAGAGCCCGACGGCGGCGGAAGCTCCAAACGGCACGGCCAGCAGCATGGCTCGGGGCCGAATGCAGCGGATAGCCGCCCTTTGACAGAGCAACGTGTAGAGAAAACTCGCGGCTGCGGCCGTTATCATGGCGAACAGCACAATGCCGAGGGGCTGCGCTCCGTGCCGGTCTCCCAGTTTGTGAACGATCCCCATTCCGGCGAAGCTCACCAGACCGGCAGCCATGAGCAGGTATGCCGCAATCATCAGGCCGCGCTGCTTTGCAGATCCTTTTCGACGCTTGCGAGGCAGCGCAGAATCTTGGGAATGCGCGTTTTGTCCGGAACATCCGGCTGAATCTTGCGAAAACCCGCCGCGACCTTTGCGAGATCAGCGCCGTAAGCGGCGTGAGCTTCGGCGGGCAGGCGCTTTGTTAAGTAAATGGGCGGACGATGATGTTGGCGGCGTTAGTCGTATAGGAGAAAGGCGCAATCTGCTGCGT
>CAXUBB010000342.1:0-6049 GCA_964249105.1 uncultured Bryobacteraceae bacterium | reverse complement strand
TTTCAGGAGATTGGCCGCGTCGCTTTGCCCGGCTTGCCCGCCCGCGCCGATCATAGTATGGGCTTCGTCAATAAAAAGGATAATCGGAACGGGCGATTGCTTGACTTCTGCAATCAGCCCTTTCAGGCGATTCTCGAATTCGCCTTTAATGCCCGCGCCCGCCTGTAGGAGCGCCAGGTCGAGAGCGCGGACCAGGACGTTTCGCAAAGGCGGAGGCACGTCACCCTGCGCCACGCGCAACGCAAAGCCTTCCACCACGGCTGTTTTACCGACGCCTGCTTCGCCCGTCAGAATAGGGTTGTTTTGACGACGACGCATGAGAATATCGACGATCTGCCGGATTTCACTGTCGCGGCCCAGCACGTTGTCGATCTTTCCCGCTTTGGCGTTGGCTGTCAGATTGACCGTGTATTGATCCAGATGAGGCGTTTTGGTGTTGACCGGAGGTTTTCCATTCACGCTCTCGGAAGCGGCGGCCGTAACAGTTTCTTCCGGCGAGGCGGCAACAATGGCGAGGAGATCGCGCCGTAGAGTCTCGGCCTGAACCTTTGACAGTTCACGGCTGAAGTCTTTTGCGATGCGTCCTAGTTCTTCGTCTGCAAGGAGCGCAACGGTCGTGAAAGCGGAGCGGATCCGCGCGGCGCCATAGTCAAGTGAACCCAGGCTCCAGGCGGTGGTCAGGAGATCGCTCAATTTCCGGCTGAAGTGGGGTTTGTTGGCGTTGCCTCTTGGGAGCTTGTCCAAGGCCCTGTTCAGTTCCGCCGTCAGACGCGACGGTTCCACTTCAAAATGATTCAGGATACGATGAAAATCGCTGTCCTGCCTGTCCAGGAGCTTGAGAAGGAAGTGTTCCATCTCAACGTTGTAATGCGTACGTGAAAGACAGAGGCCCGCTGCCGCTTCCAGCGCGCTCCGCGTCGTATCATTGGTTTTCCCGATCAGGGATTTGAGACTGACATCCATACCGCCTGCTTTCAACAGATAGGATTTTCTATTGCAAGCGCGGGGCCATTCAAGCTAAGGAACCAGCTTAGTTAAAAATCGTCTTCCGAGGGTATATCTCCAACTCACGAATCTCCACGACCGGCATTTCCGCGCCATCGACCAGGATGCACTTCAAACCGTAGGGGACCACTTGGCCCGTTTCGTCCTCACCCCATACGCTGACACGGCCTAACCGTACTTCCTCATCGGGGTGTTTCCAGGAGAGGGGCGCCATGGAGGGGATCATCAGTTCCCCCAACTCGCGGGACCCCAAAGCAGGACTGGTGGTCACCACGGCGGGAATCCACAACAGATCACGCAGGCGTTTCGGAGGGGCGACGCGGACGGAGGCAATGTCCTGGAACGACATCCATAAATAGTCACCGGCGGCGAATAGTTCCAGCTTCTCGCCAATGCGCGAATCCGTGTCGGAGAGCACGGTAAAGTCCTTGCCGTTGAGTTTGCCCATGACGGTAGCTCCGCTGCCGTTAAGCAGCGGCTTGGGAAAAGACTTTTTTTCGAACATCTCTTGCCGGGTCTTCTCGGCATTGATGGCGGCCTTATAGACCAGCGCTCCCAGCATAGACTCCCGGCTGCCTTCCCCCTCCAGAATTGTCAGTTGCTTTTCGGCGCGATCAAACTCACCGGCGAAGCAGAGCAATTCAAAGAGAAAAGTTCTGCTTCGCTGGTCAGTTGGATTATCGCGAAGTTGGGCGTTCAAAGCCGAAATTGCTTCCGTTAGTTTCCCGGCCTTGAAGAGTTGATGTGCGTCCACAAACCGAATTTTATATCCTTTCGATCGTAGATGACTCTTTGCAATTAGCTTTCCAGTTTTGCATCGAGCGTGATTTCCGTGTCGAAAAGCTTCGATACCGGGCAGTTTTCTTTCGCGTTTTGCGCGGCGCGGTTGAAAGCGTCTTCGGAGGCGCCGGGAATTTTCGCTACCAGCTTGAGCGCGCTCTTTTTGATCGCGAAACCCTCGCCTTCCTTATCGAGCGTGACCGTGCAAGTTGTGTCGATACTGTCAGCTTTCAAACCTTCGTTCTGCAGCATTAAAGAAAGCGCCATCGAAAAGCAGCCGGCGTGGGCAGCGGCCAGCAACTCTTCGGGGTTGGTACCGGTTCCCTGCTCGAAGCGGTCCTTAAAGGAATACGGGGTGTTCGACAGCGCGCCGCTGCCGGAGGACAACATACCCTTACCCGATCTCAAATCACCCTGCCATTGCGCTTTTGCGTTTCGATCCATCGTTGATTCCTTTCCGTTCCTGCAACTTGAGATGCAGATCGAAACGTAAATGCGGCAGTTTAAGATGCGCTTCTTACAGAAGCCGCTCGATAGCGGCGATCATGCGGCCCGGATTTTCGGGTTCCCGCCGGTAGGAGAAGAACTGCTTGCTTTGACAGGCGGTACAAAGCTGGCAATCGAAAATATGGCTGCTGTTCAAACCGGCTCCTTCCATTTGCCGCTGGTTGGCTTCGGAGAGATCAACAGTCCGGCTGCCGCTGACCTGCTCCCATTCGGGAAAGTGCGGCGCAAATTGTTGCGCGACCTCAATACCGACTTCGTAACAGCAGTCGCGAATACAAGGGCCTATAGCCGCATAGATATCAGCGGGAGCCGAGCCGAAATCAGCCGTCATTTTTTCAATCGCGCGGCGAACGATGGCGGCTGTCGTTCCGCGCCATCCCGCATGAACAGCGCCTACGGCCCGCTGGCGGCTATCGAGCAGCAGAATGGGCACGCAATCGGCGGTACGAATGCCGATGCTTCTGCTTGTTTCGTTCGTCACCAGGGCATCGCCTTCGCGTTCGCGGTCATGCAGACCGTGAGCATTGAACACATGATCCGAGTGAATCTGACGGAGAGTCACACTCGCCTGGGGGCTGCCGGACCGCGTGCCGAAGCCATGTTCTTGCCAGACAAACTCCTGAAGCGCATCACAGCGGTAGATCCCGTCCGCCCCGAGCCGAAAAGAGTTGTTCACGAATTTGAGTTATGAAACCAGTTGAGTATCCGTCCGGGAGCCAACGCCTTTGCGCTGGAGATCGGCCCGATACCAGGCGAGAGTTAAGCGTAAACCCTGCTCGAAGGTAAAGCGCGGCGCGTGGCCAAGCTCACGGACAGCGGCAGTGGTATCGGCTTGCGAATCCCGCACATCGCCCGGACGGGGCGGCCCATACTGCGGGGGCAGATCCACTCCTTCAATTCTCTGAAGAAGCTGCCAGGTTTGGTTGAGGGTATAGCGGTTGCCGTTGCCCGCATTGAAGACCTTACCCGTAACGCCCTGGGCTTGTGACGCTTTCAGCAGCAGGCCAACCACATCCTCGACGTAAGTGAAGTCGCGGGACTGTTCGCCATCGCCGTAAATCGTCGGACGGCGGCGCTCAATCAGGCAACTCAGAAAGATGGAAAGCACGCCGGAGTAGACGCTGGTGGGGTCCTGGCGAGGCCCGAACACGTTGAAGAACCGGAGGGAGACGGTTTCGAGGCCAAAGCAGTCGGAAAAGACGCTGGCGTAATATTCGCCGAGCAATTTCTGCACGGCATAGGGAGACTTGGGGCGCGGGGCCATGCTCTCCACCTTGGGCAAAACTTCGGTATCGCCATACGCGGAAGACGATGCCGCATAAACAACGCGGCCCGCTTTCCCTTCGGCAGCGGCCCGGAAGACATTAAAAGTTCCGTCAATGTTGCATTCGTGGCTCGGCACCGGCTGCAGGATGGATTTCGGAACGGAGGGCAAAGCGCCCAAGTGAAAAACGCGATGCGCGCCGGCAATCACGGGCGCGATACGGTCGTAATCGCGCAAGTCGAGTTCGTGAACCGTGATGCGGTCCGCTACTTCTTCCAAATTGTCGAGATTTCCTGTCGACAAGTTGTCAATCACGTGGACTTCGCGTCCTTCGGCGAGCAAAGCCCGCACTAGAGAGGAGCCGATAAACCCTGCTCCGCCCGTCACAACATAATGGTTCATACTGTCTGAGAGAGCGCCATTTCAGGCGCTACTTTCTTAAGATAATTCAAAGCGTCTTCGGCGATTTGCCTGCCGCCGCGCTTCCAATCGAAAACTTCCAGTGAGATCCAGCCGGAATACTTCGCGGCGGCTAAAGCATTCAGGAGCGATCCGAAATCGTAATCGCCCGCGCCTGGTTCGCGTCCATCCATTTCATTGACATGGACATGCTGGATATAGGGAGCGTAACGGCGGATCAGCTCTGAATGAGGCGCTTTTTCTTCCCTGGCGTTGTGCGTATCAAACATAGTCTGAACAGCCGGACTTCCGATCTGCTTCACAATGTTGACGGCGTCCTGCAAACTTGTGATGACATTCGTTTGATCAGGCGATAACGGTTCCACCAGCAGCCTGACGCCGCGGCTTTCCGCGTGAGGCGCGGCGTGAGCCAGTTCGTGCGTGAAGATATTCATCGCCTCCCGAGGCGTCATGCCATCAACGGCGGATCGTTGTTTCGGCGAACCGATTACCATCACCGCGTTGTACTCCCCTTTGCAAAACGCTAAATCGGCGCACAAGTCGATCAGTTTGTGCAGATAGTCCCAGGTGCGGGCGCGAATGGCCTCATCACCCGTCGTCATATGCAGACCGGAAGGCGTGGTGAAAAGCCAATGAAGACCAACAAAGCACAAGCCTTCATTCTTCATGGCTCCGCGCAATTCCGCACGCCGGGTCTCCGGCAATTCAGCAGGGTCTTCCGCCAAGGTAAAAGGCGCAATTTCCAGTCCTGCATACCCCAGCTCTGCTATCTCCTTGCAGACCTGTTCGACAGGCATTTGACTGAACATCTCATTACATACGGAAAAATGGGAAGTAGATAGCATTAATTTAGTTTAACCTTTTAACTGCCTTGTAGTTTACCCAGTATATTTTTACTCGCTTCAACGGAGTTTACCAATCTGTCATTCGCTGTTCTGCTCTGCCATACTCAGGATGACCATCACCTATGTGTCAAGACGAAGTTTTGCTCCAGACAACGCTTCCATTGCCCCTAGCAGGGCGCGGCAAGGTACGGGACATCTACGATTTGGGCGAGCAGTTGTTATTCATTGCGAGCGACCGGATTTCAGCTTTTGATTGCGTTTTGGGCAGCGGCATTCCGTGTAAGGGACAAGTTTTAACCCAGATGTCGCTTTTCTGGTTCGAGTTTCTTCGTGGAACTGTGGCAACGCACCTGATAACGGCAAACGTCGATGAATATCCGGAAGAGTTAGAGAGCTATCGCCAGACCCTCCAAGGGCGGTCCATGCTGGTAAAACGAGCCGAAATGGTTCAGGTGGAGTGTGTCGCTCGCGGTTACTTGGCCGGTTCGGGCTGGAAGGAATATCAGGCCGGAGGAAAGGTTTGCGGGATTCCCTTGCCGCCGGGCTTGCGTGACGGCGACCGGCTGCCCGAGCCTGTTTTTACTCCGGCAACAAAAGCCCAGAGCGGGCATGACATGAACGTGCCGTTTGAGCATGTGGTGAACGCCGTCGGCGCGGAGTTGGCCACGCGGCTTCGCGATTTGACGCTCAACATTTACGGCAAAGCAGCGAAGTACGCGCTTGACCGGGGCATTATCCTGGCTGACACCAAATTTGAATTTGGCTTCGTCCACGGAGAATTGGTGCTGGCTGATGAGGTGCTGACGCCGGATTCCTCGCGCTGGTGGCCCGCCGATACCTACCGCCCTGGCGGACCACAGCTTTCGTTTGATAAACAGTATGTGCGGGATTACCTGGAAACCTTGGATTGGAACAAAAAGCCTCCCGCACCCGTATTACCGGAAGAAGTGATTCGCAAAACAAGCGAGAAATATCAGGAAGCGTATACGCGGCTGACAGGCCGTCCACTCCAGGCGCTCTCGACAGCCGTTTGAAGTTCCATTTATATGCCGCCTCTGAACTGGTTAGATATTTGCCTGGGGCTGATTATTCTGTGGTCGGCATTTACCGGCCTGCGCGCGGGTCTGGCGAGAGTTGTGGTGGGAATTGTGGCGGCGCTGGTGGGCTTAGTGGCGGGTTTCTGGTGCTACCGGCTTGTAGGGGCTAAGCTGGTGGGCTGGGTGGGAAC
>CAXUBB010000341.1:0-6079 GCA_964249105.1 uncultured Bryobacteraceae bacterium | reverse complement strand
GTTTACGGCGATGTGTTCCAAGTTGAAAGCGGCGCGAGCGGTTCCGCCGTGTTCCTGCTGCGGACAAAACTGAACGAAAGCACGGCAGCGGCTCAAGCTCAAAAAATCATTTGGTCCGTTGATCGTGGATTGCCTGTTTTCGGCTCACGCTCCATGAGAGATGTCGTATCGCGCTCGCTTGCCACACGCCGCTTTCTGGTTATTCTGCTGACAAGCTTTGCGGCGATTGCTTTGTCCCTCGCCGCCATTGGCCTCTACGGTGTTCTCGCCTACGCCGTTCAACAGCGGATACAGGAACTCGGCCTCAGACTGGCGCTCGGCGCGCAACCCGCACAGATCATGCAACTGATTCTGGGTACTGGGGCCAAGTTAACGATGGCTGGGCTTTTCCTGGGATTGACCATCAGTTTAGGAGCAAGCCGGATGATGTCCCCTCTCTTGTTTGGGATTCAATCGCGCGATGGATGGGTCTTTGCTTTATCTACCCTGTTCTTGCTCTGCGTCGCCCTGCTTGCCGGCTATCTTCCGGCAAAACGGGCGGCGCAGGCCGATCCGATGATTGCTTTGCGATTTGAATAATTAATGCTCAATCGCGGCGCAGACCAGATCGCGCAGGTGATTCAACCCGGTTTTCAGGTCTTTGCCCAGATGGACGCGCAAGGCGCGGCGCTTTCGCTCGGTCAATACCTGGAAATCGCCGCGCGCTTGCGCCGCCTTTACTACTCCGAACGTGTACTTCTGTTCGGGCACCTGCAAATCTTCCGCTTCATCGCAGGTAATTTGCAGAAATACGCCGGAGTTCGGTCCGCCTTTATAAGCCTGGCCCGTGCTGTGAAGAAAGCGCGGACCGAAGCCGAGGACCGTGGCGACCCGCTCGTTTTCCACCACCGCTTTGCGAATCTCCTGCAAGGTTTCTTCATATTCCGGGAACATGGGAATGTAGGCTAACAATCCAAAATAGTCGCCGGGTTTGAGCTGGTCCATCAGTTGCCGGAGGACCGAACCGACAGTGTTGCCGTCGCGCAGAAGAGTCTTGGCATTGGCTTCGTCCGTAAATAGTTTGAAGCCGTCGCCCTCGAGAGTAGGCTTCTCCGCCGGCAGTGAGCCGGTCTTCTCAAACTCCGACGTGAGATCCCGCGTCACAACTTTGCTGGCTTCCACATCCGGCTGATTGAAGGCATCAATGCCGATGACTGATCCGGCCACCGCCGTGGCAATCTCCCACTGGAACATGATTTGCCCCAGATCAGCCAAATCGTTCAGCACAATCCGAATGACCGGCTGACCCGACTTCTCCAAAGCGGAAATGATGCCCTCGGTCTCCCGATCGTCATCAGCGGCAAACTTAATGTAAGCAAAAACGCGATCATTGCCATACACTTCCGTGTCCTGACCGTCCGGCGCAAACAGCGGCTCACGATCAACCGGAATCAGTCCGTGCCCTTCCTTGCCGGTCGATTCAGCCAATAGCTGTTCGAGCCATGCTCCCAGGTCATCAATGGATTTCGAGCAGACCAGCGTCACCTTATCGCGTTTGAACTTCGCGGCGGCAGTGCCCAGAATCAACCCCAGGGACACGCCCGGATTCTTGTTTGAATCACCGCCTTTGCAAGCCTGAACCATGGCTGTTGTCCGCTTGAGGAAGTTTTCCGTATCGAGACCAGCGGCGGCGTGTGGAACCAAGCCGAAATCGGAGAGCGCGGAATAGCGCCCGCCAATACTGGGCACGCCATGATAAACACGCCGGAACCGGCGTTGCGCCGCTACCCCTTCGAGCTTCGAGCCGGGGTCCGTCACCGCGATGAAATGCTGCCCCGCGCGATCACCCACGATCTTCTTTGTTTCGTCAAAGAAGTATTGCATGTAGATGTTGGGTTCGAGGGTGGTGCCGGATTTGCTTGAGACGCAGAACAGAGTCCGCGCCGGATCGATTTTGTCCCGAAGACTCTTGATCTGAACAGGGTCGGTTGAATCGAGAACCAGCAATTCCGGAAAGCCGGATTGTTTGCCGTAGGTCAGGCTGAACACTTCAGGAGCAAGGCTTGACCCGCCCATGCCCAGCAGCAAAATATGGCTGAAGCCGTCTTCCCGAATCTCCGCCGCCAGCGCCTTGAATTTGGCGACGTCCGAAAGTTCCTGGTCAACGACATCAAGCCATCCCAGCCACTTCGATTCGTCCGTATTGGTCCAAAGCGAAGCGTCCTTCTTCCACAAGCGATCGGTTTTCTTTTCGCTGTCCCAGGCTCGATGGGCATCCTTGACAGCCTTATCAAGATCCGAGGGAAGAGAAAACGAAAAACTTTCCTTGCCCATAACAACGGGCGCATTAGCGGAACTCATTCTGCTCAATTCCTTTCACTTTGTTTAGACGACGGACATGACGCTCTTCTCCGCTGAAAGTAGCGCTTAAGAAAGCCTGGGCGGCATCCTGCGCCATCATGGGGCCAATAATACGGGCGCCCAGAACCAGGATATTCATATCATCGTGCTCGACGCCCTGATGTGCCGAATAATGATCGTGGCACAAACCGGCGCGAATGCCCTTGAACTTATTCGCCGCCACCGAGACGCCCACGCCGCTGCCGCAAACCAGGAGACCGCGTTCCGCTTCTCCGGAGCGAATGTCCTCGGCCACGAGCGTCGCGTAATCCGGATAATCATCGGGTTTATCCGGCTCAAACGTGCCTACATCATGAACGGTGTGGCCGAGCTTTTCCATAAACTCGACCAGCATCTTTTTCATTTCAAAACCGGCGTGGTCCGCACCAATGGAAATTCGCATGATTATCTACCGAAGCAGCGCTCGCCTGGAGAAGAATGGTCCTTCATCACGGTCGTTAGATGCAAAAATAGCAAAATTGAGACGCCCAGTGAACCCCTTTTGGCGTTTTTGTGGTTGTAACTGTGGGCTTCGTCACTCATCAAAACGCTTCAGAACAAGCGTCGCGTTCAGCCCGCCGAAGGCAAAGGTATTGGAAAGAGCCGCCTCAAGAGGGGCTGGTCGCGCCTGGTTGGCAACAATATCCAAATGGCAGGCCGGGTCAAAGGATGTGTAGTTCGCCGTAGGCGGAATGAGGCTGTGTTTCAGGGCCAAAAGGGTAGCAATCGCTTCGATGGCGCCGGCAGCCCCCAAGGTGTGACCATGCACGGATTTGGTGGAGCTTACCGGCAGCCTGTCGGCGCCGGCGCCGAATACGCCGCGAATGGCCTCAGCCTCGGTCACATCGTTCGCCTGCGTGCCTGTGCCATGAGCATTAATGTAGCCGACCCGTTCCGGCGATAGACCCGCAGCATCCGCCAGCGCCCAGCTCATCGCCTTGCGCGGGCCTTCCACGCACGGTTGTGTCAGATGGTGCGCATCGGAGCTCATGCCGAATCCGGCGATTTCGCCGTGAATCGTCGCGCCGCGAGCGCGAGCATGCTCCCAGTTTTCCAGCACGAGCATCCCGGCTCCTTCGCCGAGCGAAAGTCCCCGCCGGTCAGCGGAAAAGGGGCGGCAAACGTCGGGCGCAACGACTCTCATGGCTTCCCAGGCGCGTAACAGTCCTTCCGCGAAGACGGCCTCGCTGCCCCCTGCAATCGCCGCTGTCACCGCGCCGCCGCGGACCATCCAGAAAGCCTGCCCGATGGCGTGGTTCGAGGAAGCGCAAGCGGTGGTGACGGTATAAGCAGGCCCATGAATGCCATACTCCAACGAGATACGGCTTGCTCCGGCATTCGCCATCGTGCGGGGAATGGTGAGCGGCGCGACGCGCGGATTGCCTTCCCGGTACAGGCGTTGGTATCCTTCTTCTTCCGAAAATTGCCCGCCCACGCTGCTCCCCGTAATCACGGCAGTGCGGTCGCTCAGGTGATCGTCAAAACGCAAGCCGCTGGCCGCAACAGCTTCGCGCGCCGCCACGGTAGCGAGTTGGGCGAAGCGCTCCAGCATGATCAAATCTTTCTCGCTGAAGTGATCGCCCGGACGAAAATCCCAGGCTTCCGCGCCCTTACTGAATTTGTAGGGAGGGTTTCCCGCATCGGACAGCGGCGCGATCCGGCACTCGCCGGCAGCCATCCGGCTCCAGGATTCACTCACCGTGTTGCCTAACGCGCAAACCAGACCCAATCCGGTTACCGCGACACGGTTCATGCCGCACCTGAGGAGGCATTCTGGTTTTTGAAGGGAATCAGCTTTTGAATGCCCTCCGTCACTTCTCGAACCGAGCGCATGTTATTTACTCCCTCATCCGGTATCTCGACGCCGAACTCGTTTTCGAGCGCAAAAACAATATTGATTCCGTCAAGCGAATCAATTTTCAACTGATCAAAAGTGCTGTCGAGGGCTATACTCTCCGCCGGTATGCGCTGCGTCTGAGCAATGACGCGGATAACACGGGAACTTAGTTGATCTAAATCCGGAACTTCGGGCATGTGACGACCTCATGATAACGCTGAGGACATTTTTTCAGCATCAATGCTGGCAGGCGGAAATGAAATCGATTTTGAAACAGGCAGCAGTGGGCGCGGCGGCGGGCACCGTCGCTGCTTTTGCGATGCAGCAGTTTGTGTCTTTATGGCACGGCACCGGAGGTCAAAGAGCAGAAGACGGAGCTTTTGGGCTGGATCGTGAAGCGGACGTCAATGCAGCACAAAAGCTATGGCAGCTTTTGTTTCATGAGAGTTTGACCGAGGCCGAGGCCATCAGAGTAGCGCGTATCATGCACTACGGATACAGCGCAGCGGCCAGCGCCGGTTATGCGGTGTTAGTTAGTAAAAACCAGATATTCCGGGCCGGATTTGGAACAGCTTACGGCCTCGTTCTGTGGCTGGTAGGCGACGAGATCGCCATCACTCTCATGCGCTTATCAGACCCGCGCCATAAGACCAAAGCTTCGCATGCCGTGGCTCTCGCGGCGCATCTTCTGTTTGGGTCCGTCACGGAGCTGAGCCGCCGAAGTTTGCTGGCGAGGCTTTGAAACGAGAGAGAGCGGCTCTCTTTGAACTGCTCTCCCTGAACTCCGATTTAATTCAACAGTCCGCCATGCCCCAGAGTGGCAATTTCCCAACCCGCAATGGGATACTTTGCCAGGATCGGCGGCAGTATCAAATCCAAAACGTTGAGTTTAGCCGACCGGTAGCAGCACGGTGCCGATACGATCGGGATCTCATCCTTGTAGCTGAGCATCATGAGATTTCCCGGCTCGACGGGCGCTAAAAAGCGTTCCAGACGCGCACCCAAACGCGTGGTGGAGCGGCCAATCACGTCCTCAGGACCGGCCGGGGCCGTGGTGGAAGCGACCAGAATCACCGTCGGTTTTGTGCGGATCAGGTGTTGGAGCGCACGCGAAACCTGGTCTTCCTCTTCCACGCAGCAGAGCGAATAACGAAGGTTGGCCCGGTACTTTTCCAGGCGCGTCCGCACAATCGGCTCGAACAAACTGCGGGCGCGCTCGCCTTGCACCGGATCGGTGTACAGCACGGCAACTCCCGGCTCGCGAATCGGACGGGCCTGCAGAATAGCGCCGCGCTCATTCAGAATGTTCATGACAGTCTCCAGTTGCGCTTGAGCTACCGCGAAAGGCGCGCTTTTGATGGTGGCCACCCGCTCGCCGGCGTGGACAAACTTGTAATTCTGCACCGTGGCAATGGCAACGCTACTGGTAAAGTTGATCTGCTTGAGCAGGTCGTCATCGATCAGCGTGCAGCAGTCTTCGGTGGCAATCAGATTGGCCCTGCCGCCTGCCGCCAGCCGTATCTCCACAGACCCGCAACACATAGCTTGGGCCACGGCCATGACGGTCTCGTCTTCGCCCACCTCGCCTTCTTCAAGCTCAGTAACCCAGACCTCCTGCATTCCTTCGGTTGCGAGAAGGCGAATATCCTCATCGCTTAAAACATGGCCCTTCGCCAACAACTTTCTGCCACCCGGTCTAAAGATGGTGCAGCATAGGATGCGACCGGCCGAATTCTGGACATCTACTGTCAGAGCACGCATGTTTACTAACTTCCTTTAATGCTTTTAGTACTATGTAAAAGTAATAGTACTTGTCGTCAGTATAGTAGTACTAATTAAGAAAATCTAGACTCTGTTAATAAG
>CAXUBB010000340.1:4809-6087 GCA_964249105.1 uncultured Bryobacteraceae bacterium | reverse complement strand
CAACAGCGGCACCTACTCCGCCGAAGAGATCTATTTTTACGGCGTGGAAGGCCACAAGTACGGCACCTGGCGGATCAATCCGGCGAGCGGCATCGTGCTGCAGGCGAGCGTGACCAAGCAGTGGTTCGGTGGTCGTCTGGTGTCGCCGGAAGACCGGCTCGGCTCGAAAGGCAAGTACTTCGCCTTCGGCGAGGAACGCACGAACGTCTCCCCGGCCAACCCGCCCAATGATCAAGAGAAGTTCGCCACCTACACGCGCGATAGTGCGACCGGACTGGACTACGCCGACCAGCGCTACTACAGCAGCTTGCTTGGGCGCTTTAACCGGCCTGATCCGTCCAATCAAAGCGTCAACGCCGCCGATCCGCAGAGTTGGAATCGCTATGCCTATGTGGAGAATGATCCGGCGAATGCCAAGGATCCGACTGGACTATTCTTATCTGCCAATCCAAATCCGGATGACGAAGACCCAGGAGATGGTGATCTGCCAAGTGCTCCTACATCCCTTGCCCTGCCTCCCACTGCTGCAAATGGCCCATTAACCACCTTATTTGGCCAAGCTCAGAACAGAATTCTACAAGCTCTTCAGACCTTAGCAAATAGAACCAGCTTTTCTGCTGACTGTTTACAAGGCTTTGCGGCTTTGCCCAGGCAAGGATCTGACACACATCTACCGTCTGCTCTCTCGGATGCAGCATCCAGTATTGCCGTGTCGAATAGTGACTCACAGCAATTAATTGCTAATGCGACAACTAGCCCACTTGGAAAGAACTATCAACTAAGTTTGGATACTCAGTATGCCCAGTACCTTGCTGCACATAATCAAACACATTTAACTGTTGCAGGATATTTCGATGCAAGTCAGGGACTTCAGGCTTGGACCCCTTACCAGGGCAATACCATCTTTATCGATCCTGATAGGCTTGTTACAGGAAGTGTCCCTACCAATGAAGGATTTGTAGTGCACGAGCTTATCCATGAAGTGTTTGGGATTAGTGATACAGATATTCAAGCAGCTTTTCCAGGACTCACGGTAGATCCCAACAATACTGGAAATATAACTGCATGGTTAACGCAACATTGTGTCAATGGAAAGGGAAACTATTAGAATGTCCCATAAGCATCCATCTTTGTTGTGCTTTGCATTTTGGGCTTACACAGGGTCTTGCAGTTTTGCAGGAAATGCAGCTTTGCTCAAGGTGAAATTAAATGTTCCCGGAACTGGCGAGCTAACTGATGCTTTTGTAGAGATTCGCAGTTCCGCTCGGCACCAGAACT
>CAXUBB010000340.1:1244-4771 GCA_964249105.1 uncultured Bryobacteraceae bacterium | reverse complement strand
ACAAACTTGCTTCGCGGCACTCTTGACATAGCTAATTACAGTTCGGATTCATTATTTATTAGCCTTATTCCTCAATATTGGGGGGAGGAATCAACTACAACGCTTGTAAGCCCTAAAGGAACGTTTTTGCTAAGTGGATTCAACTACGGTCAGTTTATATTAACAATCTCTGATGCAAATAGAACACTTTGCTCTCAGCTTGTGGACTTAGCAGGAGAAAAGCTTGCTACTGGAGTAGTAGCTAAAGATGGCTGTTCAATCCAGATAAAAAATCCTTAAAGGATAAATGGTAGTGGTTCAATAATCGGTCATAAGCAACTGAGATTGTAACGGTGCAGGAACAACCGAAGGCGATACCACTGCCCCGGTCGCATTTGGAGAATGACAGGGTTTTGCGCCAGTCTTTGGTGCAGTGTATTGTTCCAGCGTTCGATGTGCGCGGTCTGGCCGCTCCCCTTGCCGCCGGCTGCGTACTGCGCTTCGGGGATCACGGCCCGGTACGCTTCCTAGAAATCCGTGTAGCAGGCGGCGGTGCACCACGGCTCCGGCACTTGCTCCCACAAAAAGCGGCCACTCTCCTCGTTGCGGTCCTCCAGACAGCAAGCCACGACTTGCCGCGTTGTACGGTCCAGGGCCGCCCACACCTAGGCTGGTTTCGTTTTCGAGCCGACAAACGATCACAGCTCATCCATCTCCAGGACCGGCGGCCCACCGGAGGCGGGCGGCGATAGGGTTCGCTCAAAGGCGGGAGCGCCTCTAATTTTTTTTGAGCCAGCTCGTGACCGTATTGCGCGAGACGTCAAACGTGCGGCTCAAACCACGCAGGCTGGAGCGTTCTTGGTAGGCGCGCAGAATCAGCTCGCGCGCTTCTTCGGTGTAACCGTTCGGACGCGAATTCGCCGTCGAGCGACGCCCGCAGGCATGGCACAAGTAGCGTTGGCGACCATCGGCAGTCGCGCCGGGGCGCACGAGTTCCGTGCCTTGATAATACGAACAAAAAACAACCAGAGTGACTATGCAGGAGGGAAAGTGTCAGCTTAACAGATCACCGGTTTTTGAGCCGCTATCCTCGATTCAAAGCTAGGAAGATTAGGCCGAATACGGGATCTGGCGCAGGCCAGATTTCCCGAGTTGGAAGGATATATCCAGACCAACTTTCATCGCCTGCCCGCTCCGCAACGGCTACCGATAGAATATTGGGCTCCCAACTAATTTATCTGCCCTAAAGCAGATTGGGCCTGCAATACGCAGTCACAAGCGCAAAATCAAGAACGAGCGCCCATTTTTACGGAAATCACTCACGCAGCCGGAAGAACGGCAAAACTCAAAAATTTATAATGAAGGCGAGCATACCGAGAGGACCAGTTCATATTGTCATTTGTTTTGATTCCCGCCGACCTGAGTCTGTGGGATCTTTTTCAGAATCTTCGCCCGGTACCCCTGGCTATTATTGTTATTCTGATTCTTTTCTCGCTGTTTTCCTGGACGATTGTTTTCTCCAAAAGCAGCATTTTCAGCCGCGCCCGGCGGGATAATCGTAATTTTCTGCGCGCGTTCCGCAAGGCGAACAATCTCCAATCCGTCGCGGTGGCAAGCGAGCAGTTCACTTCCGCGCCCCTGGTCGCTGTTTTTGATTTCGGCTACGGGGAAGTGGAACGCCAAATTAAACAGCGCGGGACTTTGGTCAACAAGGATGCGGTTGAGCGAAGCCTCCAGTTGGGAATCAGCGAAGAAATCACCAAGCTGGAACAGAACATGACCTGGCTGGCGACCGTTGCGTCTGTGTCGCCTTTCATTGGACTGTTCGGAACCGTTTGGGGCATCATTGACGCCTTCCAGGGATTAGGCAATGCGGGGAGCGCCAGCCTGCGCGCCGTGGCTCCCGGCATTTCGGAAGCGCTGATCACGACCGCGATCGGTTTGGCCGCCGCCATTCCCGCCGCCATTTTCTATAACCTGTTTGGAACGCGCATCAAGGAAATCGGCACGCGCATGGAAGACTTCGCCATCGAATTTCAAAACCTCGCCGAGCGTGATTTCGGCGGCTAAACCGGATCGAAGGAACAAACAGTTGTGGCTTTCTCTTTTGGCAATAACGGCGGCGGACGGCGCGGGAGCCGGTTTCGAACCTCCTCGGCCCTGTCCGAGATCAACGTGGTCCCTCTGGTGGACGTGGTGCTGGTGCTCCTGATTATTTTTATGATCACTGCCAACGTCATGGAATTCGGCCTCGATATACGGGTACCGCAAGTTCGGCGCGTGCAGAACACCGCGCAGGATCTGCCGGTGATCAGCATCACGAAAAATGGCGAGTCGTTCCTGAACGACAAACCCGTTAACATTAACCTGCTTCCGCAGGGCATTCGGCAACGGTTCCGTAACGCTACCGCGGTTTACGTGCGCGCCGATAAGGAAACGCCCTGGGACCCCATTGCCCAGATCGTGGCGGAACTGGGAGAGGCGAAATTTGAGGTACGAATGGTGACCGCCCCCATTGATACCGCCGCCAGGCAGCGCCGCTAAAGGTTATGGCAGAGCCTCTTGACATTCTGGACGAACGGGACCCGATGGCTGTTCCTCTCATTGGTTCGCTGCTGTTCCACGGCGGTGTGGTAGCGTTCATCACCCTGAGCTGGTTCTGGCTGAATCACCGCCATAGTGAAACGCTCGGCGATCTGAATCCCGCCGGCGGTCCCGCCTACGCTGTTTCTCCGGTGCATAATATCCCGATTCCGCAGCGTCAGGCTTCTCCCAATCCCGTGGCGAACGACACGCAGTCCACCGTCCGGAGCGCGCCCGCGAAACAGGAGACGGAAAAAGCGCGGATGCCGGACAGGAACGCGATTGAGATTCCAGACCGGTTCCGCAAGGAGGCCGAGCGGCCTCAACATCAGCAGCAGTATCAACAGCCCGCTCCCGCGAATCAGGTGTATAGCCGGACTCGCCAGGCTCTTTCCAATCCCATGTACAGCGCGCAGTCCGGCGCGGGCCAAGTGGGCATTGGTCCCAATACGCCTTTGGGCGACAACCGACTCGGCTGGTACGCGGAACTGATCCGTCAGCGCATTGCTCAGAATTGGAACACGAACGGCCTGGACACCCGTTCACAACGGACGCCTGCGATTGTCAGCTTTTACATCATGCGGGATGGCAGCGTGCGGACTCCTAAAATTGTGCAGTCCAGCGGCGATTACAATATCGACAATACTGCTTTGCGCGCTGTCTTTCAATCCGACCGGCTGCCGCAACTGCCGCCGCAAATTACTGACTCGTATATCTCTGCTCAGTTTACTTTCAACTTACGCTGATGCGAATTTTTATCTCCCCTTTTTTCCTTCTTTGCGGCCTTGGTTGCTTGGCCGGGCAGCAGATTAATGTCCAGATCGAGAAAAATCCGGGCAAGCCGCACGTCGCGGTTCCTGACTTCCGCGCTTCCGGGGCCGCCGCGCCGCTGATCGCCGCTTTCAACGCCACGGTCGCGGGGGGGGGGGGAAGCCGGCCGGGGGGGGAAATAGTTGGGCAAAAAA
>CAXUBB010000340.1:0-1234 GCA_964249105.1 uncultured Bryobacteraceae bacterium | reverse complement strand
GATCTGCAAAGCTCGCCGGTGGTCAACTTCGTTCCGAAAACTCTCTATCCCGTGCAGATTCCGCAGCAGCCTTCCGACCTGATCGCGGGCGTTGCTCCGCCCAGCCGGGGCGCGGTCAGCATCCAAGGCAACCGGTTGACGGATTGGAGCCTGCCTCCCGTCACGACAAATTATCTCGGCATCGGTTACGGCGCTGAAAATCGCGGCATGTTTGTGGCCTTCGGCTGGCTTTACAGCACCACGCCCACGCTGCCCACCCTGCAGCAGGCTCAGGTTTTCGGCAAGGTTTATACCGCGTCGCTGGACGAAGCGGGAGCTGTTGACGCGGGCCATCGCTATGCTGCTGATATTCTGGCGCAGTTCGGCGGCAAGAGCCTGGTGGGAACCCGGATTGTTTTCGTTTCGGACCGCTCCGGCTCCAAGGAAATCTGGGTCATGAACTGGGATGGAACCGGACAGCGGCAATTGACGCATTACGGCTCTATCTCTTCTTTTCCATCCGCTTCTCCGGATGGGCGCATCGTTGCTTTCACGACCTGGGCCAGCGGTTCTCCCGCCATACAGATGTTTTCTCTCGATACTGGACGCAAGCTGCCGTTTTATAATCAGCGCGCTTCCGTGAACACCTCTGTGACCTTTACGCCCGATTCCAAGCGGGTCATTTTCTCTTCGACGGCTGCCGGAGGTCCGGCGCAGCTTTATATGACAAACGCGGACGGCAGCAACTTTCACCGCATTACCGCTTCGGGAGCCATCGAAGTCGAAGCAAAAATCAATCCCAAAACCGGAACAGACCTGGTCGATGTTTCGGGCCGTTCCGGCTTTCCGCAGGTCTACCAAATGAGCCTGGAAGGCACGGATGTCCGGCGTTTAAGCGCCGGCACGGGTGAAGCCACTAATCCGTCCTGGAACCCCGACGGCGCGCATATTGCGTTTGCTTGGACCAAAGGCTTCGAACCCGGCAATTACAACATCTTCGTGATGGACGTTTCCTCGCAGCAGACGACCCAGTTGACCGCGAACGAAGGCCGTAACGAAAATCCAAGCTGGGCGCCGGATGGGGCGCATATCGTGTATGCTTCGAAACGCGGCCGCCAATCGCAGATCTGGGTAATGAATGCCGACGGCACCGGGAAACACCAACTCACGCAAAGCGGGAGTAATGAAAAACCGGTCTGGGTGAATGCCGAGCAGTAGTAACGTAAAGTACTATAGGTTCCCAGGAGAACAAACA
>CAXUBB010000339.1:0-6101 GCA_964249105.1 uncultured Bryobacteraceae bacterium | reverse complement strand
TTACCAAGATGTCCAGCGGCGCGAGCGGAGCAGGGGAAGACCCGAAGAAATATTATGACGACCATGCGGCTGATTTTGAGCAGTTAAAACTGAGCGGCATCCTGGTTGCTTTTAATCCGCCGGGCACGCCTTCTTCCGGAACAGCGGTTCAGCGAACCGAAGCGCAGGCGCTTGAAAAGGCGACTGATCTGGAGAAGAAGGTAAAAGCGGGCGGCGATTTCTCGGCGCTGGCGCGAACTGATTCGGATAATCAGCAATCTTCCACTCGCGGCGGCGATCTGGGCACGGTGGTATTGGCGGATCAGAACTTAACTCCCGATATTAAGAATGCTCTTTCGAAGCTGCAGGATGGGCAAGTTTCCGAGCCGGTGAAAGTGCCGGGCGGGTATTATATTTTCAAATTAGTCAGCCGGACCAAGATTCCGTTTGACCAGGCACGGGCGGGTATTGTTCAGAAAATGCAGAATGATAAAAGCCAAGCGGTCATTAAGCAAGAGATCGATAAGTACAAAGTCCAAGTCCAGGATCAGGACTTCTTCAGCGCTTCCGGGGCACCAAGAGCCAACATTCCTTCCCTGCAACGGCCAGCCCCGGCCGCCCAGCCGCCGGCTTCGAGTAAGCCCTAAGTTCGCTCCCTCATTTCCGTCCGAATTGCGCCGTCACATTTTGAATGTTTTTACCGGGTTGCCCATGATGTTCGGCAACCCGGTTCGTTTTGAATTACGTCCGCGCCTGACCGCGCACCGGGGCAAGTTGCTTTCCGGGGCGGGTGTGGGCATCCCGGTTCATGCGGCTGCATTTATCAGGCGGCGAATTGTGGTTCTGGAGACGGACCTTTTTGCCAATGCCGATCGGCTTCGTTTTATTCTGGTTCATGAAATTTTTCATTTTGCCTGGGCGCGGCTGAGTAATCCCCAGCGCCGCGCATTTTTCGATTTGCTGGCGGATGAAATGCGGGGCGGCGCCAGAGGCGAGATCGGAGAAGCGGCGGGAGTGAAAAAGCAACGGCTTCAGGAGAAAGCATTCTTTGACGATTCCACGAAACTTTGGCGGTATTATTTCTGCTAATTTTTTTGCTATTCCGGGGCGGGTTTTTTTTGGGTCGCGCCAGCTAACGAGGACTTTACTCTCGCCGGACGCTGGGCGAGACGCCGTTACGCGTTGTTACTCCGTATCGGCGAAGGAGGCTGGAGATGTTAACGCTTTATCGTTTTAGGGATAAACTAAGAGAGTGGCATTCACCCTCCGGAACTTTGGTGCTGTTTTAGCGGTTTCCCTGGCGCTTTTGCTTTCCGGATGTTCCGGCCAGCCGAGCGGCACCGCATCCGCGAAGACACTCAAAGGCCGTAAGCCGGCTCCCAATTTCACATTAAAAGATGCGAACGGAAATTCGGTGAAGCTGAGCGATTTTCGCGGCAAAGTGGTTCTGCTGAATTTCTGGGCCACCTGGTGCGGACCCTGCGCTTTGGAGATACCCTGGTTTGTCGAATTTCAACAGCAGTTGAAGAGCCGAGGGCTGGAAATAGTGGGAGTTTCAATGGATGAAGAAGGTTGGTCCGCCATCAAGCCGTTCATCGCGGAGCACAAGGTGAATTATCATGTGCTGCTGGGCGACGACTCCGTGAGCCAGCTCTATGGCGGCGTTGATTCTCTGCCGACTACGTTTATTATCGATCGCGAGGGTCGCATTGCTGTTCCCCCTCATGTGGGACTTGCCGGAAAAAATGAATACCTCCAAGAGATTCAAAGCATTCTCAATGAAAAGCAGGAGAGCAACTCTGCTTCTGCTGGCAGCTTCCTGCGGTTGGGCGCAACAGCAGCGGCTCGTCGTTAAACCGCCGGAACAGATGACGATGGGACGCAGCGGTGAAGCGGCGCAGACGCTGCACGTAACGGTTCAGCCCGGTTCACATGTTAATAGCGACAAGCCGAAGAATGAGTATCTGATTCCGCTCAAACTGGAGTGGGAGAGCGGTCCCATTACCGCCGAGTCGATCTCCTATCCGCAACCGGAGCAGATCAAAGTTGGCGATGAAATGCTCTCGGTATTTACCGGATCGTTCACGGTGTCCACTCAGTTCAAAGCGGCGAAAGATGCGCCGGCGGGAGCGTTCTCCTTAACCGGCAAACTCCATTACCAGGCGTGTAATGATCAAATGTGCTTCCGCCCCTCTTCCCTGCTCATTCACTTGCCTGTTGTTGTCCAATAAGGTGGGCATGAACCGGTTTCCGCCGATCCTTTGCGCCGCCGGATTGATGCTTCTTTGCTCTTGCTCACGGGAACATTCGACAGGATTGCAAGTGGATGAAGCGCTCCAATCGGAGCTGCGGCAGATCACAGCCATTGATAATCACGCTCATCCGGTTAAAGTTGTGACGTACGGCGAGGAGGATCATGACTACGATGCTCTTCCGGCGGATGCAGGGACGGAACTGGCATTACCTCCTCCATTCCGCGAGGGCAGCAGTTACTTTCCGCAAGCCTGGCATGCGCTCTTCGGCTATAGTTACGCTGACGCCAGCAAAGAACACATTTCCGCCGTGGGCAAAGCGCGCCAGGAGATGATGAAGCAAAAAGGCGATCTGTACCCTTCCTGGGTGCTCAATCACGCGAGTACGGACATTATGCTGGCGAACCGGGTCGCGATGGGGCGCGGCTTGCCCAGCGACCGCTTCAAGTGGGTTCCTTTTGTCGATATGTTCTTGTTTCCTCTGAACAACAGTTCAGCTAAGAGCAAAGATCCGGAGCACAGCGCTTTCTTTGCCCGGGAAGAAGAGTTGCTTAAGGGCTATTTAGCAGGGGCGCAGATGCGCCGCATTCCTCCCTCTTTCGACGAATACCTGAGTTTTGTTTCGCATACTTTAGAGTCCTGGAAATCGTCCGGCGCGGTTGCGATTAAGTTCGAGCTGGCGTATTTGCGCGATTTACAGATCAGCAATCCGCCGCGAGAAAGCGCGGAACGGGTGTACGCTATTTACGCTCAATCCTCGGAGCCTTCCGCCGACGAGTACAAAATTTTGCAGGATTATTTGTTCCGGCACTTGGCGCATGAAGCGGGACGGCTGGGGCTGCCGGTCCACATTCATTGCTCCATCGGACCTGTCAGCTACTTTCGGGATTCCAATGCTGATCCGCTGGCGCTTGAGTCGGTCTTTAATGATCCCCTTCTGCGTAAGACCAGGTTTGTCATGCTGCACGGGGCCTGGCCGTTTGCCCCGCAAGCGGCGGCTTTGATTCTGAAACCGAACGTTTACGTTGATTATTCCGGCTTCAGTTATCTGACCTACCCGGCGGAAGCAGCACGCGCGCTGCGGCTCTACCTGGAAGCGGCCCCGGAGAAGGTGCTGTATGGTTCCGATGCCAGTCCTTTCTCCAGCAGCGTGGGTTGGGAAGAAACGGCTTGGCTGGGCGCTCATTATGGACGGCTTGCGCTGGAAGCGGCTCTAACAGGAATGATGCGTGATGGCGAGATTACTCCCGATGAAGCGAAGAATCTGGGCCGCAGGGTGCTGCGCGAAAATGCGCGTCAGCTTTATGGATTTTGAATTTGACAATGCGCCGTCTCTTAATCCGGCCCGGCGCGATTGGCGATTGCCTCCTGAGCCTTCCGGCGCTGGCGCATTTACAGACCGACTATACAGAAGTTTGGGCACCTTCCGCCGTGGTTCCGCTGATACAGTTTGCGCAAAGCGTTTTACCTTTGGCTTCGACTGGAATCGATTTGATTGGCATAGGTGATCTTCAACCAGATGAGCGCTTTCGATCTAAGATTCAGAGCTTTGATGAAGTTGTGAGCTGGTACGGAACGAACCGGCCTGAGTTCCGCGCCGTTCTGGAGAGCTTCGGCGTGCGGTGCCGGTTTTATCAAGCGCTGCCGCCTGCGGATTACACGGGACATGCCACGGATTTCTTTGCTCAGCAGGTAGGAGCGACTTTGGGCCTGTTGCCGCAAATTACCGTTGATGCAGCGCCGCGCCATACGGCTGTGATTCACCCGTTTTCCGGCAGCGGGCGTAAAAATTGGCCGCTGCGATCGTACTTGGAACTGGCATCCCGCCTGCCTTGTCCCGTGGAATGGACGGCGGGTCCGGAAGAAGAACTTCCGCAGGCCGTTCGATTCAGCAACTTACTTGATCTGGCGCGATGGATTCGCGGGGCACGGCTTTATATCGGTAACGACTCCGGCATTACACATCTAGCAGCGACAACCGGCGTGCCCACGCTGGCGCTGTTTGGCCCAACTGCTCCTGCGATATGGGCACCGCGTGGAGAGAATGTCACATTAGTGACACATAGCCCCATCACTCAACTAGATATGGACTTAGTCTTACAAACCGCGAACCGCTTGCTTGTGGTTCAATAGAAAACCAGTAGCGAAGCCGATTACGTATTTGTAACAGTCAGTTCTGCCTTTGTTAGAAGGATGCCATTATCAGCGGGGCTGGTTTGGATCATGCCACCGATTTAAAGGAGGTTGATCCCGCCCACACGGAACTCACGGTGCGTCATGGAATGAGCAAGAAAAATTCAGCCCCGGTGAAAGATGTCAAATTGCAAGCCGGGAAGCTCTATACCATCCTCCTTTTTCAGGACAAGCACGGTTCACTGAAAACGAAAACGGTTGAGGACGAACTTACCGCTACTCCTAACGGCGTAAGCAAGAACTCTTAAGTAATTTAATCCGCTGCCTGGCTGACCTGTGGTTTAGGGGTCCAGCGCACAATCGGCTTGCGGGCGGCGGTCACCTCATCAACGCGCCTAGTCCGCGTTGAATGCGGCGCTTTGAGCACGAGTTCAGGTGATTCCTCGACCTCCTTGGCAATGGAGATCATGGCGTCGACGAAGAGGTCAAGCTCGGATTTGCTTTCGGTTTCCGTCGGCTCAATCATCAGAGCGCCGCGCACAATCAGCGGGAAACTAACAGTATAAGGGTGAAAGCCGTAATCGATGAGGCGCTTGGCGATGTCGCCGGTACGCACGCCTTTTTTCGCTTGGCGATCGTCGCTGAAGACGCATTCGTGCATGCTGGGTGCTTTGTAGGCCAACTCGTAGTAGGGCTCCAAGAGCGCTCGCAAGTAATTTGAATTCAGCAAGGCATCGAGCGTGGCTTGACGCAGGCCGTTCCCGCCATGCGCCATAATGTACGCCAGTGCGCGCACCAGTACTCCAAAATTGCCGTAATAAGCGCGGACCCGGCCAATGGATTGAGGCAGGTCGTAGTTCCACTTCCACAGATCGCCTTCTCTCTTGAGGCGGGGACTGGGCAGGAAGGGAGTGAGCACCTTGGCTACCGCTACGGCTCCCGAGCCGGGACCGCCTCCGCCGTGCGGCGTGGAGAAGGTCTTGTGCAGATTCAGGTGCATGACATCGACGCCGAAATCTCCGGGCCGCGCCACTCCCACCAAAGCGTTCATGTTTGCGCCATCCATATAGACAAGCGCGCCTTTGTCGTGCAGGATGCCGCAGATCTTCTGGATATTTTCCTCGAAGACGCCGACCGTGTTCGGGTTGGTGATCATCAGACCCGCTATATCGTCGGTCACGGCTTTTTGCAGAACTTCCAGGTCCACCACGCCGCGGTCATTGGACTTGATGTTTTCAACTGTGTAACCCACCATCATGGCGGTAGCGGGATTGGTTCCGTGAGCAGAGTCGGGAACGAGAATTTTCTTGCGCGGATTCCCGCGTGATTCGAGCAGGGCGCGAATCATCAGGATTCCCGTGAATTCGCCGTGCGCGCCGGCAGCAGGTTGCAGCGTGACCGCATCCATGCCCGTGATTTCAGCCAGAGCGCTTTCAAGAGCGGCAATCACTTCCATGCAGCCTTGCGCCAGTTCCTCCGGTTGGTAAGGATGCGCCCAGGCCAAACCTTCCGTGCGCGCCACCAGTTCATTCACGCGCGGATTGTATTTCATGGTGCAGGAACCGAGCGGATATAAGCCCAGGTCGATGGCGTAGTTCCAGGTGGATAAACGCGTGAAGTGGCGCAGCACTTCAAACTCGCTGACTTCGGGAAAGCCTGTGATCTCCTCACGCACATTGCTTTGACCGAGCGCTGTCTCCGGATTTACTTCCGGCACGTCCAGTTCCGGGAGTTGAT
>CAXUBB010000338.1:0-6109 GCA_964249105.1 uncultured Bryobacteraceae bacterium | reverse complement strand
GATCTACCTCATCATGCCGGACCGGTTCGCCGATGGCGATCCGTCGAACGACAATCCGGAAGTTTCAAAGGGTTTGTTTGACCGGAATAACAGCCAGTTTTACCACGGCGGTGACTTACAGGGCATCATCGATCACCTGCCCTATCTCAAATCACTAGGCGTGACGGCGCTCTGGTTAACGCCGGTCTATGATAATGCAAACCAACCTAATATGGTGCAAGCCATCGGAGGGAAGCCAAGAGCCGATTATCACGGTTATGGAACTGTCGATTATTACGGGATCGAGGAGCACTTTGGAACTTTTGGCCTGCTACGAAAGCTGGTGGACGCGGCGCACCGGATGGGGCTGAAGGTCATTCAGGATCAGGTGGCCAATCATGTCGGTCCTTATCATCCTTGGGTGGCCGATTCGCCCACGCCCTCCTGGTTTCACGGCGACAGAACGCATCATGTCAACGAGACTTTTGAGATTTGGAATTTGATCGATCCGCATGCGTCGGCAGCGCTGCGCGGAGCCGTGCTCGACGGATGGTTCGCGGATGCGCTGCCGGATATGAATCAGGACGACCCGGAAGCGGCCCGCTATGAGATTCAAAATGCCTTGTGGTGGGTCGGAACCGCCGGGTTTGACGGCATACGGCAGGACACCTTGCCGTACGTGCCCCGCAGTTTCTGGACGAAGTGGTCGGCGGCCTTAAAGCAGCAGTACCCCCGCTTGCGGGCAGTGGGCGAAGTCTTTGACGGTAATCCGGCCCTTCCTTCTTATTTCCAAAGCGGTTGTCAAGGCAAAGACGGCGTCGATACCGTCTTTGACTTTCCTGCTTATTTCAGCATTCGGGATGTTTTCGCGCACGGAAAAGATTTGGAGCAGCTTGCCAAAATGCTGGGGAATGACCGGCTTTATTGCCGCCCGGACCTACTGGTGACCTTTCTGGGCAACCATGATGTGCAGAGATTCATGAATGAGCCCGGAGCTACTGCTGACGGCCTCAAACTGGCATTTACCTTTCTGTTGACAGCGCGCGGAATACCGACCATTTACTACGGTGATGAGATCGGCATGAAGGGCGGCGACGATCCGGACAATCGGCGTGATTTTCCCGGCGGTTGGCCGGAAGACAAACGGAATGCGTTCACGGCCTCGGGACGGACTGAGGAAGAATCGAACATCTTTGATTATCTTCGGAAGCTGGCCTCCCTGAGAGGGGAACTTCAGCCCTTGCGAGGAGGGGAATGACAAACTTAGCGGTTGCTAAACAGGCTTGGGTTTACCTTCGCAAAAGCCAGTCAGGAACGGTAATCGTAGCGATCAACAACGGAACGGAGGCGGCAGACGTGCCGGTGCGTTTTGGCGCGGCGAACGAGCAATTCCATAGCAGGCTTAGAGCGGCGGGAGATCTGGCATTTCACGGCGGGGAAGCTACGATCCACCTGCCTGGGCGCAAAGCTGAAATTTGGACGCGGTGATCGGAATTCAAATTATCTTTCGTGCAAACTGTCCCGATAAGTATTCCAACCTGACTGAGCGGCAGCGGCGAAGCCGGCGAGTTGCGAATAATCGTCGTTCCAGGTGGTGTACATGAAGCCGAGAACGCCAGGAGTACCCGAGGCCGCTTGCAATTCCTGTTGCGCGGCGGCAGCGCCGTTGCCCGTGTCGTAGTAACCGGCGATGATTTGCGCGTGCGGTATCGGCTGCTTCGTATCCGTACCGGAAAACCAGACAAGAGAATCACGCAAATGGTCGAGATTCCAGTTCATGATTGTGACACTCGCGGGGATGCCGGACCAGGAACCGGCCAGATCGCCTTCGACATAAAAGTAATTGGCGTGAGCGTTGTGGTACGGATCGAACATGTCGTTCCAGACGTAAAGCGGGCGGTTGGGAGCAACGGAAGCGTAGGCGTGAATTGTCTGCCGGACACTGGAGGCCAGCAACTGACCGGCGCTGAGATGCCGTCCGCGGCAACTGCCGCAGGAGTTCGCCTGCCGGATTTCGTCATAGCCGAGAAAGAAGCCGCTGCCGGCTGGAAAAAGCTGATGGATCGCCCTGCCATTGCCGGCAACCCATTGGGAGCCGGCGGGATCGGTAAGACACATGGAAACACTGTGCTGGCCGGGAACCGTGGTTACCGCATAGAAATCGACCGAGATTTTTTGGCCGGGCTTCAGGCGAGTGCCTGGCGGAAGGGTAACGGGCGTCGGCTCGTGATAATCATCCGTAAACGGATTGCGGGTTTGCATGCGGTCATCGGTGATGGTGTTGAAATCTTTTCCTTCCACAAACTCCAAGGACGGTTCGGCCGGGTCGTAAACTCTGACGGGCGTACTGGGACGGCGGGTGAGATAGACCAGCGCGGTCTCCTCTAGCGAAATATCGTCAAACCAGAGGAGGCCGGAACTGCCGCCCCAAACACCAAGGTACAGATAACCTGCGGTGCTGTCCTGGCTGTTAAAGGCATAATCAAGCTGCGTCCAATCGTGCGTGCCGTTGGCATTAAGGCTGACGTTGAAGCGAACCTTTTTCAGGCTCCCGCCGTCGAACACGGAGATCATGGGAGCGCCATGAAAATCAGAGGATTTATAAAAGAGCCGCAAATGGTACTGACGCCACGGCTGTAACGGGAACTTTTGGCGCAGACGCGCATTCCCCGGAGCGTCGGCAATCACGGCGGAGTTCTTTCCCGAGTGAGCCGCGTTGTTGAGACCAAGACCCTTGTCACCGGTCGAGAACCAGTCAGCGCCGCCGTTTTCAAAACCGCCATCCGACAGGCCCGGAAAGCTGTTTTTGAAATTCAGTCTCGCGCCGGATCGATCCACCTCAAATAAAGCGCCAATGATGCGCTGCGATTCAGCCCAATTCGGATTTCTCTCCAGAATCTCGTTTGAGAACCCATAAATCGAGGGCGCGGCAATGATCTTCATGCGCTTTGCAACGGCGTATTTCAGAAATTCGCGCATGTACGCTTCGTTTTTGGCGGGCCATGACGGACTGCCTAAATAATTGAGACCGCTATCCCAAAGAGCCAGACCCGTGTAACCGGCGGCAACGGCCTTATTAAGAAGCGCGCAACTCTTTTGATACGCCTCGTCCGATGCGAGGTAGCTATGGTGCCAATACCAAAGCTGGGGAGTAACAGGCGGAGGGGCAAAAAATACGGTTCCGCGACGGGAACAGCCGACAGCGAAAGCGGCGGCAAGAAAGACAAGCGCAAAGCAACAGCGCTTGCCTTCCCATTTCATTAAGAAGTTCGGTTGTCCCAGGGTTTCGATTCCACGATGCCCTTGTAACCGTTTTTCATGCGGTCCTCAAGAATAGCCCAGACCTTTGGATCGCATCCTTTCCACTCCATAACAGCCACATTGCCTAGATAGGGCAGCGCGGCAACTCCCGGCTTGCTGGAGAAATAACCGCTGACTGTTAAACTGCGGAACTGATTGAAGAAAGCCATGCCTTGATGATCGTCCTTCGCTACTTTTTTCGGGTAAGCGATGCGGTCGAGAAGTTGTTTCTGCGTATTGGCTCCCGCATCGGCGAAATCCTTCCCGCACAGTTTATTAGACTCGCGGTCAATCCACATAAGACCGCCCAGGATCTCGGCCCGGAAGTTCTGGTTTCCGTCCTGTTCGGTGCGGAAAGCAATCCAGTCGTCGAGGTACTCGGGAACGCCGGCCCCTGAAGCGGACGGGCCGCTCTCATCGGCGGGGATAATGAGATCGCAAAGAATGCGCACGGTTTGCCATTGATGATCGTCAAAGGTTTGGCGCTGGTACGGGCCTTTGGCCTGCGCTTTTTCGGACCCGCCCCCGCCGTGGTTGTGCTCGGCCATGGGAGCGCCCGCGGCGACAGCGGCGGCCGGAACAGCGGCCCCGATAATTTGGAAGAGATTGCGGCGGCTTACGTTTTCAGACATGGACGGTTTTCTCCTACACCTTAACGTTTAATTTCTTGACTTGATCGGCGATGTAATCCGACGTGCGCCAGGATAAAGCGGAAATCGTCAGAGTCGGATTCTTGTCGGCGTTGCTCACAAACGGCGCGGCATCGGTGACAAACAGGTTTTTGACATCCCACGCCTGGCAGTGTTGGTTCAGGACGGATTTTTTAGGATCATCGCCCATTTGCGTGGCTCCGACTTCGTGAATGATTTCGCCGCCGCGCGCAATGCCCCAGTTGTCATCCGTGTTCGCGCTGCGAGTCACGGCGCCGCCCATCGTTTCGATAATTTCCTTGAACGTTTCCTGCATGTGCTTGGCCTGCAGGATCTCGTCCTGGCTCCATTTGAACTGAAAACGGAGAACAGGAATGCCCCACTGATCGACCACGTTCGGATCGATCTCGCAATAGCTGTTTTCGTTGGGAATCATCTCGCCGCGGCCCGAGAAATGCACGTCGCAGCCATACAGCTTGCGAAGATTCTGTTTCAACTCGACGCCGTAACCGCCTCCGAGAAAGCGTTCAGCATAACCGCCGAGAGCGCCGCTGCCGGGCATGGAGCGTCCGCCGCCAATTTCGATATGATAGCCGCGGGCAAACGGCATTTTTCCGGCTTTCTGCTCCTTATAAAGCCACCAGGGCATGTAAAGGTGCATGCCGCCCACGCCATCCTCATTTTGCGGCGGGAGATCCTGCAGGATCGGCACAAAGCCGCTGACAGCGGAACCGACCGTATCCATGATGTAGCGTCCCACCAGGCCGGAAGAATTGGCGATGCCGTTCGGAAACTGGCTGGACTTGGAGTTCAGCATGATACGCGCCGTTTCACAGCAGCTTGCCGCGAGAACCACGACTTTGCCGCGCACTTCCACTTCCTTGCGGGTCTTCTTATCAACGTAGGAAACGCCCGTAGCCAGACCGTCGGAGCCCACCAGGACTTCGCGCACCATGGCGCTCGTGCGCACCTCCAGGTTGCCGGTCTTCAGGGCGGGCTTGATATGCACTCCCGGCGAATTGAAATTCGCGTTGACGCCGCAAGAGCGTCCGCACTGGGCGCAGTAGTGGCAGGCGGGCCGTCCGTTGAGAGGGCGGGTCAGAATCGCCAGGCGCGACGGGATACAGGGGATGTTGAGCTTGTCGGAAGCCTTTTTAATCAGCCGCTCGTAGCCGCGCGGAGCGGGCGCGGGCTGAAAATTACCGTCGGGCGTGTTCGCCAAACCTTCGTGCGAACCGAAAACACCGATCAGGCCCTCGGCTTTGTCGTAATAAGGAGCGAGATCGTCGTAAGTGATGGGCCAATCGAAACCCTTGCCGTCGCGGCTGTAAGGCTTAAAGTCGTAAGGCCCCATGCGAAGCGAGATACGGCCATAGTGATTGGTGCGCCCGCCCAGCATACGGGCACGTCACCAGGTCCAATCGGAGCCGGGAGCGTTGGTATAAGGCTCGCCGGGAACCTGCCAGCCGCCGACCGTCGTGGCGTCAAAGGCACCCCAAGGTTTTTCGTGCGAACCGGCCCCGCGATGGGGAACCTGGTACGGCCATTCGAACATTTTGGTGTCCTTGGTGCAGTCGAACCAATCGCCAGCCTCCAGCATGCAGATCTTCGCGCCCGCCAGGGAAAGCACATGGGCGGCCATGCCGCCGCCGGCGCCGGAGCCGACGATGACAACATCATACGTTTTGGGAGAAGCCTTAACTTGGGCCATATTGCTAATCTTCTTTGTATCACTTATGAAGGAGTAATGGCAGAGATACAGGCTATTGCTCCTGCATAAACCACGCGACCGCCGTTTGGGAGATACCGGCGGGAATTGTATGCGGACCCTCAAACTCGTGATACTCCACGGCAAAGCCCTCGCCTTTTAAGATCGGGACAATCTTGCGGCTGCAAGGACCAATGGGCAGAACACTGTCTTCTGTGCCGTGGGAGATAAAAATGCGAACTTTGTTCTCCACCTGTACCGGAGCCATGAAGCCGGGGGAAAAGGCAATAATATGGGTAAAAAGCTGTCCGTTACTGATTCCCAAAGACAGCGCGTAGGAAGCTCCATCCGAGAATCCGCCCAAAGCGATGCGTTTCGGATCAATGGCATAACGATCAAACACATGCAGGAGACAGTCATTGATGAAGGCCACATCGGGACCATACTGGCTTTCGGCAATAATGTCCCAAGT
>CAXUBB010000337.1:0-6136 GCA_964249105.1 uncultured Bryobacteraceae bacterium | reverse complement strand
TTACTCCCGGTCTCGAGCAAATTCCTGATAATCTGCGAATCTGCTACGAAGCCCTAATTCAACTCGGCGTTATCAAAGCCGAAGAGAGCCGACTGCTCGACGCTTGGCTATCTGATCTGGCCGTGTTACAGCCAGCAGGCCAGCAGGTGAGCGCGGTTTCCTCGGGAGCTTAAGGCCAGCAGGAAGCATGAGTCACTTCCACTCGCCAGAATAGGCTATCGCAATTTTCCGGCGTTTATAGGGAAGCTGAAGGACAGGCAGGAGTAGGATGGAGAAATGCCATCTGCCCTCTCGTTCGATCTGCGAAGCCGCCTTATCTCCGCCTGTCAAGCGGCGGAACTGACGCAAGGGGAAATCGCCGAGGTCTTTCAGGTGCACGTAAAAACGGTGGAGAAATTGTGGCAGCAGTTCCGCCGCACGGGTTCGGCCGCTGCCAAACCGCATAGCGGTGGTGTGCCGGCCCGTTTGGCCGGCCACCAAGCGGAGGTGCGCCAATTAGTAGCGGAACAAAGCGACCACACTCTTGCGCAATATGTTGCGCTCTTGTGGAACCGCTATCAGATTGTCACCAGCGTGCCCGTGCTCTCGCGCACGCTCAAAGCGCTCGGTCTGCCGCAGAAAAAAAGTCATTGGCGGCGGCGGAGCAAAACCGGCCGGAAACGGCGCAGGCGCGACAGCGTTTTCAGAGCAGGCTAAGGCGCATCTCACCGCAGGATCTGGTCTTTGTCGATGAGAGCGGAGTGCGCACCGACCTAACGCGCCGCTACGGACGAGCGCCCAAAGGCGAGCGCGTGCGTGAAGCGGTGCCGCACGGTCACTGGCAGGTGCTCACCATTTTAGGCGCTCTCAGCACAAAAGGCGTGCTGGCGAGCATGACGATCGAGTCGGCCACCGATACGGATGTCTTTCTGGCCTTTGTCGAGCATGTGCTCGGCCCCAGTTTACGTCCCGGCCAAATCGTGGTCATGGACAATCTCGCGGCGCATAAACGGCCGAAAGTGCGCCGCTTGTTAGCCGCCCGCCGCTGCCGCTTGTGGTATTTGCCGCCCTACTCGCCGGATCTGAATCCCATCGAATTAGCCTGGAGCAAGCTGAAAACCTTTTTGCGCGGAGCCAAAGCCCGGCTTCGGTCCGCGCTGGAAGAAGCGGTCGCGAAAGGACTCCGTACCATTACGGCTCAGGATGCCCGGAACTGGTTTCGCCATTGCCGTCATGCCCTATAATCATCTGAAAATTGCGATAGAGGCCTTCTGGAGCAAACGCGAAAGATTGATTTTCGCTTCATGAATTGTTACTACATTGACCCTTACAGCTTAGCTAATTATGCTTAGCTAAGCTGATGAGGCTTGCAAAAAGGCATTTCCGCCCATTCCAGCCCTCCAGATTCAGCTCTTTTGGCGATACTTGTTACACTAGCGCAGAATGCTATTGGCCCGCGAATTCATTGGGTATCTGTCACGGCAACTGGTGGAACGGTTGAGCCCAACTGCCTTCGAAACAACGAATCCGATCACTGCTGCCAGCGTGATCGCAACCATTATCGAAGAGGATCTTTCGACCGAAGACAAGCTGAACGATGAAGTGCGCGACCTGCTGGATGATTACAGCGAGTACATGCGGCGGGAAAATATCTCGTATCAGGAAATGTTCCGCAAGATCAAGAATCAGTTAATGGCGCAGCGCAAACTAACGCGCGCCGCCGGACGCGACACGGGCGACCCCATGAAGATCTCTCGGGACCGCATCAATGAGATTTCACATAAGCTGGTGGCGACCATGCGAAAGTCACGCGATTTCCGGGTGCGTAAAGACCCCAATGAGCTGCGCCTTGCTTTGGTGCGCGAAATCACGGAATTGTTGCAAGTGGAAGACCGGGTGGACCGCGCAGCCCGGCAAAAGGTCCGCACGCAGAAGCGCGATATCCCCGAGGGCGGCGAGGAGTTCGATATTCTTCACAAGCGCTATTATGCGGAGGAACTGAAAAAGCTCGGCATTAATTTGAGCAGCTAAGCTGCATGGTCCGGGATAAATAACATTAGCGCTAAAATGAAACGTGGTGGCTTCATCCTAAACCGCGTTTTCAGATATTCGAAGTTGATTGCGCTGGCAGCAGCTCTCTTTCTCCTTTCCGCCAATCTGGACAATGTGCCAGACTGCCCGGAACTATTGAACTCTAGTTCTGGACCGGCTGTTTCCCTGCAACTCGTACATCACGACGTAGCAGCGCGTCTTGATGCGGTTTACGTGGCATGGGAAACCTTTCGGCCATCTGTGATCAACACGCAGTATGTTGCCGATGTGCTCCTCGCTGTCTCACCAGTTTGTGCTCCACAATCGCTTTACCAAGCTGCCGATCCTTCTCCGCCATTGGCTTAAATTGAGCCTGTTGATTAGCGGCTAAACAGACCTTTGTCTGTCGAGAGCGTCTTTGGTTGCTTTTGCGAACAGGAAATCCGGGAGTGTTGACGCCAAAGCCGTAGTAATTCCGGCTTTAACGCCAGACTACCCTGCCTGCCCGGAAGCGCCAGTGCCCGCGTATTGCTTCTGCTGAGATGAGCCATTGTTCGTCCAGGCATGAACAGCGCTGCTCGGCCATAACAAATTGCGATGAAAAGGATAAAACGGTGCAGAAATCAGAAATTATTAAAGCTTGGAGCAAAATTCTTAAGGGTGAGCGACCCTCGCTCTCCATCGAAATTACGCGGGAGTGCCCGCTTCGATGCCCAGGGTGTTACGCGTATGAGGACGCGCATCTGGGCGGAGGCGTTACTCTACGTGAGTTGAACGATCGTAAAGGACAAGAATTGGTGGACGGCGTTCTCGAAGTAGTTGACCGGCTGAAACCGTTGCACCTTTCCATTGTCGGCGGAGATCCCCTGGTGCGCTACCGTGAGTTGGAGATCATGGTTCCTCTCCTGCTCGCTCGCGGCGTTCACGTGCAGATTGTGACGAGCGCGTTCCGAACGCTTCCCCCTGCTTGGGCCACGCTCCCTCACATGAATATTGTTGTCTCGATTGACGGCTTACAGCCGGAGCATGACCAGCGGCGTAAGCCGGCAACGTACGAACGAATACTCAAAAATATCGCCGGACAGAAAATTACGGTACATTCCACCATCACTGGACAATTGATGAAGCAGTCCGGGTACTTGCGCGCTTTTCTGGAGTTCTGGGCTCCCCGGCCTGAGATTCACAAAGTCTGGTTCAGCCTGTTTACACCGCAGATAGGCGACGACTTACCGGAAATCCTAACGGCCGAGGAACGCCGCCAGGTGATCTCTGAATTGCTGCAGTTGCGGAAAGAGTTTCCGAAGCTCGACATGCCCGAAGGACTGATCCGCCAGATGGCGTCGCCTCCTCATAACCCGCAGGAGTGAGTGTTTGCATTGACCACGCAAACGATCTCCGCCGATCTTAAGACCAAAATCACGCCGTGTCAATTCGGCGGTAACCCGGATTGTGGTTCTTGCGGGTGCATCGCGTCCATGGGATTAGCGGCAGTTGCGGCGCACAAACTGGGCGGCCTGATTCCGGTAGGGTCGATTTTCAAGGCCTCGATCAAGTTGGGCCAACTCAGAGCAAGGCAGAAGCCGGAACCGCCCAAGCAGGTTCCAGTTTTGCGGGTGTTGCCTTGACGAAAGGGGAGATTCGGATGAGAGCGAGTGACATTTCGAGCGAGCGCCTCGAACTGAACGCCCTTAGAGAGTTGTCAGCCCGCCTCGGCGGCAACCCGCTTCTGGTTCAAGCCAGCAGCGGAAACACGTCCATGAAAATAGGCGATTTGCTGTGGATCAAGGCATCCGGGAAGTGGCTCATCCATGCGGATGAAGACGATTTTCTAGTCTCCGTCAAGTTGGCGGAGGCAAAAAGGCGCTTGAAAGAGAACATGGCAATCTCGGAAACCGAGAAGAAATCACCCGGCGGCCTCTGCGCTTCCATCGAGACCGCGATGCATGCTGTGCTGCCCCAAAAAGTAGTTGTTCATGTTCATTCAGTCAACGCACTCTCCTGGGCTGTAAGAGAGGATGGGCCACGGCAACTGAGCGCCCGCCTTTCTGGACTCGCTTGGCGGTGGATTCCCTACACACCGTCCGGCATTGCTCTCGCGAAAAAAATCGAGGAGGCTCTCGCGCGTCTTCCTGAAACGAATGTCTTCGTGTTGGGAAATCACGGGCTTGTGGTTTGCGGAAACAGTTGCTGCTCGGCAGAGCAGTTGCTTGCTGAAGTGGAACAACGCCTCGCGGTTGACCCGCGCCCCGCGCCGGAACCCAAGTATGCCCTTCTTGAACAGGCTCTTGCCGGATCGGCTTGGTCTCTCCCGCTGTGCGCAGGGGTTCATGCCTTGGCTACCGACCACATTTCCCGGCGAATCCTAGCAGGAGGCGTACTTTATCCCTGTCAAGCTATCTTTTTGCTCGGGACAACGCCTGTGCGGACTTCCTCTCTTCTTCTCAGGGAGTTTTACCATGGTCAGCAAAAGCGCACCGCCCAGCAGATTCTTCTCATTTTTGAAAATCAGGGAGTACTTGCCAACGAGCAGATGACGCGAGCAGAGCGGGAGATGCTCGTTGGCTTGGCGAACGTAGTGCAGAGAATTGATACATCCGCTCCTCTTCATTATTTGACTGTTTCGGAAGTGACAGACGTGTTGAACGGAGAAGGCGCCAATTATCGGCGAAGCGCCAACATAAATGGAGAAGCGCTGTCCTATTTCTTCAAATCTTGAGCGTCATACACGACGAAGTTCTTATTTGCGAAAACCGGAACCGCGCCTGTCAATTGATGGCGGCGCTGTAGGACGTAGTAGTCGATGGGAAGCGCTCGAAAGCTTTGCAAGCGCTCAGGGGAATAGGTTCCGTTCATCGTCTCCCGCCAGCGCCGGTCCCATTCGAGAGCGAACTTTTCGAAGTACTTGATAAGTTGCCTGCTGTTCCAGTCCACGTACACGGCGCGGACCGATTGCGCCCGGAATATGCCTGGGTAAAGAGCGCGGTCCGCATCGGGGAACAGGAACATCGAACTTCCCCAAGTGTTCGCTTGCGCCCACGCCGCCACTTCCTCCACCCCAGTCGGCTCCGCGCTCTTCGCGGTAAATCGAAGTGCAGCGGAACCAAGCGGCATCAGCGCGATAATCAAAAGCCACGAACACGCTTCGAGCCATTTTCTCTTTCGCAGTGCTTGGGTCCCGGCGATAGCAAAAACGGTGGACGCCAACGCCACTGTGAATAGAAGAGTCCGGGCCGGTTGAAGCTGCGAAATCAGCGACCAACGCAAATACCCGAGAAGAAGCGCGGAAAGAGGCACGCTTAAGAGGCCGCATGACGGAAGAACCACGAATAGCCATCGATTCTGCCGGTTCAACAGCGGCCAGACTCGCGCTGTCGCATAAATTTCTAAACCAAAGACAGCCAGGTAAAGCCAAATAAATCGGGCAGTCCATGTTGAAATCCAGACTGAAGGCGTTTGTTGATGCTGTAAACGGGACCATTGCTCAGAGATCCGGCTGAAGAAGGTTTGGACCTCCACAACGCCCGGCTGAAGCTGCGCCAGATTAGCGAGCAGCAGGGCAAATACCACAAAGATCGGCAGCATGGGCCGCACGAGAGGACGCAGTTTGCGATCAAAAAACAGTAGGAATGCCAATAGCCAGAAAAGGGCAGCCATGGGAGGGTGATAGACAAGCGCGATTCCTCCCGCCAAACCCGCCAGCAGCGGTTTTTCCCGCGCCAGAGAACCGAGGGCCAACAGCGTAAAACAAAACGCTAGGACGTGCGGGACAGGCTCCCGGCCGATCAGCAGCTCATCAAGGCCCGGCAGCGCGGCGCCCAAGTTAATCAGCGCGGCAAGCAGAACCGCGTAGCCGGGCTGGCAACCCGCCGAAAGGATCAGCAGAAAGACGCCAAGCAAGGCAGCGGCGCGGCTCAGGAGCAACTGCGCCAGCAGCACCGTTTCAAAACTCTGCCTCGTGAGCCGGTGCAAAAAGAGAGTCGCTTCGTCGTAGATTGTGTAAGTCAGGTGCGGGCTGACCGCCACGGGATCGCGAGAAAGAAAGCCGGGCGCGTCAAGCCGTTCGAGCATCGGCACGAAGATCTGACTATCGCCTTGTAGATAGGAGTGCCCTGGAAAATAACGAAAC